>JBOHJE010000133.1:0-17247 GCA_050728375.1 Methyloceanibacter sp.
GTCATGCTCTCTGGCTTCAAATCCAGCACGAAGTCCCGGATGGCGGGCACCGAGGAGCCGTCGGCGCCGACATAGGTCTTCTCCTCGATGCGGATCTCAAACCGGCTTGTTGCGCCAGCGTGTTGAATGTCGTTCAAGGGGTTGCACCAGTAGATATTCGATCGCCAACATAACGGCGACGAAGGCCAGGGTGTAGCCGAGGATGGCGGTGACGTTGAAGAGCTGGAAGTTGAGGTGCAGCTCGAAGCCCACGCCGTTCGGCCGGCCAAGCAGCTCGACCACTAGAACGATCTTCCAGATCAAGGAGATACCAGATCGTGAGGCAGCCGCGAAATAGGGCTGAAGCTGCGGCAGCGTAACGTTGCGGAACCTGCTGAGCGACGACAGCCGATAGGCGCGCGCCATCTCGTCGAGGCCCGGATCGAGCGCACGAGCGCCCTCGCGCAAGGTGACGATGACATTGGGGATCTTGTTGAGGGCGACAGCGCCGATGGCGGTGGTTTCGTTAAGGCCGAACCAGACATAGGCGAGGATGATGATAACCAGGGCCGGCAGATTGAGAAAAACGATGAGCCAGGGATCGAGCGCGCGGTTGAGCGCCGGCATCTGGCCCATAGCGACGCCAAGCGCGCTGCCGATCGCCATGGCCACCACGAAAGCGGCCGCCACGCGCCACAACGTGATGCCGAGCTCGGCGACGAGGTCGCCATGCACCGACTCCTCGTAGATGTATTGAAGTACAGCGACCGGGCCCGGCAGCAGCCGGCTTTGAGCGATCTCGGCGGCGATGAACCAGACGAGCAAAAAGCCGGCCACGGAAACGATCGACACGAGAGGCCCGCGCCAGATTCGCGACCGCGGCGCCGCTTCGGAGGGTACAGCGGTGACGGTCACTTTACGCCACCCTGCCAAAACGTGCCGGGTGCGAGTTCCGTAGCGGGCCCTACCAGTTTCGGGCCGCCAAGCTCGCGAAGGAACTGATAGAGGACCTTCGCGTCAGCTTCGTTGGCGGCAGTGGAGCGCTCCGGGATTCCTTCACGGAAGCGGCGTCGCAACGCCTCGAACGTGGCGTCGTTGAAAGTCGGATCGTTCTCGGCCATCAGCGGCTTGAGCCTGTCCCATTCCGCCTCCGAGGTGGCCAGCAGCTCGTTGGCTTTGGCCGCGGCCCTGAGGAAGCCCTGGATGGCCTTGAGATTCTGATCGGCCCAGCCTTCATTGAAGGCATAGCCGACCATCGAAACCTCGCCCTTGGCGCCAAGCTCCTGAACAACCTCCTCGATGCCGATCAGCTGCGTAAAGCCATCGGCTTCAAGTCTCGCCGCATAGGGCCAGAAATTGAGAACAGCATCGATCTCGCCCTGCTTCGCCCGCTCGTTCAACAGAGGCGGTGCGCCGTATTCCTGGGTGGTCTCGGTGCGGAGGTCGAGATTAGCGGTGCGGAGCGCGTAAGCCACGATCAGGAGCCAGCTCTTGTCGAGCGGGCCGCCCGCCACACCGAGGCGTTTGCCCTTGAGGTCGGCTAGGGTTTTGATCGGGGAGTTGGGAGGCACCATGATGGCGCCAAGCGCGGTGGTGAAGGGCGAGAAGGTGAAATCCGCACCGTTGTTGCGCTCACGGGAGACCCAAAGCCAGTCCGTGGCGATCACGTCGACGGAGCTTGCTTGAAGGCCGACAGTCGTCGCCTGCGTACTTGCAAGCGGCACGATGTCGAGATCGATCCCCTCGGCCTCGTCGAGCCTATTTGCCTCGATCGTATCGAGCACCCAGCTTACCGTGCCGAATTTGAGCACGCCGATCTTGACCGTGTTGGCCGCGCTCGAGGCTGTGACGACGGCGAAGGTCGCCGCGACGAAGACCAGCGTTATTAACAGTCGTGACCGCAACGGGCGCTCCTCCACGTTGTTTTTCTGGCTCCAGACCAATTGCATTGGGACTGGCCAGACGACGGGCGCACGCAATTTTGCCGCGGCGCGGCAAGTGCGGCCATGGCCCTCTGGCAAGGCCTAAACAATTATCGCGCGTGGTCGAGTGGCGGAGCATAATCTACCGATCCGGCGTGACATAGCAAGGTTCCATTACCGCTTGCCATTCGTGCGGGAAGTATAAGCAATAATTCCCGAACGCTCGGCCCGTCAGCTTGGAGGCTTGAGCCGATAGCCGTGTCCGCGAACCGTCTCGATCAGAGGCGCGCTGCCTTCGGTATCAATCTTTCGCCTGAGCCGCGCGATATAGACGTCGACCACGTTGGTGAGCGGGTCCTCGCTATAGCCCCAGACCTGATTGAGGATGCGGGTGCGTGAGAAGACACGGCTCGGGGCGCTCATCAATAGATTAAGGATGGCGAGCTCCTTCGCCGTGAGCTTGATCGTCTCCTCGCCCCGCTTCACCTCGAGCAGGGCCCGATCGAGCACCAGGTCGGCGACGCGCAGCACGTTAGAGCCCGGTGCGAAATTATGGGTGCGGCGTACCAGCGCTTCGATGCGGACCAGCAATTCGTCGAAGTCGAATGGCTTGGTCAGATAGTCGTCGGCACCGATCTTGAGGCCCTTGATCTTGTCCTCGAGCGCATCCATCGCGGTCAGCATCAGGATCGGCGTGTGGAGACCATCCTGGCGCAGCCGCTGGCAAACCTCGTAGCCATGCATGTCGGGCAGCATGAGGTCGAGCACGATGACGTCGAACTCGCCGGTCTTGGCGAGGTCGACGCCCTCGGCGCCCGAGGCGGCAACCGTCACGCCGTGATTCTCCGCGCGGAGGCCGCGGTCGACGAAGTCGGCGACCCGGGGTTCGTCCTCGACCAAAAGCACATTCAAGTCCGCGTCTCCCGGGTTTCGGCAGGCAGCGTGACGGTGACGGTCGTCCCCTTGCCGGCCTCACTCTCCATCTTGATCCGTCCCTTATGGGCCTCGACGATAGTCTTGGCCAGAGGCAGGCCCAAGCCGAGTCCTTCCTCGTTTATCGCGGAAGCGGCGCCGCCGCGGCGAAATCGCTCGAAAATACCCTCGAGCTCCTCGGGTGCGATCCCGATGCCCCGATCGGACACGCGCACCGTGACCTCGCCGGCCGAGCCGCCGACCTCGACCTCGATCGCGCCTTTCGATTTTGAATAGCGCACGGCATTGTCGAGGAGCACCAAAAACAACTGTCTGAGGCGCGCGGGATCGCCCCGGACCATCTGATGCGAGCCGCCATTGGCGACCTCGATATCGATGGCCTTGTCATGGGCGATGACCTTGGCGTCGCCGCAGACCTTCTCAATGAGATTCCCAAGATCGAGGGGCTGGAGGTTCAGTTTGCCGGCGCCCGCGCCTTGCCGGGCGATGAAGAGTAGGTCCTTCACCAGCACCGAAAGGTGCTTTGCCTGCTCGACGATCCGCTCGATCGAGTGCTTGTATTCCGCTATCCGCTTGTTCTTGCCGCGAAGCGAAATCTCGCCCTCGCCGCGAATGATGGTCAACGGCGTGCGGAGCTCGTGGCTGATATCCGCAAAGAACGCGCGGCGCGTCTCGTCGATCTTGCGTAGCGATTCGTTCGCCAGGCGCAGCTCCTCCGTGCGCTCCTCTACCACCGTCTCGAGATTGGCGTGGGCGTCCTGCAAGGCGTTCTGGTGGGCCTGGAGATCGGCCGCCATACTATTGAAGCTGCGGCCGAGCTCGGCGAACTCGTCTCGTCCGGAAATAACGATGCGATGAGAAAGGTCGCCTTCGGCGAGCTTGGCCGTACCGCGTAGGAGTTCGGCAAGAGGGGCGCGCAAGCCGCGGATCAGCAGGATCGCCAGCGCAAGGGTCGTCAGGATGGCGAGCGCGGCATGGACCTGGCTGATGCGTTCCAGTCTCGTGAGAAGTCGAGCGGCGTCGGCGTCGATCCTGACGACCTCGGCGGTCTCGTCGGCAACGGCGACCTCGATCAGCTCGTTGAGCTTCTGGTCTATGCCGCCTTTCAGCAGCTCGATCAGATTCTGCCAGGCAATATCGGGCCGGCCGCGGCTACGTAGCTGCTCGACCTGGGCGAGCTGGTCGAGCGTATGCTGATATTCGCGCTTGATGGCGTCGAGACGTTCCAGCTCGGTTGATTCCGCTCTCTTCTCATCGCCTCCAACGATGGTGAGCTCTTTCTGCGAAAGCTCGCGCAAGGTCGCGAGATCCGACTCGATCACCTTGTTCAAATAGGCCGCGCCGAGGGGCCGGTCGGTCATCCCGGTCAGCAGCGTGTCAGTCCAAGCCTTGAACAGCTGCTGGCTGTGGCGGGAGAGCTGCAGCTGGCGCTCGAGCTGTTCGTGCGCGATGCGAGATCTGGTGAGGTAGCGATGCGACTGAGCGACGCCCCAATAGGCGAGGGCCGCGGCGGAAAGGGACATGGCGAGGAGCAAGCCGGCCGCGATCAATAGCTTGGTGCGATAGCGCATTGCTCGCTCTTAGCCCATGACAGCCGCTTTGGGTGCGGCCACAGGCAGATCTCCTCCCACGAGGCGGCCCAAAAAAAGGCCGCCGTCCTCGAAGATTTTGTGTACCTATACTGCATTTTGCGCGGATCTGCGGGGCATCACGCGTGAGCGCACATGCGCCAAAGAGTAGCCCAAAATCCTGTCTTCCCCGCAACATGGCATAGTTTGCCCGGTTAGTTGGCAAAAGCGCAAATTGGCATTGGATGGATGCCAAGGCGCTAGATAATCGGGGCTAGCAAGGCGGTAGGACCGCCGAGGCCGCAGCTGGTGAGGGACAGCTTTTGCGACCGGGTCGGGGTAGGGAGCGCGTTGCTCGTAAGGCGTTGTTATTGCCGGCCTTCGCCGGCGCCGCCGCACTCGCTCTGCGGCCGCCCGCTCATCAGGCGCTCGCCGAGTTCGAGATCCAGGAATCGACCATCGATCCGGGTGAGATCCAGCTCCAATATCGGCGCGCTTGGCACTCCGGCTGCCGAGCGCCGAATCCGGCCTGCTGCTTCCAGACGAGGAGTAGGCACCCCTGCGGCAGAGCCACGAGGCCGAGCTTCAGATGAGCGTCACCAGCCACTGGCTGATCGCAGTGACGCACGGTTTCGACGTTCCCGATAGCGAGAATTTCAGGCTCAGCGCCTATGAAGTCGAAGGCAGATCGAGCTGATTTCCCGGGAGGGCGACTGGCTCGGCTTCGCCATTCAAGGCGGTCTCGAGGATCCGGTACTCGAGGCGCGCAAGGAAGAGGCCGGCGGCATTCACTTACCTTCGATCGGACCGGCCTTCTACTACACGTTCGGCAAGGATGACGACGAGACGGGCGAAGACGACGTCTACGCCAAGAGCCGGGAGCTTACCGTCAGCCCGGGCGCTCAGTTCGGGCTCACCAAGGAAGCCTCCGACGTCGCGCTCAAGGTCTTCATTCACTCTGATTAGCGCGATGCGTCAGCGGACGGTGAACCTGAAGGGCACTGATACTTCGAGCATCTGACGATTCACGTCGCTGGGAATCGGGGGGAAGGGCGATGCCCGGTCGATAGAGGCCATCGCGGCGTTGTCGAGGGCCTTGGAACCCGAGCTCTTCACGATCCTTTTGGAGACGAGTTCGCCGCTGGCTGCCACCGTCAGGCGGACGACGGCGGTGCCCACAATGCTCGTGCGCGGGTTCACCTTGCTGCGTTCGAGATGAGACCGAAGCTTGCCGAGATAAGCGCGATGCGCCGTCGTGTCGCCGCCCTTCTTCTCTTCGCCGGAGCTTTTGCGTTGGGCAACGACGCTTTCTTGCGTGAGTGTGGCGACCTGTGGCGGTAGCGGTTGCTCGACGACTTCCGGCTCCGGCTTCTTGAGCTCCTTCCGCTTCGGCTTCACCACCTCTTCCGGCTTGGTCTCCTCGACCTCCTCGGGCTCTTTGAAGTCCTGCTGCTCGGGACCCGCCTCGGAGGCGACGACCTTGTCCTCGACCGGCTTGACCTCCTCCGGCACCTCTTCCACCGGAAGATCTTCCTTCTCCTCGATGGGCTTCACTTCCTGCGGCAGAGGCTGAGCGGCGGCCGTCTGCACCGGGTGCGCCTCAACCGCTTCGACAGTCACCATATCCTCGCCAAGCTTGGCAAAGCCCTGCACCGCGATGCCCTGCTCGACCACCATGATGTCCTCGCCCGAGCCCTCCTCGAGCGCGGCGCCACCGGAGGAGATGAACATGGACAGAGCGAAGGCGACGTGGACGCCTAGCGAAACCAGCCAAGGGAGAATGCGGAGCGCCATAACGATTTACGAATCCGGCCTAGTGGCCTGCCCCCGAGGCTCCCCTATTGGGCTTTGGCTGCGAAAGCAGGGAAACGCGCGCATAGCCGCTCTCGCCGACCTGGCCAAGGATATCCATGACCTCGCCATAGGCGATGCTCTTATCGGCGCGGACGTAAACCACGGTGTCGCCTTCGGCCGAACGCATCGCCTGAAGCATCGGCACCAAGCCATCCCGGGTTATCTGCTCGTCGCGCACGAAGAGCGATCCGTCCGGGCTGAGCGAAACGATCATTGGCTTCTTCGGTTGGCTGATGCGGGCGGCGGAGGTGTTTGGGAGATCGACCGGTACCCCGGCGACAAGGAGCGGCGCCGTTACCATGAAGATGATCAGGAGCACGAGCATCACGTCGACCATGGGCGTGATGTTGATCTCGGAGATGGGGCGATATTCGGTCTCGTCCCCAGGATCGTTGCCGACAGATATTGCCATCAGGAGTGCTTCCCTGCGCGAATCGGCGCGACTGTCGCGCCTCGCTGGCGCCGGCCGTCGCGCTCGGTCCCGCCGACGAACTCCCGCGCAATCTCTATGACGAAGGCGTTGCCTCTCGCATAAGCGCGGCCGAGCGATACCGAGAACTGATTATAAGCCATGACCGCAGGAATGGCGGCCGCGAGACCCAGCGCCGTCGCGATCAGAGCCTCGGCAATGCCGGGCGCCACGACGGCCAGGCTCGTGTCCTTTTGCTGGGCGATGGCGGTGAAGCTATTGACGATGCCCCATACTGTGCCGAACAGGCCAATGAAAGGCGCGGCGGAGCCGATCGTGGCGAGGAAGGGGAGACCGCTTTCGAGTTTGCGCAAATGCTCCTTGACGGCAAAGCGCATGGCGCCTTCCACGCGATAGCGCTTCTCGGCGGGAGTGTCGTCGAGGTCGATCTCCGCCTCGCGCTCTCCCGCCTGCAGCACCTCGCGCACCAGACCGCCTCGCGCGCGGCTGTCCCGCATCACGCCGAGACGGCGAATGGATCTGTTGAGCCAAGTGATGCGGATGATCTTCTCGAACACGATCGCCCAACATGCGATCGAGGCGAGAACCAGCAAAAGCATGACGCCCTTGACCACGGGGTCGGCCTGCATCACGAGGCCCCAAACCGAGTAATCAGGGGCGGCGGCCGTGACTGCTATTTCCTGCTCCACGGAAGTGTCCTTACTTCGTTAGCTCGTTCTTGGTCCGGCTGGAGACGGCAATGTCTTGCAGGCAGTTGTCAAGCTGTCCGGACTGAGCCTTGCACTCCATCACGTCGTTGATGAGGAAGCTGCCGACCTGGTCACAAGCGGTGTTGGCTATGTCGAAGAGTTTGACGGTGCGCTTCTTGGCCTTGAGCGGCGCGAGGTCGATGGCGAATCTTTGACCGATCACGCCGTCCGGACCGAACATCACGAGATCGAGCTTCAGAGCGTCGTAGTTCGTGTCGCCCTTGTTGTCGATGACGAAGTAGGCCCGGCATTGATCGCCGTTGGCCTCGATCTTGTTGAGCTCGATGGCGACCGAGGTATCCTGGGCCATCGCCGAGCAAGCATTAAAGGCCGCGACAGCGAGTGAGCCGAACCAAAGCCAAAAGCGAAATTCCCTCATGTTCTCCTCCATCAGGCACGTTAGGGTGAGGTGGGAGATGCACTAAGTGAAAAGACCTCACCAACTTAGATGCATGAAATTCACTACGCAGATCCGTTGCCAAGTTTTCCTGGCCTGATTTCCGCAACATCCGATCAAAATGGCTTGGCTGCTTTGGATGCGCGTGGCAAATTCCGTAGAGAACGACAAAAATTTGCGGCGGCGACATGAGCTGGGGCCGGTTGCGGGCACTTCTGGCGGCAATCCTTCTAGGCGGCTTGATTGGGGCAATAGTTAATCCCAACCCCGTCCGTGCAGAGTTCGAGATTCAGGAGTCGGAGATCGAAAAAGGCGAGATCGAGCTCGAATATCGCGGCGCCGTCCATCAGGGAATTCCGTCAGCCGGCGAGGAAGAGAAGAGGAGGAGGGCGGCTCGCTCGACACCGAAGTGGACGAAGCGCCACTTCGCCAGAGTCACGACTTCGAAGTCGAATGGGGGGTAACGGGATGGTGGTTACTCTCGACCACCCTTTCTACTCAGTAGCCCAAAGCGAAGACTTCGACCTCAATGCGGTTGAGATCGAGACCCAAGTCGAACTGGTCGCGCGAGAGGGAAATGGCATCGGCTTGGCCTTCCAAGGTGGTTACGGAATTGTCACGATTGGCGGCGAAGCCGATGAGATCGAATTCGGTCCCATCCTAGAGTTGGCGCAGGGCCCGCTCATACTCACTCTCAACCCACTCTTTACGAATCAGGTCGGCAGCGATGCTGAAACTGATGGTCTTGGATTCGAATATGGATGGAGGGCTGAATACGCTGTGGCGTCTCACTGGGGCATCGGCGTAGAGATGTTCGGCGAGATTGAGGAGCTTTCCCATTCCGGCTCCTTCGACGACCAGACTCATAGCATTGGTCCCACCCTGTTCTACAAGCCCGGCGAGGACGACAGTGAGGGGAATGAAGAGAACGAGGACGATGAGGACGTCCTGGCCGGGCCTCCGGAACTGGAAATTTCGGCGAATGTCGGTGTCCAGTTCGGCCTAACGGACGTGACCTCCGATACGGCAGTGAAGTTTCAGGGTACACTCGCCTTCAGGCTAGGCGTGGATAGTTGCGGATCCTTATTTCGCTTCCTGGCTTAAGTCTTTTGCCTTGACGGCACCGGCCCCCCGCCGCCATTTCAGACCTTGATCATGTTCATCAAAGTCCTCGGCTCGGCGGCAGGCGGCGGCCTGCCACAATGGAATTGCAACGGTCGCAATTCGTTGGACGCGCGCAAGGGCGCGGCGGGGCTTGCCCCGCGCACGCAAGCCTCGGTCGCGGTCAGCGCAGACGGAAGGCGATGGGTGCTGCTCAACGCGGCGCCCGATTTGAGGCAGCAGATCAACGATACGCCCGAGCTGCATCCGCGCGCCGAAGACGGTCCGCGCAACAGCCCCATAAAGGCGGTAGTGTTGACCAACGGCGATGTCGATGCGGTCGCCGGCCTCTTATGCCTGCGCGAGGGCCAGCCCTTCGCGATCTACGGCAGCGCTCGTGTTCTCGACATACTTGCGGAGAACAGCATTTTCGACGTGCTCAATCCCGATCTGGTCGAGCGGTTGCCCATGCCTTTCGGGCAGTCCATTGCCGTCATGGATCCGTCGGGTGCCCTCGGCCTAACCATCGAAGCCTTTGCGGTGCCGGGCAAGATTCCGCTCTATCTCGAAGACGAGGAGGCCGGAGCAGGCTTCGGCACTAAGGAGGGCGATACGGTCGGCCTCAAGATCACCGACGCCTCGACCGGCCGCCACTTCTTTTATGTCGCCGGCTGCGCCAAGATCGACGATGCGCTCCGGGCCCGGCTCAAGAACGCGCCGCTCCTCTTCTTCGACGGTACGCTCTACACCAATGACGAGATGATAGCCCAAGGACTCCTCAACAAGACCGGCGACCGGATGGGCCACATGAACATGTCGGGAGCGGAAGGGAGCATCGAGCAGCTCGCACCGCTCGGCATCCGGCGCAAGATCTTCATCCACATCAACAACTCCAATCCCGTGCTGCGGGAAGGATCGCCCGAGCGGGCGGCTGTGGAAGCCGCCGGTTGGGAAGTTTCCTATGACGGGATGGAGGTGAGGATTTAGCCCTGACCGGCGCGGCCCGCGCGCGGATCGCCAAACACCACCACGTTGTCGGGCCGGGGCGCTGGCGCAGGCTTGTCGGGACCGATCGAGGCCGTCAGCCAATAGGCCTGAATACGCTCCGCGAAGGGCCCAGAGTGCTCGACGAAAAGCCTGGCGCCCCTGACGCCGGCTTCCTTCCGCAGCACCTTCTGGCGTTTTCTGCACCGCTTCAAGAACGCGGCGATCTCATCCGGGCTGCCGAAGGTCATGGTGGGGGTTGAAACGAGCCTGCGCAGCATCGCGATATCGTGGTCGTCGCCCAATATCTGCGACAGCGACCGCGCGGCCTCGGCTCTGGCCGTCAGCTCCGAAGGCCAGCAGGGGGCGAGCAATTGCATCTGCCGCCAATGATACTGAACGCCCTTGCGCCACTCGTGCAGATCCTCGTCTTCCTGCGTTTGGAAGGCAGTCTTGAAGGATTTGCGGGTCTCGCGGTAACAGCGTCGAAGTCCCTTGGCCAAGGCGCCGAAATCGTCAGGATAGACGGCGAGACCGGCGAAGGCCGGCCTAAGCTCCAGCAAGCCGCGGGTGGCATCCGACGCGGTGCTGCGGTCCAGATTCTGCTCTGCCGTCTGGCGGCGCTTCTGCAACCAGCCGCGCAAGGATTGGGTCGGCCCGCGACTCGCCAGCCAGTCTTCGCTGTGACGTTCGAGCTTGACGACGGCGTCTAGGAGGGCCTGTGCGTCGCGCGCCGCGGCAAGGCCTTTTCCGATCCGCGACACGCGCTCATTGAGGCTGCCGAACACCGGCTCCGGCATACCAGGCCGTGCCAGAAGCAGGAGAGAGCGCAACCGTTTCAAGCACTTGCGTGCGCAGTGGACGCCGGAATGGCGTTCGGGCGGGGCGGAGAGGGCGTTGTGGGCGATGTCGAGCTCGGCGAAGGCCACGCTTCGCAAAGCCTCGCTCATCGGCAATGCCGGATCGAGCCGGTAACTCATTAGGCCCCCACTGCTTGTCGTCCCCCGAGAGTAAATAATCTTCGCTCGGTAGGTTCCGGGTCAACCCCGAAAGCGGACGGTCAGGCGAGGGGAAATCCTGTGGAAAAGTGTCGCCAGGGCTCGGTGACAATGATCCATTCTGCGGTGCGTCGCCTCGGATCCTTATTCCCGGTGAGGTCGGAAACGAGCGCGACCGAGTCGGCGCCGGCAGCAAGCACCTCGGGAGCGCGTTCGAGGGTGATTCCGCCGATGGCGACAAGCGGACATTTGATCTTAGCGCGCCATTCGGCGAGTCGGGCGAGGCCCTGGGGCGCCCAGGGCATGGCCTTCAGGGTCGTCGGGTAGATGGGGCCGAGCGCCACATAGTCGGGATCGGCGGAGAGCGCGGTCGCAAGCTCAGCCTCGCTGTGCGTGCTGATGCCGAGCCTTACGCCAGCAGCCCTTAGCGCGCCGAGATCCGCCCCGGCGAGGTCCTCCTGACCGAGATGTACGAAGTCGGCGCCGGCCTCGATCGCCTCGCGCCAATAGTCGTTGACCACGAGCTGACAGTCATGCTCGGCGCAGAGCACGATTGCCTTGTCGATCTCGGCGCGGACGGACGGCGTATCCTGATCCTTGATGCGGAGCTGCACGAAACTGATGCCCAGCGGCAACAACAGGGCGAGCCAGTCCGTGTCGGGCAGGATCGGATAGAAGGGATCGAGATGAACCAAGACTCGCGCCCCCCGGGCAGGTGAATCGATCAGGACGCGTGATCGATCTTAAAGAACGGCGTGCCTGCGACGGGGGTTGATGGCGAGGCCATATCGCGCGGCTCGATCGGGCCTGCCTCGAAGGCGAGCCGGCCGGCCTCCACGGCTTTGGCGAATGCTTCTGCCATCTTCCCGGGATCGGCCGCCTTGGCGATGGCCGTGTTTAGCAACACGGCGTCGTAGCCGAGCTCCATGGCTTCAGCAGCGTGAGACGGCGTACCGAGGCCGGCATCGACGATGAGCGGAATGTCCGGGAAGTAGGCGCGAAGCGACACGAGCGCGGATTTGTTAGCGAGGCCGCGCGCGGAGCCGATCGGCGAGCCCCACGGCATCAACACGGCGCAGCCGGCGGCGACCAGGCGCTCGGCGGCGCTCAGATCCTCGGTGGTGTAGGGGAGCACCTCGAAACCTTCCGCGCATAGCGTCGCGGCGGCGTCGACCAGGCCGTAAAGATCAGGCTGCAACGTGTCGTCATTGGCGATGACCTCGAGCTTGATCCATGACGTGCCGAACAGCTCGCGCGCCATCTCTGCCGTGGCGACCGCTTCCTTGGCGGTACGGCAACCCGCCGTGTTGGGCAGCACGCGGCAGCCAAGCTCCTCGATCAACGACCAGAAGCCTTGTCCGGTGCGTGCGCGCGCCGACTCGCGCCTGAGCGAGACGGTGACGATCTCAGTGCCTGAGGTCTGCACAGCCTGACGCAGGATCTCGGGCGAGGGGTACTGCGCCGTTCCGAGCAGAAGCCGCGAGGTGAAAGTCCTACCGTAGAGGTCGAGCATCAACCGCCCTGCCTCGGCGCAACGATCTCGATCTCGTCCGTTTCGGCGAGTTGGGTCGCGCCGCGCTCGGCTGCCGCCACAAAGCTGCCGTTCACCGCCGTGGCGATCCTCGCCTCGCTGAAGCCGAGTGCCGCGCAAAGCTCATCGAGATTGCGCGCGTCGGTGACGAAGGGCTCACCGTTGAGCAGGATTTGCAACGAAAACCTCCGGATCGATTTCGTCGGTCTCAATGTAATTAGCTACCAGCGCGGCCAGCGCGGGCGCGAGCAGAAAGCCGTGCCGATAAAGGCCGTTGACGTAGATATAGCCTTTCGCCGTCAAAATCCTAGGCCGGTTGTCGGGAAAGGCGGGCCGCACACCGGCGCCGAGGTTGATAATCTCGGCTTCGCCGAAGGCGGGATCCACCGCATAGGCCGCGCTCAGGAGTTCCAACGTCGACCGCACGCTAACGGGTCCGGCGTCGTCGCTCTCGATGGCGGTGGCGCCGACCATGAAGCGTCCGTCACCCCAGGGCACGACATAGAGCGGAAAGCGCGGGTGCAACAGCCTCACGGGAGTTGCGAGTGCAATCTCGGGTGCGCGCAAAATGATGCGCTCGCCCCGAACCCCGCGGAGCGAAGGCAGTTCGTCCCGGGCTGCCAGTCCCCGGCAATCGATGACGATGTCCGCGCCGGTAGGAACGCCGGCGTGGCCGAGCTTCAACGTGGCACCTGCGGCCTGTGCCGCCTCGAGCAAGAAGGCGAGGGTTGCCATAGGGTCGAGGGACGCTTCGCCCGGGTAGAAGAGCGCGCACGCAAATCGCTCGGCAAGGTCTGGTTCGCGCGCGGCCAGTGCGCCGGCCTCCAGGCGTTCCGAGCCTTTGGTCATGCGGCCGAAGCGGTCGAGCAGAACTTTCTCTCGGGGCGCGGCGACGACCAGGCTGCCCTTGGCGACGGTGCCTGGATAAGTCCCCTTCCACAGCGCGATGCCGCGCTCGCCCAGCTGGCGAACGATTGGATCAGCACTTTCCTCCTCGCAGCGCGGGGCGAGCATGGCCCCGGCATAGAGGCTGCAGGATCCACTGAACGGCTCGGTCGAGCGCTCATAGAGAGTAACGGCGTGGCCGCGCCGGGCCAGCGTCAACGCCTGCCAGAGGCCGACGATGCCTGCGCCACGAATTGCGATGCCGTAACGCCTTCCAGTCATGCCGGACCGCATAGCGCGTTGGAGCCCAGGGGTCTAATCCCCCAAAGCCACGCCTTCACGGCGGGGGTCGGCGCCTGCTTCGAGGCTGTCCGGCGTGACGGCGATAATGTGCTGACCGCTCGTCAATGGCATGCGACGGATTTCGTGGCCCAAGGCCGCGAGCCCCGCCGCGAAGGAATTCCACGCTACTCCAGGCTCGATGAGGACGGCTTCTTCGGTGCCGCCGAAATTCAGCAACGCCGCGGCTTGCGCGGGATCGAGCTGCCAATCGATGAGCGCGACGATTGCCTTGAGATTGAAGAAGATGATCGCCGGGCCGCCGGGTGAGCCCAGCACGTAGTGAAGTGCGCCGTTCTCGCCGAACACCATTGTTGGGTCCATTGAGCTGCGCGGCCGCTTTCCCGGCTCTACGCGGTTGGCGATGGCGTTGCCCCCGACGTCGACCGGGAGCGCGGAGAAATCGGTAAGCTGGTTGTTCAGGAGAAACCCGCGAATCATCGTCCGCGCGCCGAAGGCGTGCTCGATGCTCGTCGTCATAGAGAAGGCGTCGCCCTCGGAATCGACGATAGAGATTTGGCTGGTTCCACCTCGCTCTTTCGTCGCGTCGAGGCCGAAGGCGCCATGCTTGATGTTCGGCGGCCTGCCGGCCGCGATTCCCGTTCCGGCCTTGGCCGGATCGATGAGAGCGCGACGCTCGGCGAGATAGCCGGGATCGAGCAGGCCCGCGGGCACCTCGACGAAGTCGGGATCCGCGACGTAGCGGGCTCGGTCCGCGAAGGCGAGGCGCTCGGCTTCCGCGATCAGATGGGAGGGGCGCACCTCGAGCGGGGTCGCGCCGAGATCATAAGTTTCGATGAGGGTGAGCACCTGGCCCACGGCGACGGCGCCGGAGGAGGGCGGCCCGGCACCGCAGACCCGGCGCCCGCGATAGGGTGTGCACAGGGGCTGACGTTCCTTGGCACGGTAATCTGCGAGATCTTGCTCGGTCAGGCTGCCCGGCCGGCGCGGGTCGTTCTGCACTGCCTCGGCGATGTCGGTAGCGATCGCCCCTGTATAGAAGGCTCGGGAGCCGTCGCGCGCGATGACCTCGAAGGTCTCGGCGAGTGCAGGATTCTTGAGTCTGTAACCGGTTGGCCAGGGCCGCCCTTCGGCATCGAAGAAGTAGGCGCAGGCTTCCGGAGCGAACGTGGCCGGATCGGCGTCGGCAAGCATGGCAGCGAGCCGCGGTGAGATCGGAAAGCCGTCTCGGGCGAGCGCAATGGCAGGTTGGAACAACTCCGCCCACGGCAATTGGCCGTATCTGTCGTGAACAAGCTTGAGGGCTGCAAGCGCGCCCGGCACGCCGACCGACCGGCCACTCGCGATGGCCGCATTGCGGGGAAGTGGCTTGCCGTCGTCGTCGAGCAAGAGCTCCGGCGTGGCCGCGGCCGGCGCCGTCTCGCGTCCGTCATAGCTGGTGAGCGTCTCGGCTCCTGTGTCCCAATAGAGGATAAAGGCGCCGCCGCCGATGCCGGAGGATTGGGGCTCGACCAGATTAAGCACCATCTGTGTGGCGATGCCGGCGTCGATCGCGCTCCCGCCTTGGCGCAGCATGGTGCGGCCCGCCTCGGCCGCGAGCGGATGAGCGGCGACGACCACGTGCTTCTTCGCCTCGACGAGCGGCTTCGGCGCAAGACCACTTGCGCCTTCCGGCAACTCGAAGGCGTCCAGTCCGGGGGTGTGGAGTGCCGCGAGAAAAGCGAGGGTCGCGGCGAGAACTGAGAACTTACGCATCATGTGGGATAGCATAGCCGGGCTTCATCGCCGCCTCCATATCTGAGGGACACGGACATACGCTAGCGTCGCTGCGATGCGCGACGTATCCGGGACTCGCGTTCGCAGG
This sequence comes from Methyloceanibacter sp., assembly GCA_050728375.1. Lineage (GTDB taxonomy): Bacteria > Pseudomonadota > Alphaproteobacteria > Rhizobiales > Methyloligellaceae > Methyloceanibacter. The sequence goes on from JBOHJE010000133.1 coordinate 15,496, forward strand.
CATGACGAGTCTCGCTAATGGAAGTCGCGTGATTTCGGGATGATGCGTTCGGTACGGGGGTGGCGGCGCGGATGCCAGCGCGGGTGCACTTTCTCGCGTGCACGCGTTCGGGAGTCTCCGCCGTCAGGATGCTTGACGTGATCCCCGTTGGCCACCGGCGGCACGAATTCATGTTTCTGCGGGGATGGACGCCATGATCCCGGCTCTGGCCGTCTCACCTCGTCGGCATTGGAGACCGGCGCATCCATGGGCGCGCTGTCTTCCGAGAGGAGGCGAAGCCAATCGCTCCGGTCCTCGAGCCGCTCGGCCACGACATGGATAATGTTCTCATGGCGCTGGACACGGCCATGCACCACGACGAGCCGGGCGCCCATGACGACCTTTCGCTCGCGCTCCAGCACGTTAGGCCAGATCACCGAATTGGCGACGCCCGTCTCATCCTCGATGGTCATGAACACCACGCCCTGCGCGGAGCCCGGGCGCTGACGCACCAGCACGACGCCGCCGACGCTGACGCGAGCGCCGTCACGAACAAGCTTCAGCTCTCCGCAAGAGGCGATGCCGGCAGCGCTTACTCTGGCGCGCAGGAAGCTCATCGGGTGGCCTTTCAGTGAGAGGCGAAGCGTCTGGTAGTCGTTCACCACATGCTCGGAGAGCGGCATGACAGGGAGTGCGACTTCCGGCTCGGAGCCTATCTCGGCGGCATCGGCATGTTCGAACAGCGGCAGGGGAATTTCCTTCGGCAGCCCGCGCACTTCCCACAGCGCTTGCCTGCGGTCCAGCCCGAGCGAGCGGAAGGCGTCGGCGCTTGCGAGCTTCTCCAGGCATGCCCGCGCAATGCCGCTTCGCCGCCAGAGCTCGCGCACGTCGCGGTAGTTCTCTTTCTTCGCGTTGCTGTCACGCTCGTGAAAGCGGGCCTCCAGTAACCCCTGGTCTTCGTTGTCGAGAGAGCCGGGATTACCGGATTGCCCGGTCAAATCGGGCAATTGCAGAAGCTGAGGTGGAGGCGCGAACAAATGCGGCATCAGGTCTGCGGGAAGACGATCGCGGACCGAGACGAGCCGCCTCACATCTTCCTCGCGGAGCCCGTCGATCTGGCGAAGTCCAAGCCGCAGCGCGAAGCTGGTATCCCCAACCGTTGGCACTGTCGAAGGACGGGCAGGCTCCAGCGTGCAGTCCCACAGGCTGTGATTGACGTCCGCCTCGCGCGCCTCGACGCCGTGATCGCGCGCGCAACGGACGATCTGAGCCGGCGCATAGAAGCCCATGGGCTGCGAGTTGAGCAGCGCCGCGGCGAACACTGCCGGGTAATGGCATTTGATCCAGGCCGAGACATAGACGAGATGGGCGAAGCTCGCGGCGTGGCTCTCGGGGAAGCCATACTCACCGAAGCCCTTGATCTGGTTGAAGCAGCGCTCGGCGAATTCGGCCGGATAGCCGCGCGCCGTCATGCGGCCGACCATCTTCTCCTTGAGGCGGTCGATGGTGCCGCGGCGGCGGAAGGTGGCCATGGCGCGGCGAAGCTCGTTCGCTTCCGGCCCTGAGAACTTCGCCGCCACCATGGCGAGCCGCATCGCCTGCTCCTGGAAGAGCGGCACGCCCATGGTTTTGCCGAGCACTTGGCGGAGCTCGTCTTTATCTCCGTGGTCCGGATGGGGCGAGGGGAACTCGACCGGCTCGTCGCCGCAGCGGCGGCGAAGATAGGGATGCACCATGTCGCCCTGGATGGGGCCTGGCCGCACGATGGCGACC
>JBOHJE010000134.1:0-20106 GCA_050728375.1 Methyloceanibacter sp.
ACCATGAACATGCCGTCGCCCGTGTAGTGCAGCGTTTCGGGGTGCTTCGGCTTTGCCGCGACCTGCGCCTGCGCGACCTCGAAAAGGAAGAAGTTGTATTTGTCGATCAGCGCATCGTCGCGGAGCCGGCATCCGAATTAGCGTGACACTCGCGGCGCCCCGACCTTACGCGCCGCGTCAGCCGTAAGGCCGAATTCCCGAAACTTGTCGACCTCCGCGCCGGTGCTGTTGCCGATCCCGACGACGGGTCATGGGCCTCCAAGTCCGACCCGGAGCTTCCAAGTTCCCGCGGTCGCGCGACGGCGCTATGCGGTGATCTGCTTTACCACCCGCACGATTACGAGCAGGATGACGGCCCCGATAAAGGCCACGAGGACGGCGCCAAGCACGCCGCCCCCGAGCGTCAGTGCGATCCCGAGATAGGGAAACAGGAAGCCCGCGATCAGCGCCCCGAGAATGCCGACGACGATGTCGCCGACTAGGCCGAACCCAGTCCCTTGCACCAGCAGGCCGGCGAGCCAGCCGGCGATTGCCCCAATAATCAAAGCGATAAGAAGTGCTGTCAGCATTGCTTCCCCCTATGTTTGTCTAGAAGACGGGTTGATGGATAGCGTGAAGACTTGCGAGGTCACCCGCTGGTCGGTGTCGAGATAGGCGACGCCTTGTATCCTCAGCTGACCGTTCGAATTCGAGAAGGAAGGCACGATGGACTCGGAAGGCCCGGCGCAGTCCTGGGCCAAGGCCGAAGGCAAAGGAGCCAGCAGCAATACCAGCAGCAATAAGAGGGTCCAGGCCGCAGACTTGATGGTCATGGCAACCTCCCTCTCCAGGCAGCTCGCAAGCCTTGCTTCCGGGCGAGCCAAGTCCAAGTGACGCGGTGCGGACCAGCAAGAAATATCTGATTCGCCCCCGCTCTGGGCACGACGCATGCGGCAAAAAGCGGGCTAACCGGCGCGGTTCGGCGTGCCGAGGATGTGGCTCTTCGGCGGCAGCATCACCTGGTCGAAGTCCTGAGTGAACATTGCGGCGGCGAAGGAGGCGACGGCGCGCAGCGTTTCCTTGCCGGTGTTCTCGAGGTCTGCCGCATGGGGGAGGGCAGGACGAAGGTGCTGCCCGGTCCGACCGCGTGGGTCGAGCCGTCTTCAAGGTAAAACTTACCTCTCCCGCGATGATGTATTGCGTCTCCTCGGTGGCGTCGGTATGCCGGCCGAGCCGACCGCCGGGCTCGATCTAGTAGACAATGGTCGAGGATGCCGTCGTGTCGCCCTCGCCGCCATACAACGCGAAGGCGCCTTGCCAGCGAACGGCGGAGTCGGGCTCGCCCCAAACCTTGGTTCGCGGGAGCCGGTTCGAGTCGACGACCGGAGATTTCTTGGCGTGCATCTGGGGTCCATCCTTTAATTTCGCAGCGGCTCCTGTGGTCATGGCGCAAATCCTTCCTTCGATGGGAAGGGAAGACTAATGTCTAGCGCGGCGGGCGCGAACGACGCCAACAATCCCGGTTAGGGGGCCGTGGGAAGAGAGAGACGAATTCGACTCGAAATGTGCGGGATGGGGAATTTTCAGACGCGATCACTGCCGCGCCAGTCGAGGACCGACATGAGGAGCGCGCCGAAAGCGAGGACATAGAGAAAGGCGCGGACCGCGTGGGAATATTCCCACTGCGCGCGCAACGCCTTCCAGTTGTCTGGAAGCACAGTCCAGTTCTCGGTGGCGCGGTTGGCCGGCGCAGTGAAGCCCCAGAAGGTAACGAGCTCGGCAACGAGCAGCACCACCGCAATGCCGGAGAGCACGAACGGAGAGCCGGTTCCGCGCAAGGCGACCGCAAGCACGAGAACGACCAGGAAGGCGACGGGAACGATGAGACCCGGGATGTGCCAGTTGTCGTAATTGCGCTGAACGGTCAGATAGTCCTCCGCGCTGATATTGATCTTGTTCGGCAACTCGAAGAGATGCGCGAGCGCCAGCGACATGGCGATAGCCGTGAGCATCAGTGAGATGAAATAGAGCAGCTTCACCCACATGGCATCCTTCACTGGGCCGAGCTTCCGTTCGCCCCGAAAGAGAACCGAACATCGCGCGTTTCGTTCCTGTTACCCTCAGGCCGGCAACAGCTCCTGGTCCAGGGCAACGGCGCGGCGGAGAGCCTGACGCTGGCCAAGGCGTTCGACGTAGTCCACGAATTCGGGACGTTCCGGCAGGAGCTTGAACATCATCCCCCAGCGCAGGGTAGAACCGATGATCACATCGGTTGCCGTGAATTGACTTCCCATGAGGTAGCGCCCTGCCGCGACACCTTTTGCGGTGATGTCCATCACCGTGTCGAAATCACCATAGCCGAGCGTTCCGCGGCGCGGCTGCTCGCTGCGCGGAAAGGCACGGTCGGTGATGGCGGGCTCGATGCAGCCGGGGCCGAAGAATAGCCACTTCAGGTAGGTGCCGCGCCGGGGATCGCCGATCGGAACGTTCAGCTTCGCCGCAGGAAACTCATCGGCGAGATAGGTGCAGATCGCGGCTGCCTCGGTGACGATGATGTCGCCGTGCTTCAGCGCCGGCACCTTGCTCATCGGATTGATGGCCCGATAGGCGGGTGAAAGCTGCTCCCCCTCGGACAGTTTCAGCACATGCAGATCGTACGGCTCGCCGAGCTCCTCCAACATCCAGCGAACGATGGATGAGCGCGACGGCGCGGCGTGATAAAGGGTGATGCTCGCCATTGTCTCCTCCTTAAGTCGGCAAACGATGTTGCCAGATCGTCCGGGCAAAGAAGCGGCATGAACGCGACCAAATCCAAGCCAAACGCCGCCAAGCCGCAGGCCCGCGCCGGCGCGCGGAAAGAGGCCGAACCCGAAGCCACATCCTTCCGCGAGCGGCTAAGGCTCCTGTATAACGGGCGCAGCGTCGAGGCGCACCGATTCCGCCTCGCCGTGCTTGCCTTCGACATCGTCACCATCCTGTTCATTGTCGGCACCTCGTTCGCGCCGCGCGAAGCTTGGATCGAGTGGCTCGATGTCATCTTCGGCCTCATCATTCTCGCCGATTTTACCGCGCGGCTCTGTGTGAGCGAGCGTCCTCTGCGCGAGTTCGCCCAGCCGGCGACATGGGCCGACATCGTCGCCATCGTCTCGTTCCTCGCTCCGATCGTCGGCGAGGGACTGGGCTTCCTGCGCATCCTGCGGACGCTTCGCCTTCTGTACACCTATCAGGTTCTCGCACGGCTCCGTTCCGACAGCTCATTCTTTCGCCGGCACCAGGACGTCATCACCGCCACGATCAATCTTTGCGTGTTCCTGTTCATCACCACCGCCATCGTCTACGAGACGCAGCATTGGCGTAACCCGCAGATCGCCAATTATATCGATGCGCTCTACTTCACGGTCGGTGCCCTGACCACGACCGGCTTCGGCGATATCACCTTGGAGGGCTCGCTCGGCAGGCTCATCGCGATCGTCATCATGATCTTCGGCGTGACCTTGTTCCTGCGGCTGTTGCAGGTCTTGCTCAGGCCGTACAAGGTCCGATTTCAATGCCCGGATTGCGGACTCCAGCGGCATGACGTCGATGCGGTCCACTGCAAGGCGTGCGGCAGGATGCTCAACATTCCGGACGAAGGGATCGACTAGGCGCTCCCCGGAACCTGAGCCGCTCACTTCGAATTCTGTAACCGAACATATCGCTCCGGGGAACGGAGCCAGCCGCATGGCAGCCAAGACAAAGCAATCCAAGGATCGGTGGTCGCAGGAGGTGACCGAGCATTCGAACGCGCTCGACCTCGAGAAGGGCGTGTTCACGTTCAAGGACCCGAACGACATCGCGGCGTCGCTTAAGCGCTCGGCCGAGGCGAGCAGGCGTCGCAAAGCCGATCCCTTCCGCTCGGCCATGTCCATGCTCGTGTTCTACATCAACCGCGCCGGCAAGACTCTCTCGCAGGCGCAGCGTGAACGGCTCGAGAAGGCCAAGGACGAATTGCGCAAGGCCTTCGGCAAGGATCCCTCTTAACTCCTAGGCTTCTAGCCTACCCAGTCCGCGTTCGTGCCGCGCGTGTCGTCATGTACGAAAGACGCGTAGGTCTCTGCCCTTCCCAAACGCGGAGCGTGCGAGTTAGCGTACCTTCCGCCTAGGAGGCGGCAGAACTATATGCGCTCGCGATCACGCCATGTCGTCCGGACTGTGGCTTCCTATTTGGCCGGCGAGTGATAAGGACCGGAATGCAGCGATTGACCAGATAGCGTTCAGTCTGATGGACACGCTAGAACCCCGCTGCAAGCCGCTTCCATCCTCCGCTGACTGAGACGTGCCACGACATCGGCGGCACGCACGGGGTTGAAACCTCAGCCTTTAGCGCAGGACCGGACCTCGCCGATCCAGTGCTCGGCATGTTGCGAGAAAGTGCCGAGCACGGCCTCGAAGGTAGCTTCCTCGGCCTCGGCGCCGCCCCGCTCAGTCTGAATCTGCTCGAACACGCTGCGATAGTCGGCGTAGCCCTGGAACTCCTCCCAGCGCTGCCACCAGAAATCGCCGATGAAGAAGAATCTGATCCAGGAGAACAGGCAGTCGGTCCAGTCCTCGAGGTAGTAGCGGAGGTGGATGCTCGGCATTGAAAGATAGATGCTTCCCGGGGCGAGCGACTGCGCGGTCGTGAACTCCTTGTCCTCGCCCACGGCGATCTCGACGAGCCGCCCGTCCAGGAAATGATGCTCTGGGCATTCGAGAAACACGAAGCTCATTCGGTCGGAGCCGGGATAGAGGCCGCGCGGGTCGAACAGCTTGAAATCGAGGCCGCGCAGGCGGGCATTCTCAATGAAAACGAGATGAGGCCCCTCCTCTTCGGGATCGATGACTCGAAGCCCCGCCTGGCGCGCGCGCTCGACCAGGATCTCCGGCTGCGGCCCAATCCAACTGGATATGAGAATCTGCCCCGAGATTTGACGGTCGATGGTCTCGACATTGGCGCGCGGCCGGATCCCCTGTTGGCGTTGCGCCCCCAAGAGATTGAGGATGGCGGGGCGCTCCGGCTGCCGCAGCCGAAGATACTCGTCGCTCAGCGCCGCGAGCCGGTGCAGGCGCCCGAGCAGGCGGTAGCGGATCTGGGGGTCGCGGCTGTTCCCCCTCCAAACGACACTAACGGAGGCCATTTGCTTCAAGTACCTCCGATCGCAGCAGGACCCCGACGCAGGGGTCAAATAGCCCCAGCCGAACGCTCGCGCAACCCGGTCCGGCAAACAGGGTTGCTTCGACGTTTTCGCGGCCGCAGAAACTGGACATCGATGTCCCGTTAACCCCGGGGCACGCTATAATGGCCCCCGAGATGGAGGGGGAACATGGGGGATTGGGACAATTTCTACATGCTTGCCGGAGGCACGTCAGGAAACACTGATCGGCCTCATTTTCGTCGTCATCACGCTCGGCATGGAAAACGCCCAAGGGGGATACCGTGCGGACGGAATTGTTCGTCACGCCTATCCTCCTCTACTTCGCAAGCGTGCTGCTGATCGCGATGGCAATGGCAAGTCCGATCCCAGCGTTGGCGCGCGCGGTGTCCCTCGGCGTCATGGGGTCCGCGGGCTTCGCCTATGTGATGAACATTGCGCTCACGTCGAGGCGGCGCACCGATACCGAGCAGGATCTCGGTGGAATATTTCGCTCCCGCTCCTGTCCTTTGTTCTGGTCGCCGTCTCGGCCGCGTCATGGGCGCTCGAGACCTGGTTCGCAGACGATTTTGCGGCGCTGGCCTCGGTCGTGCTGCTTGTCACTGCGCTCCGCAACAGTTGGATCGCCACCCTCTACATCGGGAGCCGGAAGCGGGACGACGGCGGCCCTGACGGCGTGACCAAGGCTTGAGGCCACGCCGCCGTCCGGCCGTTAAAGCCACGGCGCTAGGAAACCGCGGCTCGCTCCAAAATTCCGCTCGCTTAGGCCTTGGCGTGAGCGCCGTGACCGGCCCCCGCCAGCATGCCGGCGAGCCTCTCCGACACCCAGCCGAACAGCGCGCCGACAATCATCGACAGAATGACGACGATGACGGGATTGGCCATCGAGGCTGAGACGAGATTGCCCCCGCCGTTGCCGAGCAGCGTCAGCGCCACCACCGAGGCGAAGCCATAGACTTGCGCCGGAATCGACGCGAAAAGCGGAATGTTGCCCAAGAGGACCATCGCGGCGACGCCGATGCCGACGCAGATGCCTGCCCAGATCGGGAGGCCAATGCTGTCGCCCACCCCAGTCTGGGTTGCGACGTAAAGCGTGATCCCGGCGATGATGGCGCCGGCCACGTTGCCGAGGATGGCCGCCTGAAGTCCGGCCTCCTTGCCGCCGCAGTGGAAGAAGCATCCCCACGCGATGAAGGCGGCCCAAATCGCCAGCGTGCCGCCAAGCGGACCCAAAAAGAGCCACGTGGCGATCGCACCGAGCACACCGACGCTAATAGCAAGTGCAGTATTCGCGGACATCTCACCCCCCTTGTTGCGAAGAGAGCGGGCGGATGCACCGTCTGCCGGCAATCCACCGGCTCAGCGATAAGGAAGCCAATGCTCTGCCAACTGATTCGGCTTCCGAGGTCAGACCCTAGCCCAAAGTGGTTCGGTTTTTGAACAAAGATTCAGCGTTTTGCCCAACTGATAATCAGCCGCGGCGGAGCGGTTAGGCGCCAGGCCTCTCTCCGCGACTTGAAAAGCCATGGCATGGCGGACTAGCTAAGGCCATGGCGCGCAAGGTTCATGTGATCGGCGGCGGGCTTGCCGGAAGCGAGGCGGCTTGGCAGCTCGCGCGCGCGGGCGTTCGCGTCGTGCTGCACGAGATGCGCCCTCACTGTCAGACCGAGGCCCATAAGACCGGCTCGCTTGCCGAACTCGTCTGCTCGAACTCCTTCCGCTCGGACGAATGGGAGACCAACGCGGTCGGCCTGCTTCACGAGGAGATGCGCCGGGGGTGCTCGCTCATCATGGCGGCCGCGGATGCTCATAAGCTCCCGGCCGGCGGGGCGTTGGCCGTGGACCGTGAAGGCTTCGCCGAAGCCGTGACCGCGGCCGTGGAGCATCATGCGCTGATCGAGATCAGCCGCGAAGAGATCGGCGGCAAGCCTCCGGCCGATTGGGACAGCATCATCGTCGCCACGGGCCCCCTCACCTCGCCCAGTCTGGCCCAGGCAGTGCAGTCCCTCACCGGCGAGGCGGAACTTGCCTTCTTCGATGCGATCGCGCCCATCGTCCATCTGGAGTCGGTCGACATGACGGTCTGCTGGCGGCAGTCGCGCTACGACAAGGCCGGACCGGGCGGCAGCGGCGCCGACTACATCAATTGCCCGCTCGACCGCGCGCAATATGAAACATTCATCGACAGCCTCCTCGCGGCCGAGAAAACGGCGTTCAAGGAGTTCGAAACCGCCACTCCGTACTTTGAAGGCTGCCTACCCATAGAGGTGATGGCCGAACGCGGACGCGAGACGATCCGCTACGGGCCCATGAAGCCGGTCGGCCTCTCCAATCCGCATCGTCCCGAGACGAAGCCTCACGCGGTGGTCCAGCTCCGCCAAGATAATGCGCTCGGCACGCTGTGGAACATGGTCGGCTTCCAGACCAAGCTGAAGCATGGCGAGCAGGTTCGGGTGTTCCGCACCATTCCCGGACTCGAAAGTGCCGAGTTCGCGCGGCTCGGAGGGCTCCACCGCAACACCTTCCTCAACAGCCCGAAGCTGCTCGACCGAGGCTTGCGTCTTAAGGCCGATCCCAGACTCCGCTTCGCCGGGCAGATCACGGGCGTCGAGGGCTATGTCGAGTCCGCGGCGATAGGGCTGATCGCGGGGCGCTTTGCCGCCGCCGAGGCGATCGGGCGTCAGGCTGTGCCGCCGCCGCCGACCACGGCGCTCGGTGCGCTTCTCAACCACATCACCGGCGGCCATTTGAGCGCCGAAGGCGAAGGAAGCGCGCGAAGCTTCCAGCCGATGAACGTCAATTTCGGGTTGTTTCCTCCGATCGCCGCATCCCCGCAGCCGCGCGGCAAAGGCCCGCGCAGCACAAAGTCGTTCGAGCGCAAGCGGGCCCTCGCAGCCCGCGCGCTGGCCGATTTCGATCGCTGGCTCGCCGCGCCTTCCTCGGTCGCCGCCGAGTAGACTGCTACCGCCAAGTGGCGATCCGCCAGATCCGGTAGAGCGGGTTGATCTCGACGACATGGCGCAAGGGATCGTGGTCCTCGCTTTCCAGCGCAGCGAGATAGGGCTCGACCAGGGCCAGCGGCCGGAAGGCCTCGCGGGCGCGCGGATCGAGGGCCGCGATATGCCGGTTCGCCTCCTTCAGGGCGTCGCTGGCGCGGGTTCTCAGGCTCGCAAGCAGAGCCCGCAAACCATCGCTCGCCTCACCGGCCAGAACTTCTTCGGGCGAGGTCCCATGGCGCGCGAGGAGGTCTTCCGGCAGATCGACACGTCGCTTCGTGGCTTTGTGCGGCAATGCACGCATCAGGGCCGTCAGGCCGTAAGCCTCGCCTGCGGCGCGCACGGCCTCCGAACTGGCACTGCGTCCCTCTCCCACGATCTCTTCCGCGAGGGCGAACAGACCCGACTCGGTGTCGTCGAGATAAGCGCTCAGGGCGCGCAGGTCCGGCATGATGTCCCGATCGGTCTCCATGCCGCGTGCATCTATCAGAGCCGCTATGCGGGTCCGCGACAGTGAGCGGCGGGAGATCGCGGCGCCGAAGGCATCAGCAACGGGATGTCCGGCCGGCTCGCCACGCGCCGCACGCTCGATCGCCTCACGCCACCATTGCAAACGGATGGCGCCCAGCGCCGGCTCGCTGACAATATGTTGGATGCGTGCAAGCTCGGCATCGAAGGCGTAGAGGCCAAACAGATCGTCGCGCGATCCACGCGGCGCGAAGAGCGCGGCGAGCGCGCGGCCGGGATCGCCGCGGCGTGCGATCTGCCTGATGGTCCGCTTCATGCGACGTCCGGTGCCTCATGGGCAGGATCAAGCGCGCGCCGGAGCCCCAGACTTGCCCTTAGCTGATTCCGTGCTCACGCTGAACGCGTCGCGCTTCACGCCGAGGATCAACTGCATCGGCGAGGCCACATAGATCGATGAATAAGCGCCAATGACGATGCCGAAGCACATGGCGACCGCGAAGCCGTAAATTGCCTCGCCGCCGAAGAACAGGAAAGGCAGCATGGCGAGGAACGTCGTCACGTGCGTCAAGACCGCTCGCGACAGCATCTCGTTGATCGAGACGTCGAGCAACTGCACGAGCGGCATCCGCCTGTACTTCCGCAAATTCTCCCGGATGCGGTCGAAGATCACGACCTTGTCGTTCAGCGAGTAGCCGATGATGGTGAGAATGGCGGCGATGCTCGAGACGTTGAACTCGAGTTGGAGCAACGCGTAAAGCCCGATCGTTCCGGTGACGTCGTGGACGAGCGAAGCGATAGCCGCCACGGCGAACTGCCACTCGAAGCGGAACCAGACATAAATCATGATGCCGAACATGGCCACGACCACGGCCACGGTTCCGCCGGCAATCAGCTCCGACGAAATTGTGGGACCGACAATCTCGGTGCGTCGATATTCCACCGTGTCGCCGAGCGTTTCCTTGACCTTGGCGATAGAGGCCTGCTGCTCCTGCTCGGTCGGCTGGGAGGCGATGCGGATGAGGACGGCGTTCGGCGCCCCGAACTCCTGGATTTGCACCTCGCCAAGGCCGAGGCCACTGACCTTGCTGCGGAGGTCAGCGAGGTCTGCCGGACTCTCCTTGGTCTGGATCTCGATGAGCGTGCCGCCTTGGAAGTCGATGCCCATGTTGAGCCCGACGGTCGCAACCAGAATTAGTGGGACGACCGTCAGCAGAGCGGAGACGATCCAGGTGACTGCGCGCTGGCCGACAAAGTCGATCTTGGAGTCGGGAGGAAAGAAGCTGACGCCGTGAAACATTGGCTGATTTCCTAGATTGGCACGAACTTAGGCCGCGCCCAGCGCAGCCAATAAGCGACCATCATGCGCGTCACGGTAACGGCGGTGAACATCGAGGTCAGAATGCCGACGGTGAGTGTTACAGCGAATCCCCGAACGGGACCCGTGCCAAGCCAGAAGAGGACCAGCACGGCGATGAGAGTCGTCACGTTGGAGTCGATGATGGTGGCGAGAGCTCGGGAATAGCCGGCATCGACCGCCGCCATCGGCGACTTCCCCGATCTGATTTCCTCCCGGATGCGCTCGTTAATCAGCACGTTCGCGTCAACCGCAATACCGATGACAAGCACGATGCCGGCGATGCCCGGAAGAGTCAGCGTGGCGCCCATGAGCGAGAGAACGGCAAAGATCAGCGCCACGTTGACCAGGAGTGCGATGTTGGCGAACAGCCCGAACAGGCCATAGCCCACGAACATGAAGCCGATCACCAGCGCAAGCCCGACAAGGCCCGCCCATTTGCCCTCTTCGATCGAGTCAGCGCCGAGACTGGCGCCAACGGTACGTTCCTCGATCACGCTCAGTTTGGCGGGCAGCGCGCCGGAGCGGAGCAGCACGGCGAGATCGTTCGCCTCCTGCACGGTGAAATTCCCGCTGATCTGCCCGGTGCCGCCGAGGATAGGCTCGCGAATGACGGGCGCCGAAATCACCTTGTTATCGAGAACGATTGCGAATGGCACGCCGACATTCTGCTGCGTAACGTTGCCAAAGCGCTTGGCGCCGGCCGCGTCGAAGCGGAAGGTCACCACCGGTTCGCCGGTGCGTGAATCGAAACCCGGCTGGGCATCGACCAGATTCTCGCCGCTCACCAGGACCTGATCCTTGAGCACATAGGGGACCGGAGGCGTGTCGGTCGAGTAGAGGAGTTCGTTGGCGGGCGGCACCTTCTTCGCCCGGGCGGCTTCGCCGGCATCGACGGACGGGTCCACCATCTTGAACTCGAGCTTGCCCGTCTCGCCGATAAGCGCCTTGAGACGCTCGACCTCCTGCACCCCAGGAACCTGAACGAGGACGCGGTTGCGGCCCTGGCGCTGAATGCTGGGCTCGGTGGTGCCGAAAGCGTCGACGCGGCGCCTGATGGTCTCGATCGAGGCCTGGATTGCCGAACTGATGCGGTTGGAAAGGCCGGCCTCGGTTGCCGTCAGCCTGATCCCGTCGATGCTCTGACGTTCTACTTCGATGTCATAGCCGGAAACGCCGCCGAACACGTCGTTGCCAATTGGAACGGCGAGCTTGCGCAGCGCCTCGTAGGCCTTGTCCATATCCGCCGGTTCGCGGATCTTCACGGTTACGGTCCGCGAGGCCGTGTTCTGCGCCAAATCGGTGTAGCCGATGCGGCTGCTGCGCAGCGACTCGCGCACGTCACTGCGAATATTGCCGAGCCAGTCGTCGACGAGTTCCTTTTCGTCGATCTGATAGAGGAGGTGCGCGCCGCCTTGCAGGTCGAGGCCGAGATTGACCTGGTGGTGGGGAATCCACGACGGAAGCCCCTTGAGTGCCGACGCCGGAAACAGGTTGGGAAGCGCGAAAATGAATCCGGCCAGCACGATGCAGAAGACCAGGATCAGCTTCCATCTTTGGAAATGCAGCATTGGCGCGTTTGACTCCAGATCGGGCTAGCGTTCGAGCAACTGCCTTGGGGCTATCCCGCCGCCTTCGCCTTCGGAGCCGGCGTGGCGTCCCCTTTACCGCGCACTTCGGAGACGGTCGAGCGGAGCACCCTGATTTTGACGCCCTCGGCGATCTCGACCTGTAGCTCCTGGTCCTCCACCTTAGTCACCTTGCCGATGATGCCGCCCGAGGTCACGACCGTGTCGCCGCGGCGGATAGCCGCGATCATCTCCCGATGCTCCTTCATGCGTTTCTGCTGCGGCCGGATCATCAGGAAGTACATGATACCAATGATCATGATGGTGGGGACGAGCAGGCTGTTCAGGGCCTCGAACATCCCCGAGCCTGCTTGAGCATAGGCAAATACAGTCATTGCTCCCGTCCCTTGCTTGGCTTAAGGATGGCCGCCCTCGGCCGTTCAGGCCCCTTATCGCGTTCGGCGACCGGGCTCTTAGGCGCGAATGTGCCGCGACTATACTTGCCTGCATCGCCTTTGCAACGGCCGCCAGCATGAACTTTCAGGAACCCCTTTCAGGCCTCTTGGAGCGTATTGCCCGGGCCCTTGAGAGTCTCGGTCCCAAGCCCGGCGTGAGGCCGGATTTTGGCCCAGCCGAGACCTTTGTCTGGCAGGCTGAGACGGAAAGTTTCGTTGGGGTAGGCGAGGTCAACCGCGTGCCGCTTGCGCTTCTCAAGGGCGTCGATCGCAACCGCGACCTGCTGCTCGCCAATACAAAGCGTTTCGCGCGCGGCCTTCCCGCCAACAATGCTCTGCTGTGGGGCGCGCGCGGCATGGGCAAGAGCTCGCTGGTGAAAGCCATCCATGGAAAATTCCCCGGCTTAAAGCTCATTGAGATTCACCGGGAAGACATCGCTTCGCTGCCCCGGCTTCTCGTACATCTGCGCGGCGCGCCCGAGCGTCGATTCATTCTGTTCTGTGACGATCTGTCTTTCGAGGCGGCCGACACGTCGTACAAGTCGCTGAAGGCCGTGCTCGAGGGCGGCGTCGAAGGACGCCCCCATAATGTGCTGTTCTATGCTACGTCTAACCGCAGGCATCTCATGCCTCGCGAGATGGTCGACAACGAGCGCTCGACCGCCATCAATCCCTCGGAGGCCGTTGAAGAAAAGCTGTCGCTGTCTGACCGATTCGGCTTGTGGATCGGCTTCCACAATTGCAGCCAGGACGATTACCTCGCCATGGTGCGCGGCTATGCCGATCACTACGATCTTGACGTGGCCGAGCCGACATTGCGTCAGGAGGCGCTCGAATGGGCGCGAGGCCGCGGCGCACGCTCCGGCCGCGTCGCCTGGCAGTTTATCCAGGATCTCGCTGGCCGTCTCGGCAAGCCGCTCGGCCGCTAGTCGGCGCTGGCCGACGCGTCGCTCATATATTTGGTGGGATCGACCGGACGGGAGCCCTTGCGCAGTTCGAAATGAACCTGCGGCTGGCTCACGGAGCCGGAGTTGCCGGCCTTGGCGATGATCTGGCCGCGACGCACCTTGTCACCCCGCTTGACCAGAATCTGCTCGTTATGCGCGTAGGCCGACACCCAGTGGTTGGAGTGGCGCACGAGGACGAGATTGCCGTAGCCCTTGAGCTCGCTGCCGGCATAGGCGACGACGCCGTTCTCGGCGGCCTTCACCGATGTGCCCTGCGGCACCGAGACGTTGATGCCGTCGTTGTGGCCGCCATCCGGCTTGGTGCCGAAGTCCGCGATGATGCGGCCGCGCACCGGCCAGCGGAAGCTGTTGCCGGACATGGGATCGGGCGACGGCAGTTGATCCACGCTCGCCGACTGACTGCCTGCGCCCGTGACGTCGGGCTCGGCGGGTGGGGGCGGCGCCTCTTCCGGCTTGAAGGGCATCTCGCCCGGCGGAGGCGTTTCCTCATCGGGACGCATGACGGTGGTCGTCTTCACCTTACGCACGCTCGAGGGCGACGAGCCCTCGGCTTCAGCGGCGTATGGTTGGGCTGCGGGCTCCTTCGCCGCGATCGGTGGCGGTGCAGGTGACGGTTCCGGAGCCGCCGCAGACAACGGCATCTGCGAGGGCGCGGCCGCGGCGACCCGGGCCCGCTTGGCGCCCGGGATGACGATCTCCTGTCCTGCCCTGAGGCGCGCGTCAGGCAAATTGTTCGCGCTCATGATCTGCTCGACAGAGACGCCGTGTTGGCGGGACAGGCTCGACAGCGTGTCGCCGCTGGAAACCTTGATGGGCGCGCCGTCCGCAGGCCGGCCGCTGCGGACCACCGCAGGCGCGGGGCGCGGCATCTTCGGCGCGGGATAGGCGGCCGGCTGCACCGAGGGTGCCGGCGAATAGGCCGTGGAGCCCCCGGGCGACGGCAGGCTCGACCGCGCTAGCTGGCCTCCGCCCGGCTGCTGGCTGCCATCGCCGTAATAGTGGTAGCGGTCGGGGTTGTACACGGGCTCGGAGGGCACAGGCAGCGACGCGGTCGTCGTCTGATCCGTTCCGCTCGTGCTACCGCTGTCCGTGAGACCGAAGGCGGGAATATCGAACCGCGAAACACCTGAGCTGCATCCCGTCACGGCAAAAGCCAGACAAGCGGCAGCGGAAACTCCACAAGCGCTGCGTCCAAATATCGACCAGAGCGCCGCTTGACGCATCCCTCTACCCACCCCTTACGCAACTCGCTAGCGAGAGTAAAGCGCCGCCGCGGTAAACAACGCATTAAATGGCGCCAGAGGGCAGGGATAAGATTTGCCGAACAACCGCTTAGGCCGGTTCTCAGTCGCGCTTGACCCGCCCATGCACCAGCGGCACGAAGCGAACCGGGAGCAGCGGCGTTTCGACCAGCCCCTCGTCCGTCTTGTCGATCTGGACGAGCGACTGGGCATCACGGGTCTCGCCGAGCGGGATGATCATGCGGCCGCCGTCTCTCAGTTGATCGAGCAGAGCCGCGGGCGCATCCAGAGCCGCCGCGGTCACGATGATGCGGTCGAACGGCGCTTGCGGCGGCCAGCCGAGCCAGCCGTCGCCGATGATGGTGGTGATGTTGGCGATGCCGAGCTTGGCGAAGCGTCCCTCGGCGGCCTTCTGCAACTCGCGCCAGCGCTCGATCGTGTAGACGCGGCGGCACAGATGAGACAGCACCGCGGCCTGGTAGCCCGAGCCCGTGCCGATCTCCAGCACCTTGTGGCAGTCGTCGAGTTCCAGCTTCTCCGTCATGAAGGCGACGACAAAAGGCTGCGAGATGGTCTGGCCGCAGTCGATCGGAAGGGCGATGTCCTGGTAGGCGTGCTCGGCGAAGGCCTCGTCGACGAAAAGCTCGCGCGGAACCCGCTCGACGGCGCGAAGCACCTTGGCGTCGCGGATGCCGCGGCGCCTCAGCTGCATGATGAGGCCGATCTGGTCTTGCGCGTTGGCCATGCCGTCCACCTCCTTACGAGGCGGGTCGGCGCAGTATCCGCCGATTCTCCCCCAATGTCCTAAGATGCATGCGCTTTTTCGTCCAAAACCTCGGCGAGGGCCTCGCGCGTGGGCTGGTCGGTGTAGTCGAGGCAAAGGGGGGTCACCGAGATGAGCTTGCAGTGCGCGGCCCAAAGGTCGGTGCCCTGGGGCGGCTTCGACCTGCGCCGCTCGACTCCGATCCAATAATAGGCCTTGCTCCGCGTATCGATGCGATCGTCGATGCGGAAGAGATGCGGGTCGCGCAGTCCCTGCACCGTCGCGGCCATACCCTTCACCTCGCCGGGCGGGCAATCGGGGAAGTTCACGTTAAGCACCACCCCGTCGGGCCAGCCGGCCTTCATCAGCCGGCGGATCAGCTCGGCGCCGTGACGCATCGGCGTCTCCCAATATGGCGCGCCGCCGCCCTGATCGACCAAAGCCGGTCCGGTGACGAGGCTCATGGCCATCGAGGGGATGCCGAGCAGCGTGCCCTGGATCGCGCCCGCGACGGTGCCGGAATAAGTGATGTCGTCGGCGAGGTTCTGGCCGCGATTGACGCCCGACAGCACCAAGTTCGGCGGCTTGTCCTTGAGCAGGAAGCGCACGCCCATGATGATGCAGTCCGTCGGCGTGCCCTTGATCGCGTAATGGCGCTTGCCGAGCTCGCGCATGCGCAGAGGCTCCGACAGCGTGAGCGAGTGCGAGGCGCCGCTATTGTCGATCTCGGGGGCGACGACCCAGACATCCTTGGTGAGATCGGTGGCGATCTTCTCCAACACGTCTATGCCGGGAGAGTTGATGCCATCGTCGTTGGTCAGGAGGATCCGCATTCTCGGGTTCTATCAATAACCTCTGTCTGAGGGCTGAGTTCCCATCACTCCTTCTTGATCCCCCTCACCGGCTTCGCCGCGTTGCGGCGAAGCGAGCTCTCCCCATCGGGGAGAGGAGTGGAGATCGCTGCGACGCTCTGAACCCCCTCGCCCCTGTGGCGAGAGGGGCTTCCGCCGCGATCTTGCGGCGAAGGTTGCAAGTCGCGTGGCGGAAAGGTGAGGGGTCCATGTCGGCGATCACGGTTTCGCGGACTCGATCTTGGTGAGGCCGCCCATATAGGGCAGAAGCGCGTCGGGCACGCGCACGCTGCCGTCAGCCTCCTGGTAGTTCTCCAGCACCGCGATGAGAGCGCGGCCGACGGCGACGCCGGACCCGTTCAGCGTGTGCACGAATTGCGTGGCCTTGGCGTCCTTCGCCCGGTAGCGCGCATTCATGCGACGCGCCTGGAAATCGCCGCAGTTCGAGCAGGAGGAAATCTCGCGATACATCCCCTGCCCAGGCAGCCACACCTCGATGTCGTAGGTCTTCTGCGCGGCGAAGCCCATGTCGCCGGTCGACAGCACCGCCACGCGATAGGGAAGCCCGAGTCTTTTCAACACGGTCTCGGCGCAGGCTGTCATGCGCTCGTGCTCTTGCGCGGACTGCTCCGGCGTGGTGACGGAGACGAGCTCGACCTTGAAGAATTGATGCTGGCGAATCATGCCGCGCGTGTCTTTGCCGGCGGCGCCGGCCTCGGCGCGAAAGCACGGCGTCCCGGCGGTCACGCGCAGCGGCAGCTTCCCCTCGTCCACAATCTCCTCGCGCACCAGATTGGTCAGAGGGACTTCGGCGGTCGGGATGAGCCAGAGTCTCAGCTGTTCCGATAGTTGCTTTTCAAACTCTTCTCGCCATCGCGGACGGTTCTGCTCAAAGATTTCTCGAAGCTTTCCCTCCGCGTGTTCATCGGACACTTCTCCCAAGGGATCGCCGCCCCCCGCGATCTTTTCATGCAACAATGCAAATGCTCTGGTTTCGGCGTTGATCATCATTCGATGAAAAACCTCTGCGGCCGCACTGTCGGGAAGTGCCGTCGCGAATTGATCGTCTCGGAACTTCGGCAGTTGCGCGGTACCGAACATAGTGTCGTCGCGCACCAGAAGCGGCGGGTTGACTTCCGTGTAGCCGTACTCCGTCGTGTGCAGATCGAGCATGAATTGGATGAGCGAGCGCTCGAGCCGGGCAAGAGCGCCCTTCAGCACGACGTAGCGCGCGCCGGAGAGTTTCGCCGCCGTCTCGAAATCCATCAGGCCGAGCGCGCCGCCGATATCGAAATGCTGCTTCGGCCGGAAATCGAACTGCCGCGGCGTGCCGACCTTGCGCAATTCGGCATTGGCGCTCTCGTCGGGCCCGACCGGCACGTCGGCGGCAGGCATGTTGGGAACGCCGGCAAGGAAATCGTGGAAGTCCTTCTCGACCTCGCGTTCCTTCGCCTCGCCGTCCTGAATCTCGGTCTTGAGTTGCGCCACCTCCTCCTTGAGGCGCTCGGCGCGCGCCTCGTCCCTCGCTTGCTTGGCCAGGCCGATCTCCTTCGAGGCGGAGTTGCGACGTGCTTGCGCGTCCTGCAATTGCTGAATCGTGGCGCGGCGTTGCTCGTCGAGCTTCAGGATTTGAGTCAACGTGCCCTTAGGATCGTCGTAACCGCGATCGCTGAGGCCTTTGACGAAGGCGTCCTGGTTGTCGCGGATCCATTTGATGTCGAGCACGGTGATCTCTCTGCTGGTGTTATGGCGACTCGTGGGGTGCGTTCCGTATAAGGCCCCATCCGGTCATTGTCATGGCCCCTACCCACGGTCTCCTTCCGTCATTGCCAGGCTTGACGAATGGATGAGTGTGCCGAGACGTCTTCCCCCCTTGCGCCGAAACAGAGACTCATCACGTCCTCTTCACTCCTGGTTCGGTCATACCCCTCTCACCGCGCCGCAAGCGGCGCGTGCTCTCCCACAAGGGGGAGAGCGGGGAGACCGTCGCGTGCGCCACAGCCGGACATGTGAACCCCTTACCGCGATGCGCGACGCATCCAGGTTTTGCGCTCTTTTCTCCCCTCGATGAGGGGTGGGCGCGCCGAAAAGGGCAAACCATGGTGTCCGCATCTGTCGCCAGATGCGGCGGGCGCCTCTCGGCGCGCCAGCAGCAGCGACGCTCCTCGCCATCTTCGCCTACCAGAAGTGGGATGAGTGGATGCGGCCATCGGCGTCTGGGTGTTCATTTCCCCGTGGGTGCTCAACGCCGCCACCAATGACCAACGTCCTGTGGAATTCGCTGATCGTCGGCGCGTTGCTCGTGATCTTGGCTTTGTGGTCGGTCTCGCTCGAGCACGGCTCAGGCCGGATGGTCACCAGGAGCTGACGCACTGACGCAGGGAATGCGTGACGAAGGAGCGGTCATTTTCGGATGACCGCTTCTTTTTATTTCAGCCTAGGACAGGCTCAAGAGGTCGTGGGGTGGGTAACGCGCAGCGTGCCCACCGTCGGTAGTTCCGCATGAGCAACGGCAAAAACCGTTGCCCATGCTACTATATTCACGCGGGCTTGGCCGAGGCCTTGGCGCTCGCAACGGAGGCCGCGTGCTTCTTCTCGGCGAGAGCGACGGCGAAGATCGACAATTCGTAGAGAAGGATGGTCGGCACGGCGAGCGCGATCTGGCTGATCGGATCGGGCGGTGTCAGAACCGCGGCGACGACGAACACGCCGAGAATGGCGTGGCGGCGATATTTCTTGAGCCCCGCCGTGGTGATGAGCCCGGCGCGCGCAAGCAGCGTAAGCAGAACGGGAAGCTGGAAACAGATGCCGAAGCCGAGGATGAGAGCCATGATGAGGGAGAGATACTCGCTGACGCGCGCCGTGAGGTGGATCTGCACCTGGGTGTCGGCGGTCTGCTGCATCGACAGGAAGAAGGTCATGGCGAGCGGCATGGCGACGAAATAGACGAGCGCAGCGCCGAGCAGGAACAGGATCGGCGTGGCGATGAGGAACGGAAGGAAGGCTTGGCGCTCGCTGCGGTAAAGGCCCGGCGCCACGAACATATATATCTGCGAGGCGATCACCGGGAAGGCGATGAAGATGGCGCCGAACAGCGCGAGCTTGACTTGGGTGAAGAAGAACTCCTGCGGAGCCGTGTAGATCAGCTCGATCGGCGCGTCGGTCCCGGCGGCGAGCCGGTAAGGCCAGAGCAGGAGATTGTAGATGGGCTTGGCAAACCAGAAGCACACGATGAAGGCGAGGAACACGGCGAGCAGCGACCAGATGAGCCTGCGCCGAAGCTCGAGCAGATGCTCGATCAGCGGCGCCCTGGTCGCGTCGATATCCTCGCCGGTCACGGCTGCGGCTCCGCCTTCGCCTGGCGCTTCGAGGCTGCGCGCTTCTTCGCGGCGGGAGCGGCGCTCGGGGCATCGACCTTGCTCTCGGCCGCGCTCTTCCTAGGCGACTTATTGTTAGGAAACTTGGCCTTAGGCGACTTGGCCTTAGGCGATTTGGTCGTGGACGGCGCACGCTTTCGCGACACCGGCGACGCTACGGGTTCGGGCGACGGCACGCTCGGGGTCTCGGCCTTCGGCTTCGGCAGCATCGCCGGCTCATTCACGGCGAACGACCCCATCGAGGCGCGAATGCTCTCGATGTTCTTGCGGACCTCCTCGGCCTCCTCCTCGCGCATTGCCTCCTCGAACTGGCGTTGAAAATCCGCGGCGGCGCGCCTGAGCTTGCCGGCGTAATGGCCGAAGGTGCGCATGAGCCGTGGCAGCTCCTTGGGGCCAACCACGACGATGGCCACCACGGCGATCACCAGAAGCTCAGACCAACCGATCTCCAACATGGGCGTGCTTGGGCTCTGGATGCCCGAGGTCAAGCCCGGGCATGACGAGAAGCTACCGAGACTAGCTCGATTTCTGCTTGCGCGGCGCCTTGGCGCGCGTGGCGGTCTTGGTGGCGCCCGGTTGCGGCTTCACCGGCTTGTGGTTGATCACCTTGGGCTCGGCCTCGGCCGTCTCCGGTTTCTCCTCGTCCTCGGAGATGCCTTTCTTGAAGCTCTTTATGCCCTGTGCCAGGTCGCCCATCAGCTCGGAAATCTTGCCGCGCCCGAACAGGAGCACGAACAGTACGAGCACGATCAGAATGTGCGACCAGCTCAATCCCATGGCGATCTCCGGCGCGCAGGCTTCGCGCGCTCCAATTGCCTGGCACTATGGCAGCAAAGCCGACCGTCTCGCAAGCTAGCGCCTTGCGTCAGGATGACGGCTCGGGCAGCGGCGGCGCGCCGTTGCTGTCGGCGCCGA
>JBOHJE010000135.1:0-4461 GCA_050728375.1 Methyloceanibacter sp.
CTCTTGGCCTTGATCCATTCGCCGGCCCCGCCGACTTGCAGGCTCCGCTCAGAGACGTCGTTGCAGATGGCGTAGCCCGCGACGTAGCCAAGTGCCTCATCGACCGCGACGTTCTTGGTGCG
This sequence comes from Methyloceanibacter sp., assembly GCA_050728375.1. Taxonomy (GTDB): domain Bacteria; phylum Pseudomonadota; class Alphaproteobacteria; order Rhizobiales; family Methyloligellaceae; genus Methyloceanibacter. The sequence continues at coordinate 123 of JBOHJE010000135.1, forward strand.
GCTGCCGGTCACCACGGCGAGCTCCACCTCGTAATCCATGCGCTGCCAGTCCTTGGGCGCCAAGACCGGATCGGTGGGTCCAGAGACGCAGGAGCTCGCCTTGGCGAACACAATGGGGACTTCGGGGATGGGCATGCCGGTCTCCTCGGCGTGGTCGCGGTAGTTGAGCCCGATGCCGAGGAACTTCGGCACGGTTCCGACCGGCGGTCCGAGTCGCGGGCTGCCTTGAATGAGGGGAAGAGCGGCAAGGTCGAGGGCCCTGATACGGTTCAGGCTTTCGGGGCCGAGCGCCTCGCCGGCCAGGTCGGCCACGACTCCAGAAAGATCCCTGAGGCGGCCCTCGGGATCGACCAGCCCCGGCCTTTCACGGCCCTGTTCCCCGAAACGCACAAGCTTCATCGACTGCCCCTGCCTGATTCCCTCGCAGTTTGCACGCCTGCACCCGAGGCGGCAACGGGCCCAGGCTTGGCTTGAACCTCCACCATCGCCCCGTCGGTTTTGCTTCTTGAATCATGGAGGTGAGCGGCCGACTGAGGCCTGTCAGCCCCTCGGCGCTGCCCGTTGCCGAATTGCAACAGGCTTTCACAAAGTTGCCGCCCGTTTCGCCGATCGATCGCCTGACATAGCCTCGGCGGCTTGCTAACGGGCGCCGCCGCAACTCAGGCCGCGGGACCGACAATGTGCTGTTTTGAAACACAAAATCGCGGAGGCCGGACGGCGGATTTAAGCCCGACGCCGCGGCTTGGGCATTTCCGCAACAGTGCCGGCGCGTTTTGCATCTTGCCGCTCGCGCAAGGTTGAAGCAGGCGGCGCGACTGGCTAGCCTTCCTCTAACGGATGGGGGACGGGGCTGGGGGGCCTCAAACCCGAAAGGGCAGACTTAGAGGGACCTGAACGACTTCCGAACCTACGGCTTCAGAAATAAATGGGGGGGCGAGCCGAAGCCAGCTGTAAAGGCCATGCCTTTCGAAGCTCGGCTCGTTTCGCAGGGAAGACCGGCCCGGCCTTGTCCGGGCCGGTTCTTTTTTGTCGAACCGCAACTCGCGCAAATTTCCGCACGGCAACTAGCGCGTTTCCCGCGCCGATCCAAATCCACGCCGAATCGAGAGTTCTTGCGTCAAACCCCGAGCCGCGAGAGCGTGCCGTCGATGCCCGAGAGATAGCTCGCTCCGAACAGGCGCACATGAACCAGCGTGGGGTAGAGATTGTAGAGATCCCGCCGCAGATCGTGAAAGCCCGGCTCGAGCGGTAGCAGGCTCTCATAGGTCTCGAAGAAGGGCCGGCCGAACGTTCCGAACATGGTGGTGAAGGCGAGCTCGATCTCCGGGTGCCCGCAATAGATCGCCGGGTCGACGAAGCCCGCGATGCGGTTGTCCCGTACGAGCACATTGCCCGTCCACAAGTCGCCATGCAGAAGGCTGGGGAAGACCGGCTCCACCAGATAGTCGTCGAGGCGGGTGGCGAGGGCCTCGATCCGGCCTAACAGGGATGCCGGAAGGTCGCCTTCCTCGTGAGCCAGGCGGGCCATGTGCATGAACCGATGATCGCGGAAAAAGGCCACCCATCTGGCGCTTTGCGGGTTGGGCTGGGCGAGGGGGCCGATCAGCGTGTCCCGATCGTAGCCGAACCGCTCCCGTGGCGTTGCGTGCAGCGCGGGCAATAAGCTCCGCCGCATGGCGCTCGACCGCATCGCCGATCCCGCCGCCGTCATTCTCGATGAAATCCATGACGAGAAGACCAGCATTGGCATAGTACACGCGGGGGACGGGAAGGTCCGAAAGCCGCGCGAGCTCACCGAGCATGTATGCCTCAAGCTCGAGGCTCGCGCGGCTGCCGCGATCGTGTGCGCGAGCCTTGACCGCCAGGCGGCGCTTGTCGGCGAGCCGTATCGTGAGGCCCGTGAGGCCGAAGCCCACGGCGAGCGGCCCGGTCTCGACGATCGCCGAGCCGAGTGCGGCTTCGAGCCTGTCCTTCAGCGTTGGTGCCATTCTGAATGATAGCCTGTCGTTCCCGAAGATTGACGCGGCTTATCGGGCCGCTTTTCCCGACCGGGGATAACTCCGCGTTCCCGACTCGCGCGCGGGTGGAACCCGAGGGCAGGCGTCGGCGCTTTGCGCCCTTCGGCCATGACCGATGATGTTGGGAGGAGGCCGCAAAGGCGTCATTCCCGGCGAACGCCAGAGTCCAGGGGCAACAAGCACGGCGCTTTCTAGCTGGATGCCGGCTTTCGCCGGTATGACGCAGCGAGGGCGAAGCCCGAGGTCCGAAGGACGGCCCTCCGTTAACTGCGCGAGCCAGTGCTTGTCACAACCCTGAAACAAAATCACCTTAATTCCGGGCCATCGATGCGAAATACGCGACCGGACGACGATGTGCAGAACGATGCGGCCACAAGGCGTTACCGGACGCTTTTCATTTCGGACATCCATCTCGGCACCAAGACCTGCCAGGCCGAGGCCTTCATCGATTTCCTCCGCTGCCACGACGCCGAGCGCATCTACCTGATCGGCGACATCGTCGATTTCTGGCGCATCAGGCGCGGCATCTACTGGCCGCAAACGCATAATGACGTGCTCCAGAAGCTCCTGCGCAAAGCGCGCAAGGGCACCGATCTGATATTCATTCCCGGAAACCATGACGAGGTGATGCGGGACTATTGCGGGGCGCGCTTCGGCGGCATCGCGATCGAGCGGCACGTCATCCATGTGGGGGCCGACGGACGGTGCTATCTCATCATGCATGGCGACGAGTTCGATGTCGTCGTGCGCTACGCGAAATGGCTCGCGCTGTTCGGCGACTGGAGCTACGCGCTCGCGCTGTGGCTCAATATGCATTTCAACGTCCTGCGCCGCTGGCTCGGCATGCCGTATTGGTCGCTCTCCGCCTATCTGAAGCACCGCGTGAAGCGCGCGGTGAACTATATCGGCGAGTTTGAGGCCGCGCTTGCGCAGGAGGCAAGGCGCAACGGCGCGCAAGGCGTGATCTGCGGCCACATCCATCATGCCGCCATGCGCCAGGTCGGAGACGTGATCTACATCAATACCGGCGACTGGGTGGAAAGCTGCACCGCCGTCGCCGAGACCGAGGATGGAGTCTTTCAGATCATCCGCTGGACCGATCCCCTCCGGGGCTTGCGTGCGCCAAAATCCCAACCCGAGGAGCTCGAGGCTGCCGCTTGATGCGCGTCCTCGTCGCGACAGATGCCTGGTATCCCCAGGTGAATGGGGTGGTCCGCACCTATGAGCGACTGGCTCAGGAGGCGCCGAAGCTCGGGGCCGAGATCGGCTTTCTGGTCCCCTCGCTGTTCCGCACCCTGCCTTGTCCCACCTATCCCGAAATCCGCCTGTCGCTGGTTACGCCGCGGGCCGTCGCGCGTCATGTCGACAATCTGCGTGCGGACTTCATCCACATCGCCACGGAGGGACCGATCGGGCTCATGACGAGGCGCTATTGCCGGAAGATGCGGCTGCCCTTCACGACGAGCTATCACACCCGTTTCCCCGAATATGTCTCCGCGCGTTTGCCCGTGCCGGAGTCCTGGTGCTACGGGTTTCAAAGACGCTTCCATAACGCCGCCGCCGGCACCTTCGTCGCGGTGCAGTCCGTGGCCGACGATCTCAAGGCGCGCGGCTTCGACCAGCTGATGCCGTGGTCCCGCGGCGTCGATGTCGAGCTATTCAGCCCGCGCGACGTCCGGCTGTTCGGCGATGGCCCGGTCTTTCTCTATGTCGGCCGCATCGCGGTTGAGAAAAACATTAAGGCCTTTCTCGACCTCGACCTGCCCGGACGGAAGGTCGTGGTCGGCAGCGGTCCGCAAGCCGCCAAGCTCGAGCGTCTCTATCCCGATGCGCTGTTCACGGGCCCGAAGCAGGGGCAGGATCTGGCGAACACCTATTCGTCGGCGGATGTGTTCGTCTTTCCGAGCTTCACCGACACGTTCGGTCTTGTCCTGCTGGAGGCGCTGGCCTGCGGGGTTCCGGTCGCCGCCTACCCGACGAGCGGCCCGAAAGATGTGCTGACCGACCCTCGGGCCGCCGCGCTGAGCGATGATCTGCAAGAGGCCGCTTTGCGGGCTCTCGGCCTCGACCGGGACGCTGCAAGGTCGCATGCGCTTCGCTATAGCTGGGAAAACTCAGCCCGGCAGTTCATCGACAACATGCTGGTCGCGCACAATCTCGGGCCGCCGGAGCGACGTCTCCGCTTCGGGCGAGACAAAAAGAAAGCGGCCCGGTTGGGGGGAAACCGGGCCGCTTCACTCTCATGCGTCAGTTTGGGGGACGCTTGGGGGAATTCGCGTCTGCCTTGAAATGGTTGCCACCCGCTCGAGTTTCAAGAGGGC
>JBOHJE010000136.1:0-2612 GCA_050728375.1 Methyloceanibacter sp.
CGACGCCCTCTCCCACAAGGGGAGAGGGTTTGTTGCGGCGCTGCCGCAGGGTCCAATCCCTCTCCCGTTGTGGGAGAGGGAGGGGCCCACCGCCCTTGGCAATGGGAGGGTGAGGGGTGAGCGGCGGTCTACTCATTTGTCGACATAAAGCTCGCGCATCAGCTTCTCGAAGGCGCGCATGCGGTGCGAGAGACGGTTCTTCAGATCGGGATTCATCTCCCCGAATGTCTCACTATAACCGTCCGGCACGAAGATGGGGTCATAACCGAAGCCTCGCTTCCCCCGGGGGGGCCAGACGATGGTGCCATAGACCTCGCCGTTGAAGGTGGCAGCTTCGCCCTCTGGCGATGCGAGCGCCAGTGAGCAGTTGAAATTGGCGCGCCGGTCCGGCGTGCCGAGCTGCTTCAATTCGCGGTTCACCCGCGCCATGGCGAGATCGAAAGCCTTGTTGGCCCCACCCCAGCGCGCCGAATGGATGCCCGGCCTCCGGTCCAGTGCCTCGACCTCGAGGCCGGAATCGTCGGCAAGCGCGAGCATGCCCGAGCCGGAGGCGGCCGCTTTCGCCTTTATCTTGGAGTTCGCGGCGAAAGTGTCGCCGGTTTCCGCGGGCTCCGGCAGACCGAGACTTCCGGCTGAGAGGCACGCAATGCCGTAAAGCGAGAACAGCTCGCAAAGCTCGCGGACCTTGCCTTCGTTATGGCTCGCGATGACTAGCTTGGTCCCGCGCTTGAGCGCGCCTCGGCTAAGCAACGGTGAGCTTCTGTAATTGCACGAGCTCGGAGATGCCCTGCCGCGCGAGCGCCATGAGCCGATCGAACTGCTCCTGACTGAACGACTCTTTCTCCGCCGTGCCCTGCACCTCGACGATGCCGCCGGACCCGGTCATCACGAAATTCGCATCGGCATCGGCGCCGGAATCCTCGGCGTAGTCGAGATCGAGCACCGCCTCGCCGCTGTAAAGGCCGCACGATACCGCGGCGACCTGGTCGCGCAGGACTCCGGCCTTGACCATGTTGCGGGCGGCCATCCAGGCGATCGCGTCATGGAGCGCCACCCAGGCGCCGGTGATCGCCGCCGTGCGCGTGCCGCCGTCGGCTTGGAGCACGTCGCAATCGACCACGATCTGCTTCTCGCCCAAGACCGTCAGGTCGGTGACGGCGCGAAGCGAGCGGCCGATCAGCCGCTGGATCTCCTGCGTACGCCCGGATTGCTTGCCCGTGGCGGCCTCCCGGCGCGTGCGCTCGTTGGTGGCGCGCGGCAGCATGCCATATTCCGCGGTCACCCAGCCGCGCCCCTGGCCCTTGAGCCAAGGCGGCACCGATTCGCCCGCGGTCGCCATACACAGCACATGCGTCTCGCCGAAGCGCACCAGGCAAGAGCCCTCGGCGTGGCGCGAAACGCCCCGTTCGAGGCTGATGGGACGGAGCGCGTCGGCGGTGCGTTTTGATGGACGGACGATGACCGGTTCTCCTCGAAGGCTACACGGCGGGCTCAAGGCCGCGCACCCTAGAGGAGCCCGCATCGAGGGAAAAGTCCTTTCCCCAACTCTCGCAGCCCGCAGCCTTGTGCCGGCGGGGTCTAGAAGTTACCACCGATCATGGCTTGGTGTGACGAGGTGCTCGGTTTCGGTGATCCCTCTGAAGAGGCCGCCGGTTTTTCATCGCCCGAGGCCACTGACGCGCGGTTAGCCTACAAGGAGCGCGACGGCGACTCGAGCGCCCTATTCGACTTCCAGCATGAGCTCGTCAATAACGATCCCCTCGTCGCCCTGGAGCTGAAGGTGATCCTTTCGATCGAGGACGATCCGAGGATGCTCGCGGTTTTGGCCGCGGGCATGCTCGAGGATCTGGTCCCGGCGGAGGACGGACCGGTGATCGATGCGGTCGTGGCCGAGGCCGATCGCGACCCGCGCTTCCGTCATCTGCTCGGCGGCGTTTGGTTCACCAGCATGAGCCCCGAAGTTGTCGAGCGGCTCGAAAAGGCTAGGGGCGAGATCCGGTGGTGAGTTCGGAAGAGACCGCGCCCGCGACCGGCAGCAAGCCTTCGACGCTTGCGCTCGAAACCGCCACGCCGATGATCGCCCAGTATCTCGAGATCAAGGCGGCCAATGCCGACAGTCTGCTGTTCTATCGCATGGGGGATTTCTACGAGCTGTTCTTCGACGATGCCAAGGTTGCGTCGTACGCGCTCGGCATTGCGCTCACGAAGCGCGGCAAGCATCAGGGCGCCGACATTCCGATGTGTGGCGTGCCGGTGCATGCCGCCGACGACTATCTTCAGCGCCTGATTGCGCAGGGCTTCCGCGTCGCCGTCTGCGAGCAGACCGAGAATCCGGCGGAGGCCAAGAAGCGCGGGCCGAAGGCCGTCGTGCGCCGGAACGTGGTTCGCCTCGTCACGCCGGGCACGTTGACCGAGGAGTCGCTGCTTGACGCGCGCGCCCACAATTTCCTCGCGGCTCTGTTCCGCGTGCCCCAAAAAGAAGGGGCAGAGCCGGGCTATGCCCTGGCCGCCGTTGACATTTCGACGGGTGAGCTGATCGCGAGCTCGGTTCGGCTGAGCGATCTTGCCGGCGATCTGGCGCGGCTCTCGCCCGGCGAGGTACTGATCGGTGA
>JBOHJE010000137.1:0-17839 GCA_050728375.1 Methyloceanibacter sp.
AGACAGCGGAAGCCGTCCCATTTCGGCTCGAACTGCCAGCCTGGGCCCTGGGGGCAGGTCGGTGACGAGCTTGGCCTCCATGGGCTCGATGTCCAAGGGGAGGGCAAGCTCGCTGAGCCTAGTCGGCGCCGCCATGGTTCCGGGTTACCCGGAAAGCGGCGCATCGCCAAGCGGGAACGCGCCTGCATCGGAAGCGTTGCTGAACCGGCAGTTCACCAAGCGGAGCGAAGCAATGCCAGCCAAATCCGGTGCACAGCAGAAGGCGGCGGGCGCGGCCCTTGCCGCGAAGCGCGGGGAGCAGCCCGTGAGCAAGCTCAAAGGCGCCTCCAAGGGCATGTACAAATCGATGAGCGAGAAGGAGCTCGACAAGATGGCCTCGACCAAACGCAAGGGGAAACCCGAGCACGTATCGAAGTCGCGCTCGGCATCCGCCAAGAAGAAGTCGAAGTAGTCTATTGCAGGCGGACCACGACGCTGTCGGCGGCGCCGGTCGCGTCCGTCACGGTCAGCCTAACGAAGCCTGGTCCGTCGGGCTCGAAGAACAGCGTGCGTGCGTCCCGCGTCTCGCTGATCGGCAGGCCGTTGAGGAAAATGTTGAGTGGCGGCCTCCCGCCCGCGATCTTGACGGCGATCGGGTGGAGCGCCTCACCATCAGAGGAGAGCTCGAGGCTCGCGCCATGCGGTGGAAATAGGATGTGGACCTTCGGCGCCATGGCTTCGCCCGCGTCGGCGTAGGCGGCGAAGCGTCGAAGCGGCGGGGGCAGCTTCCCCGTCTTGGCCAGCAACGCGTCGGGCGGCGCGTCGGGCAGCGACTTGATCGGCTCCGCAAGCCTGGCGAAGGCGTCGAACAGGATAGGCGCGGCCGAGCTTCTCCCCATGAGGCCGGTGACTGGCGCACCGTCCGGCCGGCCGACCCAGACGCCGATGGTGCGCTTGCCGTCGAAGCCCACCGCCCAGGCGTCGCGATAGCCGTAGCTCGTTCCGGTCTTGAAGGCGATGCGGCCGCCAAGCGCGTTCGCCGGGGGCGGCGCCCCCCGCAACACGTCGCCGACATACCAAGCGGCAGCGGGCGTCAGAAGCCGTGCTTTCGCAGCCGGAGTGGCGTCGAGGCGCTGCACCAGCGGCGCCACGGTCCCCTGATTGGCAACGCCCGCATAGAGCATGGTGAGATCGAGCAACCTGACGCCGATGCCGCCGAGCCCGAGCGCAAGTCCGCCGGCTTCGCGCTTCGGCAAGACCAGAGGCGCGCCGGCCTCGGCGAGCCGGGCGATCAGCCGGCTCGGACCCACTTCCTCCAGCACGGCGACGGCGGGAACGTTCAGCGATAGTTGCAGGGCACGGCGCACGGTGACCGTCCCCTGGAAGGTCTGGTCGAAATTCTCCGGCGCGTAGTCGCCGTAGCGGATCGGCCGGTCCTCAATCAGCGTCTCCGGATGGATTAGGCCGTCCTCGAAACCGAGACCGTAAATGAACGGTTTCAATGCCGAGCCGGGCGAGCGCACTGCGCGCGTCAAATCGACCTGACCGGCCCGGCCCTCGTCGAAATAGTCGGGCGACGCGACGCGGGCGAGAACCTCGCCGGTTGCGTTGTCGACCACGACGATCGCTGCCGACAGCTTCTCGCCGAGGCTCTGCACGCGTTCATGCGCGAGTTTTTCCAGCCGCCGTTGCAGAGCGCGATCGATAGTAAGCTGGATCTTCTTCAGCTTCGGTGATCCCACCATCGCCTCGTCCGCGGCGTGCGGCGCGCTGAGCGGCGTGGGCTTGCGCGCGTCCGGCACCGGTTCCGCCTTGGCCCGCGCGATTTCGCTCTCGCTGAGCGAGAGATCGTCGGAAATGCGGTCGAGCACGCGGTCACGCGCGCGCTTTGCATTCTGGAGATACCGGTCCGGACGGCGATATTCCGGCGATTGCGGCAGCGCGACGAGGAGGGCGGCCTCGCCGAGCGTGAGCCGCTGCGGCTCCTTGCCGAAATAGGCAAGCGACGCTGCGCGGATACCTTCGAGATTGCCGCCGTAAGGCGCGAGCGTGAGATAGAGGCGGAGGATTTCGTCCTTGCTCAGGGCCCGTTCGAGCTGAAGCGCCCGCACGCTCTGCCTGAGTTTGGCCTTGAAGGAGCGTTCCCGCCGCGGTTCCAGCAATCGCGCGACCTGCATGGTGAGCGTTGAGCCGCCCGACACGATGTGGCCGTTGGTGCCGAACTGAAACGCCGCGCGCAGCATGGCGAAGGGATCAACGCCGTGATGCTCGAAGAAGCGCTTGTCCTCATATGCGAGCAGCGCCTCGAGATAGCGTGGATCGACGTCGCGCCGAGTTGCGGGGAGCCGCCAGCGCCCTTCGTTGGTGAGATAGGCGCGTAGCAATTTGCCGTGGCGGTCGAGCACCACGGCCGACATTTCGAGCTCATCGCCGAGAGATGCCGGACCGAAAGACTGAAGGAGCCCGGCTACCGTGCCCGCCACCGCCGCGACGATCCACAAGGCGGCGACTGCTGAAGTCGTAAGTCTCCGCACAAAGTTACTCCCTTCCCCCTTGCGGGGGAGGCTCGGGGAGGGGGGTTCGAGGCCGCCACGGCTGGAAGGATGGGCCCCGTCCCTCCAGGGGCGCTGACGGGGCGCCCTCTCCCCGGTGAGAGGGCTGGGGTGAGGGGGCCTCGAGCAAGAAGACGGGTGAGCCACCCCCCCACTCGCCACGCCCTCGTCCTTCGGGCTGCGGCGGACGACTTCTCCCCCCTGGGGGGAGGTGTCGTTCATCTCGCGTCGCATCTATCTTGCCTGCACCGTCACGGCATCCGTGTCGGTCCGGCCGAAGCGGTCGGGACGATACATGTCTTCGACTCCTGCCTGGGGCAGCACGTATCTTCCCGGCGACACGGCGCGCACGATATAGGCCACCGTATAGACCGCGGGATCGGTACTGCTGCGGTCGAAGGCAGCGACGATGCGGTTGTCGCGAAACTCCGTGTAGACCGGCGATCCCGCGTTCGAGATCCACCCCAGCGTTCCGGTGTCGCCCGAGGACACGAACCGCGGATTGTCGATCTCGAAGCCGGCGGGCACGTAGTCGGTGAGCGCCACGCGCGCGAATTGCGGCTTTGACTCGGTGATCGTGAGCAGCACGACGAAGCGATCGTTCTGCTTCGCCTTGCTGACATCGGCCTCACCGCCGTCGAGCGTATGGAAGCTGCGCTCGAGCTTGAAGCCCTGATCGGTTGCAGACTCCGGGCTCGTCGGCGCGCCGCTCACCGAGACAACAGCGTCGAGCGGTGTGTCGCCCGTGTTCATCACGGTCAGCGGGTTGGCGGCAAGATCCGCTTCGCTGAGTGTGCGATAGAGCGGGTCTTGCTGGCCGCCTGCGTCATTGCCGTCGTCGACCGTCAAGCTGACATTTTGCTTGCCGAGTGCGCGCGCGGCGAGCACGAGCCAGGCTTGCTCCTGCGTCGAGGTATAGCTCACGCGCTCGCGTGCCCGGCCGATCTGCTTGGTGCCGCTCACCAGGATGACCTTGGGCGCATCGCCCTCGGCGGCGAGGGTGACCACGGCGGCAGCGTCGCGGAGCGGCGAGCCGAAATCCGGCCGGCTGTCGAAGTTCGTGTCCTTGGGCAGGGCGGCAAGCGCCGCATTGAACGCCTTCTCGGCGCGGACATTGTCGCCGAGCATCGCCAGCGCCGCCGCGACTTGCGCCTTGGCGGTGGGCGTCGCCAAGACGTCAAGTTTGACGTCGGCGATGTAGCGGATGTCGCCCACCGGTGCCATGCCGTTCCTGGCCAGCACATAGAGAGCGTAGGCGAGAGCTTCGCCGCCGTCGGTCGAAACGTCGGGCGCCGTGCTGACATAGTTGCGCAAGCGGTTCAGCGCGAGTTTGAACCGGTCGTCGGGCACGTCGAAGCTGTTGGCCCTGGCGCGGGTGAAGAAGTCGGTCACGTAGGAATCGAGCCACGCATCGTCCCCGTCGGGCGACCAAAGCCCGAACGCGCCCTCGTAGCCCTGCCGCGCGAGCACCGTTTCGATGGACTTGTTGATGCGTTCGTCGATGCTCGTGTCGACCGCGAGCTTCGCGTCGAGCGACATCTCGTTGACATAGAGGAGCGGCAGCGCCCGGCTCACGATCTGCTCGGTGCAGCCGAGCGGGTAGCGGTCGAGAGCGGCAAGGAGCGACGCGACATCGAGCGCCGCCGACGGCGTCACCGACAGCGCGACGCTGCCCGTTCCGGGCACGAGGTCGGAGAACACGTCGCTTGTGAGCGTGAGGCTCTGATTGGAGGCGAGAGGCTTCACGGTGCGCCGAGCAAGGATCTGCGTCGAGGGATTGACCGTGAGCGCGTATTGGCGGTCGACAGAGAAATCGCCGGGCCCTGTCACCGAGACAGCGACAACGCCTGAGCCGACGCCGGTGGCCGAGATCGGCAGGACCACCGCGCCGCGCTTCTTGGCGTCGAGTTCCAGAGACTTGCTGGCGCCGTCGACGCTGATCGGGCCGTCGGTCGCGACGGCGATCTCATAGGTGCCCGTCTCGCCTTCGACATTGTCGAGGTCGAGCCGGAGCGTGCTCTTGTCGCCCGCCAGCAGGAAGCGCGGCAGCGTGGCGGTGACCACGACCGGATCGCGCACCACGACCTCGCCCGAGCCGTGCCCGACCTTGTCCTTGCTCCAGGCGACGGCCATCACCTGCACCGTGCCGGTGAAGCCCGGAATGACGAACTCGACCTCGGCGGTGCCGTCGGGCCCGACGCTGACGATGCCGGAATAGAGCGCCAAGGGCGGCTGGGTCGGCGGACTGCCTTGTAGCGCTCCCATGCCGCCGTCGCCGCCCGTGCGGATCTTCCCGCGCGTGCCCTGCATGCCGTCGATGAGTTGGCCGTACAGGTCGCGGACCTCCGCCGAGAGCTTGCGCTGGCCGAGATAATATTCGTCCGGCGCCGGCGTCTCGTAATTGGTCAGGTTGAGAATGCCGACATCCACGGCCGAAACCACGATGCGCGCATCCTCATTCGGTGCGAGACCGGCGAGCTTGACCGGCACGCGAAGAGTGGTCTCCGGCCGTATCAGCTCCGGAAGATCCATAGCGACGCCGATCGTGTGTTCCGCCTTGTCGACGCTGAACCACTGCACGCCGATGGCGCGCCCTGGCATGCGCTTGTTGGCTTCGTCGAGCGGGCGCCTGAGCGTGGCGAGCACATAGGCGCCGGTGCCCCAGTCGTCGCCGATCGTGAGCGGGATCTTGACGAGCCCCGGCTCGACGTCCGTCGACGTGATAGTGAGAACCTTGTTGCCGATCACCGACAGCGTCACCTTGCCGGTACTGCGGGCGTTGACCGCCACGGTCATGGTGTCGCCGGCCCTATACTCAGGCTTGTCGAGCGCGATTTCGAGGAGGTCCGGCGTGTCGGCCGAAGCCTCCGCATACCAGCCCGAATCGAAGCCGAACGTCGTCTCCGGTCCTTGCGGGCCGGCGCTTGCTATTTCGAGCCGGTAGCGGCCCCAGGTCACGGGCACTTCGATGCGGCCCGGCTTGTCCGTGGCGACGTCGATGGTGCCGTCGGCCACCCGCCGCGTGATCTTGATGGGCTCGTACTCCCACCGGCCATATTGGCGGTACCACTGATATTTCGACTCGATCTGGAGGAGCTGCCATTTGAGCCCCGGAGCAGCCGCCTGCGTGCCGTCGGGCGTGGCCATGACCACGTCGAATTTCGCGATGTCGCGGTCGCCGAGCGAGGAGCCCTTGAACAGAGGTTTCACGCCGATCATCTGCGCCTGCGGCGTGATGGGCAGCGTGAGCCGTTGCTCGAGCGCCCTGCCGCCGGGCTCGGCCATGCGAATGGCGACCGTGGCGTCGAGCGACCTGGTCGAGGCGGGGACGCTTTCGAGCGTCAGATCGAAGCTCGCCTTGCCGTCGGCGTCGGTCGCCGGCAAGTCGGCGAGCGGCAGGCTCTCGGTTCTGAAACTGCCCTCGGCGTCCGTGTCGTTGAGACCGAACACGTAACCCGGGAAGCCTGGGCGCTCCGCCGCCACCGCAATGTTCACCTCGCCATCGAGCGCGAGGTTTGCTGCCGGCGCGCCATAGAGGAATCGGCCGTCGACCTCTATCTCGGCGGGTGAGGAGGGCGAGATGTTCTTCGCCTCCGTCGTCAGGTCGAATTCGAGCCGTTCGGGAACGTAGTCTTCCACGAGGAAGCTCGCCCCGCCGATCGCAGGCTGCTTCGGATCGACATAGACTGCGACGCGCCACGTTCCGGTCGGTGCCGTCGAGATGAGCGGCACGTCGAGCGAACGCCCGCCAAGCCCCTCGTCGGGCACGACGGTGCGTCGGTATTCGATGCCGTCCGGGCGCTGGACGACGAGCGTCAGGGTGACGTCCGTCGCAGCCACGCCTACCGCGTCGCGCAACAGCGTCGTCACATGCACCGTCTCGCCGGTGCGATAGACGCCGCGCTCGGTGAATACGAACGCGTCGAGTCCTTTGGGCGGCTCGCGCCCGGCGACGCCGCGATCGGTCAGGTCGAAAGCCGACTGCTTAAGGTCGAGAAAGGCGTAGTCGCCACCGTCGCCCGACGCGATGAGCAGAGCGGGAGAGAGCCCGCCTTCGCCTCGCGCGAGTCCCGGCGCGAAGCTCGCCATGCCACCCGCGTCGGTCCTCGTCGTGGCCAACACCTCGTTGTTGCGCGCGACCAGCCTGACCTCAACGCCGGCCATCGGCGCTGTGCTGGAGAGCGAATTTACGAAGGCATGGGTGCCGTCGACGCCGGAGAAAGCGGTGAGGCCGTAGTCCGAGACGATGAACCACTGCGTCGCGCGCTCGCCATAGTCGTCGCCCGGCGCGTCCGCCGGCTCCGCCGAGAGGAGATAGACTCCGGGCTCGAGGTTCGGCATCGCCTCGCTGATGGGAAACGCGGTCGTGATCTCGGCATTGAGCTCCTTCTCCACCTTGAGCTCGCCCGTCCAAACCTTCTGCCCCTTCTGATCGGCGATGGTCTCAAGATCGTATTGGTAGAGGTTGCGTTCGAAATCATAGCCGAGCACGCTCTCAATGAGATTGCGGTCACCGATACGGTAGATGGTCGTCTTCAACTTTTCGGTGTTGACGGTGACGAGCGGAATGCCCTGCTGACCGGTCTTCGGCAGCACGTAGGCTTTCGCCACCACGCGAACCATCGGGGTCCGGTCACGTACATAGATGTTGAAGGGAGCATCCTTCAACAGAGCCTCGTCGACCGTCGACGGCAGGCCGGCGCGGATGGTGATCGAATAGGTCTCGCCGTGCTTGAGCCCTTCGACGCAGAGCTGTTGATCGTCGACCGATAGCGCCGGCTTGTCCTCGCCGACGACCGATATGTAAGGCGAGAAGTCGGTGCGCTTCGGCAGCGGCTCGCTTAACTGGAAGCAGGCGCGGGGGCTCGCTGCATTGGAGTCGACGCTGAAATTGGAGATGCGGAACCCGTATTTCTCGCGAAGCTGATCGTAAGTGACTTGCAGACCGGGATTGGGGTCGAGCTTCAGCGCCAGCGTGAGCACGTTCAGCGCCGGGCGCCACTCCTGGCGCTTGCCGAAGGCGGTGGCGAGAGTGGTCAGTGCCTCGGCCTCGGCCTTCGGCGTGGTCGCGCGCTGATAGGCGATATAGGCCGCTGTCCGCGCGCGCTCATAGCGCGCGCTGCCGTCGTCGTCATTGGTCGGCGGAATGCTCAGCCAGATGTCGGCGAGGCGCCGCCACGCGCCTGCATCGTCAGGTGCGACGCTGACGATCTGCACATAATGATTGGCTGCGCTCGCAAGATCCTGCCCGAGGATGAGCACCTCGGCTTCTTGTTTCAGCTTCATGACAGGCCTCTCGACGATGCCTGACTGATCCTTGAGTTCAGCCTCAAGAGTGATGGCAGCGTCGTCGAGAGCGTCGTCCTGAAAAGTCTTGTCGGCGGCGGGGGCGGTAGTGGAGAAAAAAACGAACAGCGCGGCAGCAAGGCCGGTGCGGAACCAAGCGACCATAGACGTCCTCCAATACGCCCATCCTCGGCGGGCGGGCGTCGCGCATATCGTAATGGAGCATTGTGACGGAAGCCAGTGGTGCGCGCCGGCAAGCTTTCCTAATGGAGGTCAGCCATAGACCTCGCCCAGGGCCGAGCCCTTGTCGGAGTTGGTCATCACGACCATGCCCTGGCCGCCCGGCTGGGTAAGGATCAGGTAGCCCTGATAGCCGGCGTTCTGTCCGCGCTTCATGAGGATGGGGCGCCCCCTTCCTCTTGGATGGCGCCGCCAAAGTCCGTAAGGTCCGCCGTTCTGGGGCCGGAGCATTTCGCGCGCCGTTTCGCGCCGCAGAAAGAGACGACTCTCGCCGCGCCACGTTCGGCCGATGAGGAGAAGAAGTCGGGCCAGCTCTGAGGGCGTCGCCGCGGCGTGCTCTGGGTAGACATGAAAGCCCCCCGGAGCCGTCTTGCCGTCCGCGGAGACCCTCGGCAGCTTGGCCTTTGAGAGCCTCACGCAGGGGCTGGGCGAAGGTGCTGTACTTCGTGCCGGCAGGCTCGAGCACCAAACTGTCCATCATCGGTGGGAATGACTCCCCCGCATCAACCATGAGCGCCTCGGCGGTCTCGTAGCCACCGCCAGAATAGCGATAGGCCGATCCCGGTTGGGCGATGAGCGTGACGGGCGGAGAGTTGGCGGGTGGTGCGCCCTGCAAAATCTCGACCAGCGTTGCGAACTCGGCACCGGGGCCGTAGCCCGCAAAGCCAAGAGAGCGGCGAGCGCAAAAAGGCGGGGGAACCGGCGCGGCAATGCAGCCCTCATCGAGAGAACCTCAGGCCGCCCTTTCGATCTCCCGCGCGAGTTTGGCGAGCTCGTCACGCACCCATTGATGGCACTCGTCACGATCGTAGCTCGAATGCCACAGCAGCCGCAGCGGAAAGGCGACATCGCCCGCGGGCTGGGCGATGCGCACAACGCCGAACTGCTTTTCGAGGATCGAGGCGAGCGACGCCGGCAGCGTGAGCAGCGCGTCGCTGTTCAGCGCCACGAGGAGGCCGACGAGGACGGAGGACACCTGCGAGGAGATGTTGCAGGAGAGGCCGTGCGAGGCCAGCGCGCGGTCCATCAGCTCGAGCGTCGGAAGCGAATTGACCGCGATGTGGTCCGCCGCGGCGAAGGCGGCCGCTCGCGGCTTCCGCGGGGCCAGCGCGTGACCGGGGCGCGCCAGCGTCGCGAGCTTGTCGTCGAACAGCTTGGTCGCGCGGACGTCCGGCGCCGCGACCGGCACACCCTCGATGTCGATTATGAAGTGGCAGTGGGCGCTTCGCAGCGCGTCGACATTCTCTTGCCCCTGGGCCGGCATCCAATTGACATGGACGCTCGGAGCCATGGCCTGGAGGCGCTGACGGAGCGGCTCCACGAAAATCAGTTCCCCGGCCTCGCTAGCCGCTGCGGCAAAGTCGCGCACGGAGAGAGATGGATCGAAAGGCTTGTTCGGCCTGAGCAGGCTCTCCATGCCTGCCAGGATGACGTGAACCGTGGGCGCGAGTTCGAGCGCCTTGGCGGTGGGTACAAGGCGCTGGCCGGCGCGCACGAACAGCTCGTCGGAGAAAATTTCGCGGAGTTTGGCCAGCGCGTGGCTAATTGCCGAGGCGCTCCGGCCAAGTCTCTCGGCCGCCCGTGTGACGCTCGCATCGACGAGCAGAGCGTCCAAAGTGACCAGCAGATTAGCGTCCACTTCCTTCAGGTGCATCGTATTCAACTATTCTGCTGAAAAGAGTTCATTACGTGCATGTTAGCGCTTCGGCTAGCGTCCTTGCAAGGCATCCGGCCGCCCAGCCCGGGTGTCTGAAGCGTCCGAGCCCGAGCCTGGACGCTTCCTCATCTCAACCTTGCGGCGGCCCAAAGGTCCCGGCCTGTGGGCCGTCGCATCTTGTGCTTAAGTCCTGGTTGCGGGGCGAAACGTGGGGAAAAGGCTTACCGGGCCGAGAGGCCCGGCGCTGCGCATGTCTACGATGATGGGGTGAAAATGCTTCGAGGAACTTCAGTTTCTTGGTCGCTTACCGGGCTCGCGCTTGGCCTTTGCCTGGGCCTCTCTCCTGCCGCCGAGTCCGCGCCCAAGGATGTTTTAAAAGTCTATGCGGATATCGCGCAGGCCGGATACGAGGATTCGCTCGAAACCGCGCGGACCCTCAAGCTCGCGGTCGATGCCTTTATCGCCGATCCGACCGAAGCCAATCTGCGCGGCGCACGTGCGGAGTGGATCGCGGCGCGCATCCCCTACATGCAGACCGAGGCCTATCGCTTCGGCAATGCCATCGTCGACGAATGGGAAGGCAGGGTGAACGCTTGGCCGCTCGACGAGGGCCTGATCGACTATGTGGCAGCTACTTACGGCACCGAGTCTCCCGAGAACGATCTCTACGTCGCCAACGTCATCAAGAACGTCACTCTCGTCATCGGCGGCAAGGAGTTGGACACCGCAAAGATCACCAGCACACTGCTTGCCGAGGACTTGCAGGAGGCCGGCGGCGTCGAGGCCAATGTCGCCACGGGCTATCATGCGGTCGAGTTTCTGCTGTGGGGCCAGGATCTGAACGGCACCGGCTCGGGCGGCGGGGCGCGCCCGGCGAGCGATTTCAACACCAAGAAATGCACCAACGGGAATTGCGGACGACGCGCGGATTATCTCCGCACGGCCACCGATCTTCTCGTTGAGGATCTCGCATGGATGGCGGCCCAATGGGTGCCCGGCGGCGAAGCCCGCAAGGTCATCGAGAACGGCAGCGACGAGGAAGGCCTGACCGCGATCATGACCGGCCTCGGCAGCCTGTCCTATGGCGAGCTTGCCGGCGAGCGCATGAAGCTCGGGCTGATGATCCACGATCCCGAGGAGGAGCACGACTGCTTCTCCGACAATACGCATGCGTCGCACTTCTTCGACGCGCTCGGTATTCGCAACGTCTATCTCGGCCGCTACCGCCGGACCGACGGGACCTTCGTCCAGGGCCCGAGCGTATCGGATCTCGTCAAGGCGAAGGCGCCCGAGGTCGATGCCGAGATGCGCGCCAAGCTCGACGCAACCATACACGCCATGAACACCCTCTACCTCCGCGCCCTCACCAAGGAGTCGTACGACCAGATGATCGGCGAGGGAAACGATGAGGGCAACACCGTGGTGCAGAAGGTCGTGGACGCGCTGCTCGATCAGACGAAGGCCATCGAGCGGGCCGTCGCCACGCTCGACCTCAAGTCGATCGAGTTCGAAGGCTCCGACAGCCTGGATGCGCCGGACAAAGTGCTGGGCGACAGCGCTTCCGCGGCAACGGGGAGTGAGGCGCAATAAGAGGGTCAGGCCCGCATTGACGAGGGGAGAAAAGCTACGTTATAATATAACAGAGAGACACTCGACACCGTTCGAACGAAAGCCTTGGGGGGCTGAAGAGTGACGAACAAGCCGATCGCGCCAAGCGATGTTGCGCGGCGACAATTTTGCTCGACCTGCACGCCGGGACGGCGGGGCGTCTCCTATTTCGGGAAGCTTGCCAAGGCGACGGGCGCGGTTTGCCTACTTGTTCTGTCGCTGCTCGCTCTGCCCGGCAGCGCAAGCGCCAATTGCGATGTCACCGATACCGGTATCCCTGAGGACGCCGCCTTCGCAGTCGATCCCGGCGGTGTGCGGCAGGGGCTTGCGCGGCGGGGTGTCAGCGTTGGCGGCGCTTATTACGCCGAGCCTTTCTACAATTGGGGCGGCTTCGACGAGGGCGGCGAGTATCAAGGCGTGCTCGAGCTCTACGTGAACGCGGACATGCAGAAGCTCGGTCTATGGAAGGGCCTATGCTTCTTCGCCAACGGCTATCAGATCCACGGCAACTCGATCACCGGGGCCAATATCGGCGCCCTGATGCCGGTCACGAGTCTCGAAGCGGTTGACGCCACGCGGCTGTTCGAGATGTGGTTCGAGCAGACCATGTTCAACGAGACCGTGTCGGTAAAGGTCGGTCAGCTCGCCGCCGACGCGGAGTTCATCCTCAGTGAGGGCGGCGGCTACTTCATCAACGGCACTTGGGGCTGGCCGTCGATCACGGCCGCCGATTTGCCGAACGGCGGGCCGGCCTACCCGCTCGCCACGCCTGGTGTCCGCGTGGCTGTGATGCCAAGCGACAAGATCAGCCTCATGGTTGGCATCTATAACGGCGACCCTGCGCCGCAATGCAACAAGGCGGGCGGCGACCCGCAGCGCTGCAACGATCACGGCCTCGACTTCGAGCTTGACGATCCGCCGCTGCTGATGGCCGAAGGCGCCTACACCTACAACGAAGATGGGCTTAGAGGCATCATCAAGATCGGCGGCTGGAATCATTTCGGCACGTTCAATCACCAGCGCTTCGATTCGGGTGGCGCACTGATTGCGGTGACCGGCAACGAGGGGCGCCCGCTCGATCACAATTGGGGTCTCTACGCCATCGTCGATCAGTTGATCTGGCGCGTGCCGGGCAGCGAGGATCCGCAAGGCGTCGGCATCTTCGCCCGCTTCATCGGCGCGCCCGAGGACCGGAACCTCATCGACTTCTATTTCGATGGCGGCTTCACCTTCACCGGCATGATCCCGGGCCGTCCGGCAGACGCGCTTGCTATCGGCTTCGCTTATACCGGCATCTCCGACGATGTTCATGCCTTCGACGTCGATTTCGGCGAGCCCGTCGGGCGCAACTACGAGGCGCTCATCGAGATTTGCTACACTTACGAGATCAAGCCGGGCTGGTCGGTTCAGCCCGATTTCCAATACATCTTTCAACCGGGGGGTAATGTGTCTGGCCAAAGAGATGCTGCCGTGGTGGGAGCGCGCACCAGCATCGCATTCTGACGGAGACGTGTGAGCCTACCCCGTTTATTCCCGAAATCTCGTGGTGCAGAGTCCTCGCGTGAAGCATCATCGGCAAGGCGGGCGCACCGCGTCTGTCTTGCCGGTGCAATTGCTTTGGGCGCGGCTCTGCCGCTGCTGGCCGGCGTCTGGCAGAGTTATGGCGCCGGCACCGGCGGCAAGCTGGATGGCCTTATGGCCCCGACCGAGGATTTCTCCAAGCTCGAGCCCGGGGAGGAGAAGCCGGCCGGGGGTGCCACGTCGCGCGGCGCGACGAAGACCGCCAACGCCTTCTCTTTTTCCTCGGGCAATATCGGTTTCAAGCGCGAGCTCGATTTCAAGATCGGCAACAGCATCTTCCGCAGGCTCTGGGTCTCGGCGCGGTCCTCGACAGACGCGTCCGACGGACTGGGCCCCTTGTTCAACTCGCGCGGCTGCCAGAGCTGCCATTTGAAGGATGGACGCGGACACCCGCCGCTCTCGGCCGACGTGCCCGACGATTCGGGCTCGATGCTGGTCAGGCTCTCGGTCCCCGCGGCGACCGACGAGGAGAAGGGCAGGCTCGAAGCCCATAGCGTGAATTCGCTCCCGGACCCGACCTATGGGGGCCAGCTTCAGGATTTTTCGATCCAGGGCCTCAAGGCCGAAGGAAAGCTCAAGGTGGATTATAAGGAGCGGCCGGTGACGCTCGCCGGCGGCGAGGTCGTGAACCTCCGCGAGCCGAGCTACGAGATCGTCGATCTCGGCTACGGGCGGATGAGCGCCGGCATCATGATTTCGCCGCGGGTCGCGCCGCAGATGATTGGGCTCGGCCTACTCGAGGCCGTGCCGGAGGAACAGATCCTGACCAAGGCGGACCCCGACGACACCGACAAGGACGGCATCTCCGGTAAGCCGCAGCGCGTGTGGTCGCGTGAGCACGAGAGAGTGATGCTCGGCCGCTTCGGCTGGAAGGCAGGCGTGCCCACCATCGCCCAGCAGACGGCAGAAGCCTTCGCCGGCGATATCGGCATCTCGACGACGATGATCCCCTTTGGCTCCGGCGACTGCACCGATAAGCAGCCTGAATGTCTCAACGCGCCGAGCGGCAACTCGCCCAAATACCAAAATGTCGAGGTGGGCGACGAGCTGTTTGATCTCGTCACGTTCTATTCGCAGAATCTCGCCGTGCCTCCGCGGCGCGACCCCGGCGATCCGGAAGTTTTGAAGGGAAAGACGCTGTTCTATGCGAGCGGTTGCGCGAGCTGCCACCGGCCCAAATTAATGACCGGCGAGGTGCCCGGTCAGCCGCATCTGTCGCATCAGCTCATCTATCCGTACACCGATTTGCTGCTCCATGACATGGGTGAGGGGCTTGACGACAACCGCCCGGAGGGCGCCGCCAATGGCTATGAGTGGCGCACTGCGCCGCTATGGGGTATCGGCCTAACCGAGACGGTGAACGGCCATACGCTGTTTCTGCATGACGGCCGCGCCCGAAACATCACCGAGGCCATCCTCTGGCACGGAGGCGAAGCGCAAGCTTCTCGCGACGCCTTCGCCGAGCTTCCGAAGGAAAATCGCGAGCGCCTAGTCGTCTTCGTCAACTCCCTATGATGAGAATCATGAGCTACGGACTTCACTTCTGCCCCCCCCTTGCGGGAGAGCACGCGCTCGCATTGCGAGCGCGGAGGGGGGCAGGTCTTCCAAACGAGTTCTGTGGCGAACCCCCCTCCCTATCCCTCGCCCGCCGATCGCCCGCTGGAAGTCACCTCTCCCCATTGGGGAGAGGTCGCACCTTCGCTCTTTTCAGCGAAGGTGCAGGTGAGGGGGAGCGGCGCTCCACGTGCCTTTGCTCGCTCGCGCTACTGATCTCCCTTTTTGCATTCGCGACTCCGGCCCATGCCGAGGCAAATCATGGCGCCATCGCCAAGGCAACGCTGTCCAATGTGCTCCGCCCCGGCTACGCGGCGCTCGCGGAATCGACCCGCGCGCTCGAAGGCAGGGTCGAGGCGCTCTGCGAGAGGCCCTCCTCCGACGCTCTCGCTCAAGCCAAGACGGCCTTCGCCTCGACCGTCGGCAGCTGGAGCAAGGTCGAGATCTACCGCTTCGGACCGGTGAACCGGGATCACCGTTATGAGCGGCTGTTCTATTGGCCGGACCCCAAGGGCCTTGGCATCCGGCAAGTGCAGAGCGCCCTCGCCGCCAAGGACGAAACGGTGACGGAAGCCCACACGCTCGCGAAGAAGAGCGTGGCCCTGCAAGGCCTCCCGGCCATCGAATATCTGCTCTACGCGGACGGAAGCGATGCTCTCGCCGAAGGCGGGGGCGATGGCGCATTCCGCTGCCGCTTCTCCGCGGCGATTGCGCGCAATATGACGCAGCTTGCGCGGGATATTGCGCAGGACTGGGCGGAGAATTCGACGTTCGCCGAGACCTTCCTCGATCCCGGTCCGCGCGATCCCCTTTATCACGCCCCGAAAGAGGTGACGCTCGAGCTGTTCAAGGCGCTGAGCGCGAGCATCGAATCCGTGCGCGATCAAAAGCTCGGCAAGCCCCTCGGCGAGTCGTCCGAGCGCGCCCGCCCGAGGCTCGCCGCCTTCTGGCGAAGCGGCCTCACCTTTTCCAACGTGGTGGACAATCTGCAAGGCGTCCGGACTCTGTTCGTCGAGGGCGGTTTCGCCGCGATCGTCGCCGCGCAATCGCCGGGCGTGGAGGATTCGATCCTGTTCGACCTCGACCGGGTCATCAACGTGCTCGGCGCCCTGGACCGGCCGATAGCCGAGGCGGTCAGCGACGAGGTGTGGCGCGCCAAGCTCGAGGCGCTGCGCGTCGCGCTCAAGAGCGCGCGCGAGACGGCGGGCGACATGATCTCCCGCGGTGCCGGCTTGAGCTTCGGCTTCAACGCAATGGATGGAGACTAGTCATGCAACTCGATAGGCGGGCATTTCTCGCAAGTCTCGCCGGCAGCGCCGCGATATTGGCCCTGCCGGACGCCGCGGCCGCTCTCGGTGCGGAATATTTCGCTGCCACGCGCAAGGACGATCGCGGCACCTACTCGGCCGCCCTTTTCAGGCTGGACGGCGGGGATGTCCGCGTGATCGAGCTGCCGGGCCGTGGTCATGACATCGCGCTTCGCCCCGGCGTCCGGGAATGGGTCGCATTCGCGCGCCGTCCGGGCCGTTTCGCTATCGCCGTGCCAATGGACGAGCGGCCGCCTGTGTGGTTCGCCTCAAAACCCGGGCGCCACTTCTTCGGCCACGGCGTCTTCTCGGCTGACGGCAGGCTGCTCTACACCACGGAGAACGACTATGGGTTGGGGCAGGGCGTCATAGGCGTTCGCGATGCGACCGACGGCTACGAGCAGATCGGCGAGCTTCCCACTTACGGGATAGGGCCGCACGACATCGCTCTTCTCTCGGACCGCCGCACGCTGATCATCGCCAATGGCGGCCTTCTCACCCATCCCGACAGCGGCCACGAGGATCTGAACATCCCCGACATGAAGCCCTCGCTGGCCTATGTCGATCTCGAAACGGGCGAGCTCCTCGAGGAGCACAAGCTCGCGGCCGAATTGCACAAGCTCTCGATCCGGCACCTCGCCGTCGCCAGCCTGGATACCGTCGTGTTCGGGTGTCAGTATCAAGGGCCGGAGACGGACTTCCCGCCGCTCATCGGTTTTCATCGCCGCGGCGAGAAGCCGGCTATTGTGGCAGCGCCGGACGCGACGCAAAGCGCGCTCTTGAATTATATCGGCTCGGTCACCGTGGACGCGGCGGGCGGCATCGCGGCCGCCTCCGCCCCCAAGGGCGGAGTGATCACTTATTGGGACGTGGCCGGCCGGAGCTTCCTCGGAACCTGCGACCTCACTGATGGCTGCGGTCTCGCGCCCACCCATCACAGTGCCCGTTTCCTGCTGACCAGCGGCGAAGGCTGGCTTGCCATGGGCGACGCCGAGGGCGCAATGAGCCGCCAATCCTCGCCCTTCCACTGGGATAATCACGCCATCCTCGTGGGTTGAAGGGTAGGCCTATTTGACGCGTGCGGCCCTGTGGTTCTGGGAGACGGTTCCTATTCTTGTCTTGGTAGTGTCTCAGTTTGAATAGGATAACTTTCCTCGCCGCTTCTCTGCAAGCAGGTTCATCTCGCGAGCGTCAACAAGGGCCACAACGTCAGCCATGCTCATAAGAGAGTCGGTCAAGCCAGCCGCCATCGCAGGGGAGACACCCTTAAGCGTCTTGTGCTGCCGGCAAAAGTTGTAACTCACGAAGTAGAGCGCCAGCGCATGGCAATGGTTCTCGAATTTCTTGCTGAACGCATTGGTGAGTCGCGTAAAGCGCCTCATGCTCATGCGCATCGTCAAGTTCTGTCGCTCGACGAATGACGTGCTGACGTGCTTGGGGTCGGGTAAACCCGTCACCAAGTGCTTCTTTGCTCCAACGCATACCGGAGGACTGTAGCGCCGCTCACCCTCCGGGGGCGGGCCGTAGAGCTTCACCAGCTGTGCGTAATCGACCTCGCCTCCGAACGCGCTTCCCACCGCTTCAAGGTAAGGGCGCCAAGCATCGCTCGTTAGCTGGACGCGATTGGCGAGCCGGCTGCGGAGATCACTCAAGAAGGCATAGGCCGCGTGACCATCACGCCAGCCCGCGAGCCAGGAAACGATCAACTTGCTATCAGCATCGAGTGCGGTCCACGTCCAAACGTCGCCGCGCATATCAACTTGTTTTTTGGTGTTCGGGGCATTGAGCCGCTTGGCGTAACAAAAACTCCAAATCTCGTCGGCCTGGACGCGCTGTGCTTTGACGTTACGGACCTTCGCATCGTGGAAGGCCGCACAAGCAAGTCCGGCATCGACCAGAAGCTTGCTGACGGTGTTGATCGAAACATCGGCCACGCGGGAGATCGACCGCATGGAGCTGCCCTCGCAGAGCATCGAAAGGATTTGAACGCGCTTCTCCAGGGGCAATTTGTTCATGCCCCTAAGATATGAACTATTGTGCTTAGCGTCAAGCACCTATTTCACTATGCGTAGGTG
>JBOHJE010000138.1:0-19636 GCA_050728375.1 Methyloceanibacter sp.
ATCTAAGCCCAGAACGGCTAATGACGCCGCTGAGGCGACTTCGTTGAACCAGGCAATCGCCACGATGAAGGCAAGGACAACTTTGACGGTCTTGGCCATGTCGAATGTCAGCGTAAAGGTTGAGGTGGCGCAGGATCCACGGCGCACGATCCGCGTCATTAGAATTCCTAGCGGCTGTTTGCGGGCAACCCGGAGGCCATGCCAGCCTGAGGGTGCGGGGGGAGCCAACGAGGGAGGCTCCCTTGGCCGACGAAGAGGAGCGGCGTGCGATTGCTGGCGCGCTGGCGTCCATGCGGCCGAGCTGCATGGCTCAAGGCAGACGGAACCACTGTCCAGTTCATCTGTTTTGAGGAGCAACTTGCTGCTTTGCCCGCAGGGGCTGTGGTGCACAAGTCGAGAAGGACTGAGTAACGGGCTCAGCAGCGCGACGAGGGATAGCGTTGGTACTCGGGCAGAATCATGCGGCTGAGGCTATCGCCTCGGTTCTGCTACCCGCGAAATAGGGCGGCGGTTGCAATCTGGTTGCAATTCACGATTCGTTGCCCATAAAAGCCTTGAGGAGACGTGGCCGAGAGGCTGAAGGCGGCGGTTTGCTAAACCGTTATACGGTCAAAAGCCGTATCGAGGGTTCGAATCCCTCCGTCTCCGCCACTCCTCGCGGGGCGCCCCTAGGAAGCGACGATGACCATGGTTGAGCCTACTCCCTCAAGCGATCCACGCCTCGAACGCGCCTTCATCGAGCGCGAGCGCAACCGCGCGGCCGGCCGGGCTGTGTCGTTTCTCGTGTTCCTCAATGGAACCGCGGCGCTCGTGCTTCTGGCGATCCTCGCTCGCGCGCCCGAATCAACCATGGATGCAAAGCTCGCTGCCGCTATGATGTTCTTCAGCGGCGGCGCGGTTGCCGCGCTGTTGAGCTCGTTCCTCGCCTATATTAACCGGACCGTGAGGATGGAGTCGCCCGAGCGGGCCGATATCAGGCGCCTGCTACGCGCCTTTGCCATTGCCGCGGTGATCGGCAGCGGTGCAGCTTTCCTTGTCGGCATGAACATGGTGGGGACTTCCTCCACCGAGAAATCAAGTTCGCATCCCAAAGGGCCAAAAGAGGACAAGAAACCGGTTTCGAGTCCGAGCGAGAAGGTCGAGTCGAAAAAGAGTCGCGGCCTGGAGCATGACGCGATCTAAGCTCGGCGGGAGAGCAGTGCGGCTACGGGGGGCCGGTCACCTCGCGGGTGAAGTCGTTCCAAACGGTTTGGGCGCCCGCCGTGAGGTCGTCCACCCTCTGGCCGACCACGTCCCAATTGACCATTGGACGCCGTTCGACGCCGCCAGCGCCCGCGTCGGCCATGTAGAGCCCGACGATCGTCAGCAAAACGCCCAGAACAATTCCTAGAAGAAGTCTCATACTGCCCTACCTAGCGATCCCCGATCATAGGCCTGCGCTACGGCAAGAGAAAGCCCGCGCTTGGGCCTGTCTGCCGAGGCCTTCTCCCTGGCCGTTCGTCCGATTCCGGTCATGCAAGCCCGACTCTACGACCGCCTTGGTTCAGCGTCGTAGATTGTCGGTCATCCACTTGGTGCCGAAGGCAAGCAGATCGTCCGCCTCGATGAGTTCACTCAGCGCCTTGCCGACCAAGCCATGTCGCGCCCGGCCCTGGGCGAGATACTCGCGCAAAACGATGGCAAAATAGTCCTCGCCCGGCCGGCCATGCCTCGAAGGCGAGGCCTAGCCGCTCGCCGCGCGGCGCTGATCGTCCGATAGGGCGACTGCGTCCTTCGCCACGTCAGGCTCGAGCGCAGCGCCGATGGCGTCGTCGACGGTCGACAGCCACACGAAACGCACGGCGTTCCGCGCCGCCTCGGGGATGTCCTCGTAGTCCTTCTTGTTGCGTTCCGGTAGCATCACCGTGGTGATGCCGGCGCGCACTGCCGCCAGGACCTTGTTCTTCATGCCGCCGATGGGCAACACCAAGCCGCGCAAGGAGATCTCGCCGGTCATCGCCGTGTTGCTTCTGACTGTGCGTCCGGTCAACAGCGAGACGAGTGAGATGAACATGGCGACGCCCGCGCTTGGCCCATCCTTGGGGATTGCGCCCGCAGGAACGTGAACGTGGATGTCCGTCTTCTCGAACGAGGCCGGATCGATGCCGAGCGTCGAGGCTCGCGCCTTGATTAGGCTAAGCGCGGCTTGGGCGCTCTCCTTCATCACGTCACCGAGCTGGCCGGTAAGGATCAGCCGTCCGCTACCCGGAACCCGCGCAGCCTCGACGAATAGGATGTCGCCGCCGGTCGGCGTCCAGGCAAGTCCGGTCGCGACGCCCGGCACGCTGGTGCGCATGGCCACTTCGCCCTCGAAGCGTCGTGCGCCGAGAATGCCGTGCAGGTCCGCGGAGTCGATCCGCATGCGATCCGCATTGCCTTCGGCGATGCGCATGGCGACATGGTGGAAGATCGCGCCGAGCTCGCGCTCGAGGTTGCGGACGCCGGCCTCGCGCGTGTAGTCGGCGATGATCGCGCGAATTGCGTCGTCCGTGATTTCCGCCTGCTCCGGTGACAAGCCCGTCGATGCAAGCTGACGCTTCACCAGATAGCGCCTGGCGATCTCGACCTTCTCCTCCTCGGTGTAGCCGGGAATCTCGATGACCTCCATACGGTCTCGCAAGGGGCCCGGGATCTGATCGAGCACGTTCGCCGTGCCGGTGAACATCACCCGCGAGAGATCGAACGGAATGCCGAGATAGTTATCGCGGAAAGTGGAATTCTGCTCGGGGTCGAGCACTTCGAGGAGGGCGGCGGACGGGTCGCCGTGGAAACTCGCGCCGAGTTTATCCATCTCGTCGAGCATCATCACCGGATTGCGGGTCTCTGCCTTGCGAATCGACTGGATCACGTTGCCGGGCAACGCGCCAATATAGGTGCGGCGATGACCGCGAATCTCCGCCTCATCATGCACACCGCCGAGACTTAAGCGCACAAACTTGCGCCCCGTCGCGCGCGCGATGGATTGGCCGAGCGAGGTCTTGCCGACGCCCGGAGGGCCGACGAAGCAGAGGATCGGGCTTTTGCCCTCTGGGTTCAACTTGCGCACCGCGAGAAACTCGAGGATACGCTGCTTGACCTTGGGCAGGCCGTAATGATCCTCGTCGAGGATGCGCCGCGCCTCGGCGATGTCGATGCGCTCGTCGGAGAGCTTCGACCAGGGGAGCTCGATCAGCCAGTCGAGATAAGTGCGGATCATGCCGTGCTCGGCGCTGGCCTCTGGCATGCGCTCGAGGCGCTTCAGCTCCTTGCGGGCCTGCTTCTCGGCCTCCTCGGACATGCCGGCCTTGTCGATCGCCTCGCGCAGCTCCGCGATTTCGGCCTGGCCTTCCTCGCCTTCACCGAGCTCCTTCTGGATCTGCCTGAGCTGCTCCCGCAGGATGTGCTCGCGCTGCCGCCCGGCCAGCGATTCTTGCGTCTGCTCGCCGATCTGCTTGGAAAGCCGAAGAACTTCGATCTGCTGGGCGAGGTCGCGCAGCAGCTTGTCCATGCGCTCGGAGACATCGAAGGTCTCGAGCAGGTCCTGCTTGTCCTTCGGAGAGATGTCCGAGACGTTGGCGATGAAATCGGAGAGCGCCGAGGGCGATTGCAACTGCTCGATCGCGCCCGCGATCTCCTGGGGCACGGTGGGGAACAGCGAGATCGCCTCGCGGGCCCGCTCGCGAAGCTGGTGCATGCGCGCGGCAATTTCCGTCGAGTAGGTTTCGGCCTCGCCGACCTCGTCAACGCGCGCGACCAGGAAGGGGTGGCCCGGCAGAAACTCAAGCACTCTGAAGCGCCTGACACCGCGCGTGATGAGATGATGCGTGCCGTCGGGCGCCGTCACATAGCGGAGGATCTCGGCGACCGTGCCGACCCGGTGCAGATGTTGCGGACCCGGCGCATTGACCGAAGCGTCGCTCTGGAGGAGCACGCCGATCGGCTTGTCGGTCTGGGCGGCGGCCTGGGCGGCGGCGATCGACTGCGGGCGGCCGAGCGTGAGCGGCGCCACGATGCCTGGAAACAGCACGGCGTTCCGCGTGGGAAGCACGATCATCGTCCCCTCGGGAAGCTCCGGATGGGACGCCACGCCGCTTGCCGGCTGGGGCGAGGCGGAGCGCGGGGTCTCGTCTTCAGTGGCCTTCAGGTTTTGTTCTTGATCGTTCATGGTCCGGACTTCGGTGTTAAGGCTTAGCCAGCCTTGGTGAAGGTAAGCACCAGGCAACCATTCAGGATTTCACGCCCGGTCAGCTGAAAGCGGCTCGAAAGCGCGATGCGGCGCTCGAACCGCCCGTAAGGAATCTCGAGCCTCAATATATTGGCGTTCCGGCGAGCCGCGGGCAGGGCGGGGTCGCCGGTGATGATCAAGGTCTGGTCCTCCATCTCGGCGCGGACGGCCTCGGGCGCCACGCCGGGGAGAGCGGCTATGATCCAGAGCTCGCGCTCGGTCTCGAAAACGTCGACAGGCGGCTCCCATCGCGCCGCGCGCGCGCCCTCGCGGGAGGGTTCGAAGAACTGGCGGTGCAGCCGCTCGGCTTGCTTCAGAAGGGCACAAGCCTCGGCGAACATCACGTTTTTAGGGTCGCGCATCGCGCCTCGCTTAGCTTCCGGTGCTTTTGCCGGCTCTATGTTAAGTCCCGGCAAAGGCAGAAAATGGGTGAGTTCAGAGGATTTGATAGTTACGCGGCCGGCTTCGCGAGGTGGGCCGTATATTTGGGTTTTGGGGCGCGGCGTTGCAAGGGCGGACTCAGGGACCGCTTGCGTTCGAAGAGAGCAAGCAACCGACAGCCCGCTACCGACCAGCTATGGTGCCCACGGGATTGATGACTGGCCCGTTGCGGCCAGCCCCAAAAATTCCCGTTGCTCTGAAATTGTCACTTCTGGCGTTCCAATTGCCGACTACACCAGCAGTGGGGTCAGCGCCATTGCGGGAGAATGAACCCCGCGCGAAACCTCCGATCTCATTTTGACCGATGGTGCCGCCGATCCCACCTCGGAAGCGGTTCATCGCAGGATCGTCGAGCCACCCGGGAATTCTCATCTGTCCCGACATGTTTAGAGCAGATGGTGCGCCCAATTCGGGAGAGACAAAGTTCTTTATTTCTAAAGTCCCAGCCCGGTCGGCGAAGTTCCAATTCATGCCGACTTTGCCGGTCGCGGCATGGGGCGCCCAGCCGCCTTGCTCCATTGCGAAGACAGTTCCAATCGTGGAACCGCTATATGTGGCGGTTCCTAGCGTGGGAAGCTGACCGACGGTTGGGAGGTCGCCGGCAACCCACCACCCGAGTGACACCGCCGTCCGCTCTTGCGAATAATCGTTTGAGGCATTCAGGGAACGGCCCTGCAAGAAATTGTAATGGCTGTCGGTGTACTGAAGCGCCACGGTCCAACTGCCGAACCGCATGAAGTCGCACTCGGAGCAAAGTAGGCCTCCGCTGACAAGAGCACCGGTTACGCTGTTGACGGGGACTTCGTCGCCATGCCAGCCGCGCCGAATGAAAGTTTGGTCGAGGTTTGCCGCAGCAGCGAAGTTCTGATTGTTGGTAAAAACTGAGCCAACGCCGCCAAATCCTACAATGGCGCCGCCACGTTCCCAACGGAAGTCAAGATTTTCCGAACGGACCTTGAAATTGGCCGAAACAGTGCTCTGTTGCGCATCGAATATGACTGAAACGTCTTCCGGCCGCCTGTTCGCCAGCCTGCCGATGTCGACGTTGTCGTCGTTGTACGAATCTTCCTGGGCCTGTCCACCACTCGGTGGCGTATCAACCTCGACGTACCAGCCGGAGGCATAGCCGTTGAAGCTTCCGCCCGTTTTGGGAATCTGCGGCCCGGGCGGGGGCGGGGACGCAGGTGGATTGTGGGTGGGCGGAGGATTGGTCAGATCGGTTGGATTCGTTGGAGGAAGGTTGTTCTCTTCGCGTTGGAGTGTGTCGTCGATTTGTGTCGCTGTGGCGTCGGCGATCAACTGTTGCAGACTGAGCGTCTCAGCCAGGAGCTGCTTCGGCGGCGGGTTGACGTCGGTCCCGTTGTTTCCATGAAGACCACCAGTACCACCACCCCCATTGGTTAGGGCGGCCATAAGCGACGCCGTGTCAGCCGGCGTTGTCGGGCGAATAGAGGGCTGGCCGCTCGTCAAATCCAGCGTGTAGCCGGGCTGATACACGGTGAAGACTTGGCCGTTTTTGCCGGTCAGCTTCATTTCAACGCCGTAGAGGAAAGACCAGACCTTTCCGTTGCCCTGGACCATGCCGCCTCGGATGGCGAGGGCGCCGGCCGGCGTCTTCACGGTGACCCCGCCTTCGTTCTTGGAGATCTTGCCGCCGACAAAACGCATCGCGCCCTTGGAGAACGTAGCGACGACTTGGCCGGTCTTCTTTTTGGGATCGTAGACGAACTTGTCGATCACGAGGTCGGAGCCCGGCCCCACGGTGAAGGTCGAGCCGTCCACCAGCAGGACCTGCACAAGGCCGCTGGTCGTCGTGTTGATGCGCTCGTTGTAGAAGATCGACTTGCCGATATTGAGCTGCTTTTCCGGCGCGCCGCTCAGGCTCGAGAAGGCATCGGGATTGACGGCGGCGGCGACACCGACTTTCTCGGCGCTCGCAGGCCGCACGGCGACAGTCAAAGCCAGGCAAAGCCCAAGGAGCAAGGCGGTCAGTACTCCCGCTTCCCGGGGAGAAATGGGCGCGGTGGAAGCCTTGGCGAGTCTGGACATCCCTCAGAACCTCTTCTGTACCCCGAGAAGAGCAGTCAAGTCGTCGAATGCACTTATATCATAGTTAGACTGCTGGTCGCGATATTCAACCTGGGGCACCAGAGCCCAGGTCTCGGCTACGGGCAGTATCAAAGCCGTCCGGCCCCAGTAGATGTCGTCCCGCTCGGTCTCCACGGGATTGATGGTCGGATCGGGAGCGTCATAGTCGCGGCGAATTGCGCCGCCGCCGACCTGCCAGGTCCAGGGATATTGACCCTGCCAGAGTGGGTTGGCGAAGGTCCAGGCAAAGCCTGCGGACAGGGCTAGTTCCCAATCGGAATAGAAGCCTGCCTCGGCATCCTCGCGCTGGGCGTAGCCTTGCGTCGTCACCACGAAGGCCGGCGTGAAGTAATAGGAGTAGGTGGCGCCGAACCGCGTCTGCGCGCCGTCGCGCAAGGTGTTGGTCGACATATCGGGAGTGTTGTTGAAGCTCCGCACGCGCGTTTCGAGCCGGGCGTCGAGCACGCTCTGCTCGGCGGCAAAGCTCAGCAGGCGGATACCCGCGCCGGGCGCGGAGAAGTAGTAGTCATAGCCAAGGTAGGCGAGATCGCCGATCGCGTAGACGTAGGCGCGGCTTTG
Organism: Methyloceanibacter sp.; assembly: GCA_050728375.1. GTDB lineage: Bacteria > Pseudomonadota > Alphaproteobacteria > Rhizobiales > Methyloligellaceae > Methyloceanibacter. Next base: position 7,352 of record JBOHJE010000138.1, read on the forward strand.
ATCCATACCCCAGCGCTTCAAGTTGAAGCTCGGTCCGAGGGTGAGTTCGAAGAAATCGAGGTCGATGTCTTGAAGATCCGAGTCGAAATAGGCGGTCGAGTAGGCGAGCGCGTCGAACTCGATGCGGTCGCCCTGGCGTTGGAGGTCGTAGGAGTAGTGCAGCGTGCCGATATTGAGCGCGCTCCAACCCGGCCGGCCGACGGACTGCTCGTCGATGGTGAAGTCGATCCCGTTCAAGGTCACGCTTTGCGTACCGGGGCCGGAGTTGGCGTTGCTCTCCCAGCGGATGGCGCTGAACACCGAGGCGGAAAAGGACGGTGGGTCGGCCGCCAGCGCAAGCTGTGCTAGATAGAGACGGACTTGCTGGGCGATCGACGGGGGTACGTTTGGGTTGGCCAGCGCCTGCTCGAAATAGGAGCGGGATAGGTCGTAAGCGCCGATGCGATAATAGAGCACGCCCAGCTCGAGCTGGAGGCGGGGCGTATTCGGCGCATAGATGAGCATGCGCTCGAGGGTCGAGATGGCGCCTTCATAGTCTCCGGCTTGTGCCGAGAGCGTGGCGTACTCGAAGGCGAGGTCGAGATCGCTCGGGCGGGCAAGCATCTCCCGCAGCAGAACCTCGCGGCGCGATTCGAGTTGCTCGGCGGAGAGACGTTGGACGGCAGCACTCGACTCGGCGGCGACAGAAGGCGCGGCCTCGCACACGACAAAGCCGGCAACCGCGACGGCGATCGCCCCATGCAGCCACCTTGTCATCGCCGGACCGCTCACCCCTTACGGGAAGCTTGCGGTTGATCCCGCAATCCGCCCCAACCGGGAAAAACGTTAGCCCGTTAACCTTTTGGCCACAAGTAGTGCGGCTTGTTTTCTGAGTGTTTTCAAGGTTCGTGTGGCCGGAGGGGCACGGAATTATCGGAGTATGGTTAACGTGACCGACAACGGTGACTTCGACCAGTCCAAGATCTTGGAGTTTATGGCTAGGCCCGAGGCCTATGAGCCGAGGCCCGCAACCGTAGAGCGTATAGAAACGCACGGTTCTATCGTGTTTCTTGCCGGGTCTCTCGCCTACAAGATCAAGCGGGCGGTCAAATACGCATTTCTGGACTTTTCTACCCTCGAGAAGCGCCAGGAGGCTTGCCTCAACGAGCTTCGCATAAACCTGCGTACGGCACCTCAGATTTATCTTGATGTCGTGCCCATAAGGCGTGCGGAAATTGACGATTTCGTCCTAGGCGCCGGGGCAGGGGCTGCGGTCGAATGGGCACTTCGCATGCGCCGATTCGATCAGGAAGGCCTGTATGACAGGATGGCGGCCGAAGGCAGGTTGCCGCTAACGGCAATGCCTCCCTTGGCCGAGGCGATTGCCGCATTTCACGATTTCGCCGACCGTGTGCTTACCGTCGAGCAGGGCGTCGCCCCGCTCGAAGGCGTGATTTGCGACAATGAGACGGTCCTCGCCGCCGATACGGATCTGTTCCCCGCCGATTTGGCCGAGGCCTTTGCCGGGCGCACGCGGGAGGCCTTCGGGGCCCTGAAACCCTTTCTGTGCGCACGGGCGAGGGGCGGCTATGTGCGCCACTGCCACGGCGACCTGCACTTGCGCAACATCGTGGAGATCGACGGTGCCCCTGTCCTGTTCGACGCCATCGAGTTCGACGATCGCCTCGCGACCATAGACGTTCTGTACGATCTGGCATTTCTGTTGATGGATCTCGGCAAGCGAGGGCTCGGGGCGCACGCCAACACCTTGCTCAACGCCTATCTCGACCGCGAAAGCACGACGGGGAACCTTCTCGGTCTGGCCACGCTGCCGTTGTTTCTTTCGCTCCGGGCCATGATCCGCGCCAAAGTCGAGCTGCTTCGCGCCGACCGGACAGAGGGCCCGGAAGCCAACCACGCCCGCGCGGAAGCGCATGAATATTTTCTGCTCGCGCTCGACTTTCTCACGCTGCGCCAGCCGCGTCTCATCGCCATCGGCGGGCTGAGCGGCAGTGGCAAATCCGCCTTGTCCCGTGCGCTGGCGCCCCATGTCGGGCTTTTTCCCGGCGCCGTGCAAGTCAGGAGCGACGTCGAGCGGAAGCGGCTGTTCGGCGTTTCTCTTCACGAGAGGCTGCCGGAACGCGCTTATACTTCCGACGTCTCCAGGCAAGTCTATGCCACATGTCTCAAGCGCGCACGCCTTGCGCTGGAAGCCGGGCACTCGGTAATCGTCGATGCCGTGCAGGCAATGCCCGAGGAACGTGCGGCGATTGAAGCGCTTGCGGCCGCGCGCCCAGTGAGTTTCGCCGGAATCTGGCTGAAGGCGCCGGCGGAGGTGATGCGGAATAGGGTCGTCGGACGCCAGGGCGATGTCTCCGACGCGACCCCTTCCGTGGTCGACACGCAACTCGGCTACGTGCTTGGCGCCATGAGCTTCCAGCCCGTCGATGCCGACAGGCCGCTGACAGACGTCGTCGCGGCGTGCCGTCAGCTAATCGAGGCGACCGGCTGATCGCCCCGATTCATGTTTTGCTAACGCGCCGTGCCGACAGTGGCCCCGCGCCACTTGCTTTGGGCCCGCGTCAGGCGGCCGCGACGGCGCACTAACGAAGCCCTTGCGGGGGTTGGGACGTGAGTGGGGTGGGTCGGCGTGCGTCCGCACATCGTGCGAGCGAGCTTAGAGTTTCTGCGGGCTCACCGGCCATGCGCGTCGCGCTGGCCAGCGCTGCGCTCGTCATTCTCGCATTATGCCTTGCGGGATGCGGGCAGGACGGCGGTCGCGGACTCGGAGAGCGCGTCATTCCGTTCGGCCAACCGGTGCCGAAGGGAGGGGGGCGCTACCAGATTGGCGAGCCTTACCAGATTGGCGGCGTCTGGTACCGGCCGCGCGAGGAGCCGGGCTATGACCGCGTCGGCACGGCATCCTGGTACGGCGAGCTGTTTCATGGGCGCTACACGGCCAATGGCGAGATCTACGACATGGATCGGCTGTCGGCTGCGCATCCGACCCTGCCGCTTCCCGTCTATGCGCAAGTCACCAATCTGAGCAACGGCCGTTCGATCATCGTGCGCGTCAACGACCGCGGCCCGTTCGCAAACGACCGGGTCATCGATTTGTCGCGGCGTTCGGCCCAGCTCCTGGGTTTCAGCCGGCAGGGGACCACCTCCGTGCGCGTGAAATATCTAAAGCGCGCGCCGCTCAGCGGCGACGACAGCTACGAACGCGGCTACTTGGCGAGCCGGAGCTGGATGCGGGTTGCTGCGAAAAAGGCGACAGTCGGCGGCAAGCCAATCGCGACGGCAAGCCTTCCTGCAACGGCAAAGAAGCCGGCGGACAAATCTCGGCAGGCGACATCGCTGCCGGTATCGATGCCCGAGCCTAAGCCAAGGTTCCTGAAGAGCGCCGCCACTCTCGGCACTCGGCAAGAATTGCAAGCTTCCCTCGAGCCGACGGGGTCGATCGGTCCTCCTGCTCCTCCGAGGCCACCGACTGGCAGGCTGGTCATCCAGGCCGGCTCATTCAAGAACCGGGACAATGCCGACAGGGCGCGCTCGGCTCTTGCCGCCATCGCCCCGGTGGAGATGGCCGAGATGGCGGTCGGCGCCGATGTCTATTTCCGCATCACGGTCGGGCCGTTCCCCAGCCGGGCCGAGGCCGAAAGTGCGCTCGCCCGGGTCGTGCAAACAGGGTACGAGGATGCCAAAATCCTCGCCCGGAACTAGGCTGTAATGCCATGCCGGGGTTGATTTTTCGCACTGGGCGCTCAATAGTGAGCGCGACGCGCCGCAACCGGCCGCCGCGCTCACCCATGTACCACTCGTTGGCTACGCCTCTCGGCAGATTGATCAAGATCGCAGCGATCAGCGCCGTGCTCGCCTTGACGGCGACCGGGGATCACGGCTTTGCCCGTTCGACCTCGACGGCGCCGGCTGGTTTCGAGACCAAAGCCAAGCAGGCCATCATCATGGATTCAGGCGCCGATCTCGTCCTCTTCGAGAAGGATGCCGACACGCCGATGGTGCCGGCCAGCATGAGCAAGCTGATGACGCTTGCCGTCGTGTTTCGCGAGCTGAAGGCGGGCCGGATCCGGCTCGATACTCCGTTCAAAGTGAGTGAACATGCCTGGCGAACCGGCGGCGCGCCTTCGGGCGGCTCGGCAATGTTCGCGCCGCTGAACGAGACGGTCACCGTCGACGAGCTGATTCAGGGCGTCACAGTTCAATCCGGCAACGACTCGGCCATCATCCTCGCCGAAGGCGTCGCCGGAAGCGAGCCGGCCTTCGTCAAGATGATGAACGAGCAGGCAAAAGAGATCGGCCTCGCCAAATCGACCTTCGCCAATTCCACTGGGCTGCCGGCCGAGAGGCATCTGATGACGGCGCGGGACCTCGCTGTGCTCGCCGATCACCTGATCGAGACTTATCCCGAGTACTATCACTATTTCGGTCAGAAGGAATTCAAGTACCGCGACCGCTGGGACTTCCGTAACCGTAATCCGCTGGTCTGGGCCGATATTGGCGTCGACGGTCTCAAAACGGGTTACCTAAAGGAAGCCGGGTTCGGCTTGGTCGCCAGCGCCAAACGTGGCGATCAGCGCCTGATCCTGGTCGTCAACGGACTTGAATCGAAGAACGACCGCGAGGGGGAGCCGCGGCGCCTGCTCGAATGGGGCTTCAAGAGCTTCAAGCCGTTCAAGCTGTTCGACGAGGGAGAGAAGGTCAGCGACGCGCTGGTCTGGGGCGGCACATCGCATTACGTGCCGCTGGTTGGCGACGGGGAGATCGAGATTCTTCTGCCCGCCACTTCGACCGGACAGGTCAGGGCTTCGGTTGTTTATTCCGGTCCGATCAAAGCGCCGATCCGCACGGGCGATCGCGTGGCCGTGCTGCGTGTCAACTCGGCTGAGTCGTCCTCCACGAATGAAATCCCGCTCTATGCGGGCGACGACATCGACCAGAGCAACTTCGCCATGCGCGGATTGGATTCGCTGCTCGTGCTCGCCTTCGGCTGGCTGCTATAGCAATCCATGCAACGTGAAACTCACGACATCGGCAGGTTCATCACGTTCGAAGGGGGTGAGGGCTCCGGCAAGTCGACCCAGGCCGGCATTCTCGCGAATCGGCTAGCGCGTGCCGGCCGTCCCGTCTATGCCACGCGGGAGCCTGGCGGATCGCCCGCGGCCGAGGAGATTCGCGAGGCGCTGCTGTCGGGGAAGGTCTGGCAATTCGGCCCCTTGGCCGAGGCCCTGCTGTTCTCGGTGGCGCGGGCGGACCACGTCGAGTATGCGATCGCGGATGCGCTCCATCAGGGCAAGTGGGTCGTCTGCGACCGCTTCCTCGATTCCACGCGTGCGTATCAAGGCGCTAGCGCGGGCGTACCGAGGGGCCTGATCAACGCGTTGGAGCGCATCACCATCGGAAACTTCCTGCCGGATATCACGTTCATCCTCGACATTCCTGCAGAGGACGGGCTCGCGCGAGCCACGGAAAGGCGGGAAGGGGACACGGCGGATCGTTTCGAAGGTCAGGAGGTCTTGCTGCACGAGCGTGTGCGGAGGGCGTTTCTCGACATTGCCGAGGAAGAGCCGGAGCGCTGCATCGTGATCGATGCGAGCCAGCCCGAGGCCATGGTCGCCGAAGACGTGTGGGAAGCCATTCTCCGTCGCTTGAACCCATGAGCCTCGCAGCCGAACGCGCCACAGCGGCCGAGCCCGATCGGCTGGCTCAATTCTCATCGCCCCGTGAAGTCGATGGTATCGTCGGACATGCCGAGGCCTTGGCCGAGTTCGCCCGAGCACGCGACAGCGGGCGCATGCATCACGCCTGGCTTCTGGTCGGCCCGGAAGGCGTCGGCAAGGCGACGCTCGCTTATCATTTCGCGCGAACGGCGTTGGCCGAGAATGCCGGCGAGGAAACGGTCGATGCGAGCCATCCCGTGTTTCGGAAGGTGGCCGTCTTGGCTCATCCCAATCTATTGCTGCTGAGACGCTCCTGGATCGAGAAGACCAAGCGCTATTCGCAATGGATCGGTGTGGACGAAGTGCGCCGCTTGCGCGCCTTTCTCGGCAACACCGCCGGGGAAGATGCTTGGCGCGTCGTCATTGTCGACCGCGCCGACGAGCTCAGTCAGAGTGCGGCGAACGCTCTGCTCAAGGCGCTCGAGGAACCACCGCCGGGGACCTTGTTTCTGCTGGTCTCCAGTGCTGAGGGACGCCTGCCAGCGACCATCCGGTCGCGCACCCGGACGCTCAGGGTCACCGGCCTCAGTCAGCCGGATCTGAAGACAGCGGTTGAGGCGGCGCTCGAGCGCGGCGGCCAGGAAGCGGATACCGAAACCCTCCAGTTGGCCCTTGCTCTCGGCCAAGGAAGCGTCCGCCGCGCACTCGAGCTTGTCTCGGGCGAGGGCATTGAACTCTACCGTGAGATTGCCGCCATGCTCGGCGCACTGCCCGAGCTCGACGGGGTGCGTCTGCATAAGCTTGCGGACCCGCTCTCGAGTCAGGCCGAGACTCAGCGGCTTGAGCTCTATTTCGCCTTGATGCTCGGCCTTATCGAGCGGCTGACCCGGTTTGCCGCAACCGGTGAAGGTCTGGTTGGAGAAGAGCAGACGCTCGCCATGCGTCTCGTTTCAACCGATAACCTCGTTCATTGGGCGGAGGTCTGGGAGGCCCTTGCCAAGGCCAAGGCCGAGGCTTTCGAGCTCAATCTCGACCGCAGCCTCCTTTTGCTCGACGCATGGTTCAAGCTTCAGCAATTGGTGCGTCAGCATCCTGTTTAGCGCCTTCGGCCGGCACCTTGCCGCGATCCGCGCCCGAGGCTATGTGTGCGCCCATGCCAGACAAGGGCGCCTATTACATCACGACTGCCATCTCCTACCCGAACGACGCGCCTCACATCGGCCATGCCTATGAGGTCGTCGCCACGGACGCGCTCGCGCGCTTCCGGCGTCTTCAGGGCCATGACGTGTTCTTCCTGACCGGAACCGACGAGCACGGCATCAAAATGCTGCAGACGGCTCGGGCCAAGGGCATCACGCCGGCGGAGCTCGCCGACCGCAACACGCCGGAATTCCGCGAGATGGTGCGCGTGCTCGACTGTTCAAACGATGACTTCATCACGACGCGCGAGGAGCGCCACAAGCAGGCGAGCCAGGAGCTGTGGCGGCGCATGCAGGCGGCCGGCGACATCTATCTCGACAAATATGCCGGCTGGTATTCGGTCCGGGACGAGGCCTATTACGACGAGAGCGAGCTCAAGGAGGGTCCGAACGGCGGAAAGGTCTCGCCGCAAGGAACGCCTGTCGAATGGGTCGAGGAGGAGAGCTACTTTTTTCGCCTGTCCGCCTTCCAGGAGCGGCTGCTCGAGCACTACGAGTCTCATCCCGAGTTCATAGGCCCCGAGACACGGGCCAATGAGGTGAAGAGTTTCGTACGCCGCGGCCTCCAGGACCTCTCCGCGTCGCGCACGACGTTCGATTGGGGCGTGCCGGTTCCCGGCGATCCGAAACACATCATGTATGTATGGGTGGATGCGCTCACCAACTACCTTACGGGTGTGGGGTTTCCCGATGACGGGTCGTCGGCGTTCAAGCGATACTGGCCGGCAGATGTCCACATGATCGGCAAGGATATCGTCCGCTTCCACACGGTCTACTGGCCGGCCTTCCTCATGTCAGCGGGTTTGCCGCTGCCAAAACGTGTCTTCGGCCACGGCTTCTTCAACAATCGCGGGGAGAAGATGTCGAAGTCCCTCGGCAATGTCATCGACCCGTTCGCCGAGGTTGCCGAATATGGGTTGGACCAGTTCCGTTACTTTCTGTTGCGGGAGGTACCGTTCGGCCAGGACGGCAATTACAGCCGCGATGCCATCGTCCAGCGCATCAACGCCGACCTCGCCAACGATCTCGGCAATCTGGCGCAGCGCTCGCTGTCCATGATCGCCAAGAATTGTGCTGGCCGCGTGCCAAAGCCGGGCAGGTTGACGGCGGCCGATGCAACCATCCTTGGGGCAGCCGACGGCATTTTGCCTCGGGTGGAAGAGGCGATCGACGCGTTCGCGATTCACCGGGCACTGGAAAGCATCTGGGCGCTGATTGCCGACACCAATCGCTATTTTGCCGCGGAGGAGCCTTGGGCTCACAAGAAGGCGGACCCAAAGAGGATGCAGACGATCCTGTACGTGACCGCCGAGGTAACGCGGCAGATCGGAATCCTCGTTCAGCCGGTCATGCCTCAAAGCGCGGCCAAGCTTCTCGATCAGCTCGGCGTGCCTAAGGATGCGCGCGACTTCCCCGCGCTTGGTCATGCGGGAAGGCTGAAGGCCGGCACGGAATTGCCGACGCCTCAACCCGTGTTCCCGCGCTATGTCGAAGCTGAGAGTCCGGCAGTCTAGCCGGCTTCATTTGCGGCACAGCTGTTTGATGCGCGCCTCGTCAACGCCCTCAACAACGACCCCGCCGATCACGGTCCTTGGCACTGCCGTGTCTCCGAATTTTCTTATCATGGCAGCCTGAACGCGCGCGGTTGTCGCGTCCTGGATGCTATATCGGATGTGGTGACGCGCAAGAATGGCTCTGACGTGTTTACAGTAGGGACACCAATAGGCGTTGTACAAAGTAACATTCTTGCTGCAGCCAGCCTGAGCCGGAGCCGAAGCAAGACAAAGCAACGCGGCCGCCAGGGCCGCAGCAAGTAGACGCGAATGATCAACCAGGGAGATTCGTCTCGACATTGTTTTCCGCTTCGATACGGCCGCCTCGCAGGCACTTGTTGTCTCGTCGGCGATGCGGCACACAGTGTTGCCGAACCATCCACGATTAGCCTAGCAGATTGAAGAATATGGGGGTCTTTCATCTTCTCGTGATGCTGATCGATAGCCACTGCCATCTCGACTTTCGCGAGCTCGAGGGCGAGCTTGACGGCGTCCTTGCGCGCGCGCGCGACGCGGGTGTCGGCCTTATTCTCAGCATCTCCACGAGGGTTCGGACCTTTCCCGAGTTGCGTGAAATCGCCGAGCGGCATGAAAATGTATTTTGCTCGGTGGGCACGCATCCGCACAACGCGGCGGAAGAGCCGGACATCACGGTCGAGGAATTGGTGGAGCTGTCGCGCCATCCAAAAGTGGTTGCGATCGGTGAAGCAGGGCTCGACTATCACTACGAGCACAGCCCGCGCGACGTGCAGAAGAAGGTGTTCCGCACCCATATCGCCGCGGCGCGCCAGACGGGGTTGCCGCTCGTCATCCATGCGCGTGAGGCAGACTCCGACATCGCACGGATTCTGGAGGAAGAGACCGCCAAGGGAGCGTTCCCCTTCGTGCTGCACTGCTTCACCAGCGGCGCCGAGCTGGCGCGGCGCGGCTTGGCGCTTGGCGGCTATATCTCGTTCTCCGGCGTCGTGACGTTCAAGAAATCCGACACCTTGCGGGAGATCGCCATGGCCGTTCCGTTCGACCGGCTTCTGGTCGAAACCGACGCCCCGTATCTCGCGCCGGAACCGTACCGCGGCAAGACGAACGAACCGGCCTTCGTCGTGCACACAGCGGCGCGGCTTGCCGGCATGCGCGGCCTGGGCGAGGGGGAGATGGCGCGCGACACGACCGAGAACTTCCTTCGCTTATGCAAGAAGGTGCCGCGTTCGGCCGTGAGGCCGCCTGAAAGCTGTGCATGAGCCTGCGCGCGACCATTCTCGGCTGCGGCACGTCGGGCGGCACACCGCGCATCGGCAACATTTGGGGCGCTTGCGATCCGGGCAATCCTCGGAACCGCCGCCGTCGCTGCTCCCTTCTCGTCGAACGAACCGACGGGGAGGGCGTCACCCGCGTGCTGGTCGACACCTCGCCCGATCTGCGCGAGCAATTGCTCGATGCCGGCGTGAGCTGGCTCGATGGCGTGCTGTACACCCATGACCACGCCGATCACTGCCACGGCATCGATGATCTGCGCATCGTGGCTTATAACGGTCGTCGCCGCGTGGACATCTATCATGACGCAGCGACCGGAAAGGTACTTCGCGAACGCTTCGGCTACTGCTTCGAAACCCCACCTGGCAGTGAATATCCGGCTGTCCTCGATTCCCACGAGATCACACACGGCGAGCGGGTGAGGATCGAAGGGGCGGGCGGTCCGATCGAGGTGATGCCCTTCCGGCAGCGTCACGGTCCGATCGAGACCCTAGGCTTTCGCTTCGGTTCTATCGCCTATTCGCCGGACCTGAACGATCTGCCGGAGGAGTCGCTTCGATATCTGGAAGGGCTGGATCTTTGGATCGTCGACGCGCTGCGCTATACGGAGCATCCCAGCCACCTTTCCGTCGACCAAGCGCTGTCCTGGATCGCGCGCGTCGCACCGAAGCGCGCCATCCTCACGCACATGCATGTCGATCTCGACTACGCGGCGCTGGCGCGCGAGCTGCCCCACGGCATCGAGCCCGCATATGACGGGCTCATTCTAGAAGCCGAGTAGCCTGCTCGGAACGCTGACCTTGACCTTGCTGGTCGTGACGCCCGGGATGGCGGCGTTGCTGCTTTCCGTATAATCGGCAGTGGCGCTGATATTGTAGTGGTCGGGCTTCACGAAGTTGAGGCCTCCGCCAACGGTATTCTGCGCGGTGGGAGCGGTGAGGCCCACACCTGAGAGGTCGAGACTCGATTTGATGAAGGCGAAGGGTTCGAGGCTATTGTCGTCGCCGGCATCGATGCGACGCTTGAACTCGGGTCCAATGCTCAGGCGCGCGACATCGACGGAGGTACCGGGCGTACCGGCAATCCCCACGCTGCTCTCATCGAGATAGGTCACGGCGCCAATCTGGCTGAACTGCCAATTATTCCAGCCCCAGCTCCCTGAGACTTTTGCCTCGCTGAGCATGCGAGCGACGGCGAAATTCATGTTCTCTTCGCCGACAATGGCGCTGTCATGCGCGGTGCCCCAGGCCGCCTTGGCATCGGCCACGATGTTCGGGGTGAGCCGGTAGGTCATGTAAGGGCCGGCCAGATAGGCCGTTCCGTCGACGGCATCGGGCGCCGCCAAAATGGTCTGGCGGGATTCGTCGACCTGGAGCATGCCGCCGACCAGGAAGTTCTTGCGGACGCGATAATCCGCACCGACGAACGTGGTCAGCGCGTCCCCTTCCTTTGTCACATCTCCGTTCTGCGTGAAGAGTTCGCGACGCCCTTTGGCCCAGACGTCGAATGACGGCTCGATCGGCCTCACGGCCTTCGGCAGGGGGAGATCCTCTCCGGCGGCGGTCTTGGCCGCTTGCAGCGCCGCCTTATCGGCGGCGGATAGAGACGAGCCCCATTGAGTCAGGCTGGTTTTGAAATTGGTGTTGTCGCCGTCGGGCGTCATGGCGAACGGCGTCGTGGCCGCATTGGGCCCTGTTGCATTCAGCCGGTTCATCCGGTCATTGGCCGGATTGGTGGAGAGCGTGCGCTCCACCCGCCTCCGCATCAGGTCCTTGGCAAGTTCGGAACTGGGCGCGCAGGCGCTCACGCCGAACGGGTCTCCAGGGCAAATCTCCTCGGCGTAAACAGGCACCGTAGCGGCCAACAGCAGGGTGGCCGTGGGAACCGCAGCGGCGTTTGCGAATTGCATTTTCCGCATTCCTGAACCTCGACGTTTGTTGCTTTTTTCCTTCGTCCCTGGTGCCCTACGGCAGTTAACAGGACATGAAGCAACCGTGGTCTTTTCGCGGCGCAATAGGGCCCAAACATGTCGAGACAAGATTCATTGGTCAACCTCAAATAACTGGCAGGCTGCCTTGGTCTCGGGCAGCGCTAGCCTGATGAAGGCTTCGGTCACCTCCTCCGGAGTTCGCAAACTCGCGGGATCCTCGCCGGGATAGGCCTCCGCGCGCATGGCGGTGGCAGTCGCGCCTGGATCGATCAGATTCACTCTCACGGGGCTGCCGCTCGTCTCGTTGGCATATGTTCTTGCCAAGGTCTGGAGCGCCGCCTTCGAGACGGAGTAGGGGGCCCAGTAGGCCCTGGCCGAGTCGGCCACGCTCGAGGTCACGAAGATCGCCCGGCCGGCATTCGATCGTTGCAGTAGAGGGTCGAGCGTCCGGATCAGTCGCCAATTGGCGGTGACGTTCACAGCTAAGGCACGCTCCCATTTATCGGAAGCAATGTGAACGAGCGGCGACAGGCCTCCGAGAATGGCGGCGTTGCCTACGAGGATATCGAGCTTGCCGAAGCGCTCGTAGAGCAAGGGGCCGAGGGCGTCGATCTTCTGGCCGTCGGCAAGGTCGAGTGGGATCAGGGACGCCGTGCCGCCTTCCGCTTTGATTCGATCGTCGACCTGCTCAAGGC
>JBOHJE010000139.1:0-5943 GCA_050728375.1 Methyloceanibacter sp.
CTGCTCGGTGATGCGGAAGCGGCCGCGGATAGAGCCGGCCGGCTGCGCGGCGATGGCGCGGCCGGTGGGCGCGCCGCCGCGCGAGACGGAACCGCCGCGGCCATGGAAGAAGGCGATCGGCGTGCCCGCCTCCACGCCGACGCGCGTGAGGTTCACCTGTGCCTTGGCGAGCTCCCAGTTCGACGCGACGAAGCCGCCGTCCTTGTTGGAATCGGAGTAGCCGATCATCACCTCCTGCAAGCCGCCCTGCCAATGGGTGGAGCGGCGGATCAGCGGGATGGCGAGCGCCTCGCGCATTATGGCGGGCGCCGCGCGCAAATCGGCGATGGTCTCGAACAACGGCACGATTGGAAGCGCGCAGATCTCCGTCCCCGCTGCATCGAGGAACAAGCCGCCTTCCTTGGCGAGAAGATAAGCGCCGAGAATGTCGTCGACCGAGCGCGTCATGGACAGGATGAACGTGCCGAAAGCGTCGCGGTCGAGCCCGCGCCTGATCTCGGCGGCCTGAGCGAACATGGCGATGAGGTCGGCGGCCTCGGGCGGCAGGGCCGGAATCACGCGCTCGCTGGTGAGCGGCCGCGCCAGCGCCCGCAACAGCCAGGTCCGCCACTCGGGGCTGCCGAGCTCAGGCGGGTTGCCCTCGCCGTGCCCAGCGCTCGCCCACCACAGCGCCTGCAAAGCCTGCGTCGTGCGGGTCGTGTTCTCCCTGAGATCGAGCCGCACGGTCGAGAAGCGGAACAACTCGACGGCGCGGCGCACAGGCCGCACTCGATCCGCCGCGATTGAGGGGCTGCCCGCCTCGATTAGGCTGCGCTCGATGAGCTTAAGATCGAGAATCAGCTCGTTCGCGCCGCCGTAATGCGGCGTGCCGGGCTTGAGCTCGGCGCCTTGCGCGCGGGTCATGGTGGCGTCGAGCTTGCGCAGCACCGTGGTGAGGAATTGCCGGTAAGGCTCGCCCGGATTGCGCGCGCAAATCGCCAGAGCATCCCCGCTCGCCTCGAGCGCGCGGGCTAGCGCCGCCTCGAACGAAGGCGGCACAGGCAGCGCACGTTCGGTGATGGACAGCGACCGCGCCAGCTCGACGAGGCGCTCGCGGTAGTGACGGAGCGAGGCAAGCGCATTCTGCCGCAGCGTCCAGGCCGTGACGAACGTGGTGACGAAGGGGTTGCCGTCACGATCTCCGCCGATCCACGAGCCGAACTGAAAGAACGGCGGCAATTCGGCGTGGTCGCCCGGATAGTAGCGGGCCAGCGCGCGCTCAAGCAGCGCCAGCATCTCCGGCGCCTTCTCGAACAGCGTCTCGTCGAAGAAATGGAGCCCGCGCGACACCTCGTGCTCGACCGTCGGCTTCTCCAAATGCAGCTCGCCGGTCATCCACACGAGCTCGATCTGGTCGCGAATGTCGTTCAGCACGTCCTGGTGCTCGCGCTCCGTCCAGCGGCTCGACTCGAGCTCGCGCAGGAAAAGATAGATCTTGCGGTATTTCTCCAGCACCGTGACGCGCTTCGATTCGGTCGGGTGCGCCGTGATCACGGGCCTTATGCGCAGGCTGGACAGCAGGGCGTCGATCTCCTTCGGCGCGATGCCGTCGTTCGCGGCTTCGGCAAGAACGTGATCGAAGGTGCCGCGGATCGCTTCGCGACCGCGCTTGCGCTCGATATCGCGGCGCCGGCGCATGGCCGCGTTCTGCTCGGCGATGGACAGAAGCTGGAACCAAATGCCCTGCGCCTGGAGCGAACGGGCCATCAATTCCGGGGGGTAGCGCGAGATATTGGCGCCGCCCGCGAACACGCCCTCGATTTCGGGCTGATGCTGCCGGACCACCTCCATGAGCAGCCCGAAGAGGATATCGGCTGCTTCCTTGGCCGACGTGCCGCTGATCAAGGCGGCGGACGGTTCGACCACCAGGCGTTTGGTTCGAGTCTCCTCATTCATGACGCAACAACGCACTCCCGGCCGGAACGGATGGACCGGCCCGGCGAGGGCATTCATTAGAGCAAAATCGTCAGGGATTGAACGCTCGCGCTCGAAACGGCCCGTGGGCATCCCTTCCCCTTGCGGGGAATGGGAGCCAGCGGAACCGTCTCAGCACAGGGAGCCCTCTCCCTTACCGCGCTCGTACCGAATCACGCGGATGCGCGGCGCTCCGGACGGGAGGCAAGCACGCCCGCCACGGTCGAGCCGAACTCGCTCGGATTGGGCGCAACCGTCAGACCGCAGGAGCGCATGATCTCGGCCTTCTCCGCGGCACTGTCGCCGGCCGCCGAGATGATGGCGCCCGCGTGACCCATGCGCCGTCCCTTGGGAGCGGTCAGGCCCGCAACGAAGCCGACCACGGGCTTCGACATATTGTCCTTGATCCAGGCCGAGGCTTCCGCCTCCTGCGGGCCGCCGATCTCACCGATCATCAACACCGCCTCGGTCTCGGGATCCTCCTCGAACAGCGCGAGATGGTCGAGGAAGGAGGAACCGTTGATCGGATCGCCGCCAATACCGACCGACGTGGAAATGCCGATGCCCTTGGCCTTCATCTGCGAAGCGGCCTCGTAGCCGAGCGTACCGGAGCGCGAGATCACCCCGACCTTGCCCTGGAGGTAAATATGGCCGGGCATGATGCCGAGCATGGCCTTGCCGGGGCTGATGATGCCGGCGCAGTTCGGCCCGACCATCATCGGCCGGCGGTCTTTGGGATAGCGCATGAGATAGCGCTTCACCCGCATCATGTCCTGGGCCGGGATGCCGTCGGTGATCGAGCAGATCAGCCTGATGCCGGCGTCGGCGGCCTCCATGATGGCGTCGGCGCAGAACGCGGGCGCCACGAAGGTGATGGAAGTGGTGGCGCCGGTCTCCTTCACCGCTTCCTTCACGGTGTTGAACAGCGGCAGGCCGAGATGGATGCCGCCGCCCTTGCCGGGCGTCACGCCGCCGACGACGTTGGTGCTGTAGGCGATCATCTCCTTGGCGTGGAACGTGCCCTTGTCGCCGGTCATGCCCTGGACGAGCACCGGCGTTGTTTCATCGATCAGAATGCTCATGACATTTTCTCCCGATGGCGCGTTACGCCGCCAACCGTCCCTGGCACGCCGCCACCGCCTTGTCGGCCGCTTCGGCCAAGGTCTCGGCAGTGATCAGCTTGAGCCCGCTCTCGGCCAGGATCCTCCGGCCTTCTTCCACATTGGTACCCGCGAGCCTGACGACCAGCGGCACCTTCACATCCACCGTCTCGCAGGCCTGCACGACGCCCTTGGCCACCCAGTCGCAGCGATTGATGCCGGCGAAGATGTTGACCAGCACGGCGCGCACCTTCTGGTCCGACAGGACGAGCTTCAGCGCGGTGGCGATGCGCTCAGGCGAAGCGCCGCCGCCCACATCGAGGAAGTTCGCCGGCTCGCCGCCCGCATGCTTGATCATGTCCATGGTCGCCATGGCAAGGCCGGCGCCGTTGACGATGCAGCCGATGTCGCCCTCGAGGCCGATATAGTTGAGGTTATGCTCGGCGGCCTGCGCCTCGCGCGGATCCTGCTGCGAGGGATCGTGCATGTTCGCCACGTTGTGGCGGCGGAACAGCGCGTTATCGTCGAACGACATCTTGGCGTCGAGCGCCACCACGCGGTCCTCCTTGGAGACGATGAGCGGGTTGATCTCGAGCATGGTGGCGTCGCAATCGCGGAACGCGCGATAGGCGTTCATGATGGTCGAGACGGCGCTCTGCGCTTGCTTGATGCTCAGGCCGAGCTGAAAGGCGAGCTCGCGCGCCTGGAAGGCCTGAAGGCCAACGGCCGGCTCGACCACCACCTGAAGGATGGCTTCCGGCTCGTTCTTCGCGATCTCCTCGATCTCCATGCCGCCGCGCTGGGAGGCGATCACCCGGATGCGCTCGGCTTTCCGATCGAGCACGTAGCCGAGATACAGCTCGCGCTCGAAGGGCTCGGCCACCTCGATATAAACGCGCTGCACGGGTTTGCCCTCGGGGCCGGTCTGAATTGTCACCAGGCGCTTGCCGAGCAGTTCCTGCGCCGCATCGCGCACCTCGTGATAGGTCTTGCACAGTCTGATGCCGCCGGCCTTGCCTCTGGCGCCTGCATGAATCTGGGCCTTCACGGCCCAGTTCCAGCCGCCAAGCTCGGTCGCGGCATAGACGGCCTGATCGGGGCTGAACGCGATAGCGCCCTTGGGCACCGGCACGCCGAAGCTGCCCAACAGTTCTTTGGCTTGATACTCGTGAACGTCCACCTTCTCCTCCCTTCGTGTCTTCGGCGGGCTTCGTTAGAGCTGTCAGCTCAGCTTGCCCTTGACGATGCCGTAGGCCTTCTCGGTCGCGGTCTCCGCTCCGGCCAAAAGCCCTTCCAGTTCCTTTAACTTAGCGTCCGCAAAACTCTTGTCAGTTATCATCTTCGCATTGGTGGAAACATTCAACGCGGCGCTTCGCAGTGCAGCATAAGCCGACAGCACCGCGACGCCCGCATCCGAGATGACGTTGACGTTGCCCTTCTCGGAAGCCGCGAGCGCCAGATCGATCACCTCGCGCGCCGCGTGGCAACAGCGCAGGGGCACGTCGGTCGCCTGCTTGAGCCCGGCCTGGATCGCCTCCGAGCGGGCAGCTTTCTCGGCGTCGGTCTCCTTGGGCATGCCGTAGGCCGCCATCACCGTATCGAACGCGCGCACGTCGTCCTGGATCATGCCGGTCAGCTTGTGACGGAGCGCTTCGGCCTTGGCCAGCACGTCCTTCATCTCGCCTTCGACCTCGGCGTATTTCTTCTTCCCGATGGTGAGATTGCACACCATGCTCACCAGCGCTGCGCCCATGCCACCGAGGATCGCGGCCGCGCTGCCGCCGCCGGGCGTCGCGTCGCTCGAGGCGAGCGCATCGAGGAACGGCTCGATGGCGGTGTCCTTGATCTCGGCCATCAGGCCATCTCTTTCGCGAGCGCGTAGATCTCCTCGGCGTCGAGCACGCCGTCGGAGCTCTCGAACAACTTGCCGATGCAGGCGCGATGCAGCTTCAATTTGAGACCGCCGATGCCGAGCGCGCCGAAGCAGATTACGCCGTCCCGCATCTTGCCCTTGTCGGTGGCCTCGATGCCCTCGAGCCCAAGCGGCGGTTGGGCGTTGCAATCGGCGACAGCCTCGATGGTCGTATTGTGTTCCCAATGCGAAACCTTGAGCAGCTCAATGCCGATGGCGCCGGCGGCAAACACGATCTGTGCGCCCTCGACATCCTTGGCGCGCGCGGCCTCGTCAGCGCCCTGCACGGGTTTGACCTTCACGCCAAAGCGCGCCTCGATTGCCTGTACCGCCCTCTCGGCGCGTTCCTTGACGCGCGACGTCAGCGAGACCTCCGCGCCTTCCTGAGCGAGCAACGCCGCGGCACGCATGCCAACGGGACCGGTGCCGGCAAGCACGACCGCCTTCTTGCCCTTAAGCTCCGTCGCCTTGGCGAGCAGCGCCACACCGGCGGCCGCCGTGGTGTTGGAGCCGTTCGGATCGAGCATCGCCGAGACCCGAAAAGGGCCGAAGAATTTCTTCTGCACGGCCTTAAGCAGCGCCTCACCCTTGGCCATGTCGCTGCCGCCCACGAAGATCGCGGTGTTCTGCTTCTCCTTGCCGCCGCGGGTGAAGATGGTGCCGTCGACCAGAGTCCCGACATTATCGGACGTCACGTTGGCATATCCAGTGACGGCATCCGCGCCTCCGTCATAGCCGACCACAGTGTCGAACACGCTGGCGTAGGGGTCGGTATCGAACAAGAACAAGAGCTTCTTCATGATTTCCCTCGGGGCCTACTCGACGACGTTTTGCGGCTTGCCGCCCACGAACGCCTCGATGTTGTCGATAAGCTGGTCTGCGAGAATCTGCATGGCCTCCCGGCTCGCCCAGGCCACATGCGGCGTGACGATAAAATTGGGGATCGTCGGGTCGAGAAGGATATTGCCTTCCTTGGGC
>JBOHJE010000140.1:0-5300 GCA_050728375.1 Methyloceanibacter sp.
GGCTTGGACCGATGAGAGAGTCGAACTGCTGAAGAAACTCTGGGCGGACGGACTGAGTGCGAGCCAGATTGCAGGTCGCTTAGGCGGAGTGACTCGCAACGCTGTTATCGGCAAGGTTCATCGGCTCGGACTTTCGGGGCGGGCGACGAGCTCGCGCTCGTCGAGCCCGAGACCCCGCAGAACGCTAGCGCCACGCCAGAACCGTACGCCGTCGCTCACGTTCGGCACGCGGGGCAATCTCGCGCTCAAACCCAGCTACGAGGCTGAGTTCGAGCCGGCGCCGGTTCCGTTGCAGGAACTGATCATCCCGCTGCATGAGCGGGCGAGCATCCTCACGCTGAAAGAAGCGATGTGCCGCTGGCCCATCGGCGATCCCGGCGAGGAGGAATTTCATTTCTGCGGCCGCAAGACGACCGGATCAATGCCCTATTGCGAGCATCACGCCCGCATGGCGTATCAGCCGGTGCAGTCGCGCCGCCGCGACAAGCGCTTCGCCGCCGGCTAGGCTTTCTAACGGGGCAGTGCACGAAGAGGCGCCGCATTTCCGGCGCCTCTTTTGCTTTTGGGGGTTTGGGGGGTTGAGGGTCAGCCCGCTGCTTAAGCCGTCTCTTCGAGCTTGTCGGAGAAGGCGTAGCCCGCGCCCCGCACGGTGCGCACGGGATCGCGCTCACTGCCGCGCATCATCGCCTTGCGCAAGCGCCCGATATGAACGTCGACCGTGCGCTCGTCCACGTAGACGTTGCGGCCCCAGACGCCGTCGAGCAGCTGGGCGCGGCTGAACACGCGGCCGGGATACTGCATCAGAAATTCGAGCAGGCGGAACTCGGTCGGTCCGAGATGCACCTGACGGCCGTTCCGCGTGACGCGATGGGAGTCGCGGTCGAGCTCGATGTCGCCGACGCTGAGCACGGCAGCGATACGCTCAGGGTTCGTTCGACGCAGAATGGCGCGCACGCGGGCCATCAGTTCGGGCAGCGAGAACGGCTTGACCACATAGTCGTCTGCCCCGGTGGTGAGCCCCCTGATGCGGTCGTTCTCCTCGCTGCGGGCCGTCAGAAGGATAATGGGAATGGTCCGCGAGTCCTTGCCGGTGCGCAGGCGGCGGCACAGTTCGAGCCCGGACAGCCCCGGCAGCATCCAGTCCAGCACGACCAAGTCTGGCGAGCCTTCGGCAATCGCCATTTCGGCCTCGTCGCCGCGATGTACTACGTCGACGGAGTAGCCTTCCGCCTCGAGATTATAGCGAAGCAGGAGGGCCAACGCTTCCTCATCCTCGACCACTAAAACCTTAGCTCCGGGGCTCATTGTGTTTGTCTGGAGCATGAGCTAACCCGCTGACCGCTTCAGCGCGACCGGCGTCGTGCTCGTCGTGTCGCCCTTGGGACGTAGATCGGTGATGGGCCTGCCATGCACCAAGTAAAAGACGGTCTCGGCGATGTTGGTGGCATGGTCGCCGATGCGCTCGATGTTCTTTGCGCCGAATAAAAGATGCGTGCAGAGCCCGATATTGCGCGGATCCTCCATCATGTAGGTGAGGAGCTCGCGGAACAGCGAGTTGTACATCGAGTCGATCTCTTCGTCCTTGTACCAGACCTTGAGCGCACGCTCGGCGTCGCGCTCGATGAAGGCGTCGAGCACCTCCTTGACCTGGCCGAGGGCGAGCTCGCCCATATGCTTCAGCCCCAGCATCAACTGTTTCGGCTGTTGCTCGCTGACCACGGCGACCGCACGCTTGGCGATGTTCTTGCCGAGATCGCCGATGCGCTCCAGGTCGTTCGAGATGCGTATCGCCGCCATGATCTGGCGCAGGTCGTAGGCCATCGGCTGCCGGCGGGCGATCATGAGCACAGCCTGCTCCTCGATCTCGCGCTCCAGCGCGTCGATCTCCTCGTCCTCTCTGATGGTCGACGCGGCAAGCTCGGGATCTCGCCGCTCGAGCGCCTCGAAGGACTGGCCGAGCACCTGCTCGGCCAACCCGCCCATCCGGGCGATCTTGTTGTTGAGAAGGGCAAGCTCCTCCTCGTAAGATTTCACGATATGCTCGTGCTGCTCCATCGCGCTCAAACTCCTCAAGGACCGGGCTCTATCCGAAGCGCCCAGTGACGTAATCCTGCGTCCGGACATTGGACGGGTTGGTGAAGATCTTGGTGGTGTCATCGACCTCTATGATCTTGCCGAGGTGGAAGAAGGCCGTGCGCTGTGAGACGCGCGCGGCTTGCTGCATCGAATGGGTCACGATGACCATGCACAGGCTCTCCCTGAGCTCGTCAATCAACGCCTCGATGCGAGCCGTGGCTATGGGGTCGAGCGCCGAGCAAGGCTCATCCATGAGCAACACCTCCGGGTTGACGGAGATGGCGCGGGCGATGCACAGCCGCTGCTGCTGCCCGCCGGACAGGCTGGTGCCCGGCTCACTGAGCCGGTCCTTCACTTCTTCGTACAGGCTGGCCCGTTGCAGACTCTTGACCACGATCTCCTCCAAGTCGGCCTTCGACCGGGCGAGGCCGTGAATGCGCGGCCCGTAAGCCACGTTCTCGAAGATGGATTTGGGGAAGGGATTGGGTTTCTGGAACACCATCCCGACCCGCGCGCGGAGCTGCACAGGGTCGACCCGCGG
Organism: Methyloceanibacter sp.; assembly: GCA_050728375.1. Classification (GTDB taxonomy): domain Bacteria; phylum Pseudomonadota; class Alphaproteobacteria; order Rhizobiales; family Methyloligellaceae; genus Methyloceanibacter. The sequence continues at coordinate 2,618 of JBOHJE010000140.1, forward strand.
TGCGTAGATGTCTTCGCCGTCGAGCGTGATGTCGCCTTCGATGCGGACGCCTTCTATCACGTCGTTCATGCGATCGAGACAGCGCAGGAAGGTCGACTTGCCGCAGCCCGACGGGCCGATCAGCGCAGTGACGGAGCGATCCAGGATATCGAGCCACACATCGAATAACGCCTGCTTCTCGCCGTACCACAGGTTCACGCCTTTGGCCGCCATCTTGAGCTCATGCCGCTCGGCCGAAGCCGCCCCGCTGAGATCCACACGGGGAGGCGCGACCGGACTGGGCGGATGGGTTGCCACTTTCGCTTCCACGGGATCCTCCTGGTTTACCACTTACGCTCGAATTTATGGCGCAGCACGATAGCAAGCATGTTCATGAGGACGAGAAAGCCGAGCAGCACAAGAATTGCCGCCGAGGTGCGCGAAACGAAGCCGCGTTCGGGGCTGTCCGCCCAGCTGAAGATCTGGGTCGGGAGCGTCGTCGCCGGCTCCAACACGCCCATATTTTCGATGCTCGGAATGAAGGCGTTCATTCCGATCAGAAGCAGCGGCGCGGTCTCGCCCAACGCGTGCGCCATGCCGATTATGGTCCCGGTGAGGATGCCCGGCATCGCGAGCGGCAAAACGTGGTGCATGACGACTTGGTGCTTCGAGGCGCCGACCCCCAGCGCCGCCTCGCGAATCGAAGGCGGCACTGCCTTCAGGGCCGCGCGCGTGGCGATGATGATAGTGGGCAGCGTCACCAGCGACAACACCATGCCGCCGACCAGCGGCGTCGATCGCGGCAACCCGAAATAGCCGAGAAAGACAGCAAGGCCGAGCAGACCGAACACGACGGAAGGGACGGCCGCCAGATTGTTGATGTTGACCTCGATCAGATCGGTGAACCGATTTTTGGGAGCAAACTCTTCCAGATAGCCCGCCGCCGCAATGCCGACCGGGAAACTCAGCGCGAAGCAGACGATCAGCATCAAGAAAGTGCCGGTGATGGCTCCCGCAAGGCCCGCACGCTCCGGAAACCGACTATCTGCGTTGAAGAAGAGCTCCCAGTTGAAGGTGCCCCGTACCATCCCTTCCGTGATCATGTGGTCGAAGGCACTCATTTGAGGAGCGCTGAAGCGTGGATTGAGGATTTTGGGCTCCTTACCCTCGGACAGTTCCTGGAAAGGAGGAGAGAGAGGAAAGACGATCTGAATGGTCTTGCCGATCACGCTCGGATCGGCCGCCACGCGCTCGGCGATCGCGTTAGGCGCGTCGTCGGCGAGCAGCGTGAAAAGCCCGGTGTCGCGAACCTGCGGGAAATAAGACTGAAGGCTGTCCTGGGCCAAAACCACGAAATCGCCCGTGGGCGGAGGGCCTGCCTGAACCTTGGCGGGATCGACATAAGCATCGAGCTTGAGGCCAGCGAGCCCGCCAGCCTTGACGATGAGATTGCGATTCTCGAGTTGGTTGAACCAACGAAGCTGGCTCCAGCTCAGCGCTTCAACCTCTTTTGGAATGACGCCTTTGTAAAGTTGGTCAAAGGGGTCCGACACGGCGATCGGTAGGGTGATGGTCTTGCCGATGCTCTCTGGATGGCGAACCACGTAGTCGCGCAAGATGTAAGGCGCATCGGAGGTCAGAATCTTGCCGATGTCGCGCCGCTGATCCTCGGGGATTCCGGGAACCGCTTTTGCCAAGGCCTCGCGCACTAGCGTTCGAAAATTACCCTTGGCGGGATCTTTCACGTCGACCTCGGCCGGATCTATATAAACGGCAAGGTCCACCTTGGTTTGAAGGAAAGCCGGAAATCCATTGATCACGATTGAGGCAAACAGAATGCCCAAAAGGCCAATGGCAAGCGCAATGGCAGTAATGCCGTAGGCCTGAAGCCGGCGGTCAGCGGCGTAGCGCCGGCGCACGCGCCGCCGTGACTCATCGCTGCCGAAGCCGGCAGCGCGCGACCGAGCGCTTATCGTCTGGGCGTCACTCATATTGTTCTCGATATTTTCGCACGATGTAAAGCGCGAGCACGTTCAGCACCAGCGTAACGACGAACAGGACGAGGCCAAGCGCGAAAGCGGCAAGCGTCTTCGGATTGTCGAACTCGACGTCGCCGATCAAGAGGGTGACGATCTGAACGGTTACCGTAGTCACCGGCTCCAGCGGATTGGCGGTGAGCGAGGCGATGATGCCGGCTGCCATGACGACGATCATCGTCTCGCCGATGGCTCGGCTGGCAGCGAGCAGGATGCCGCCCATGATGCCGGGAAGCGCGGCCGGGAGGAGTACCTTCGTGATCGTCTCGCCCTTAGTCGCGCCCATGGCATACGAGCCCTCGCGCATGGCGCGGGGCACGGCGGCGATAGCATCGTCGGACAAGGACGACACGAAGGGAATGATCATAATGCCCATTACGCCGCCGGCGGCGAGAGCACTGTTGGGCGCGATGGGCAAGCCGATCATGTCGCCGAAATTGCGCATCGCCGGAGCGACGACGAGAACGGCGAAGAATCCATAGACCACGGTTGGGATGCCAGCGAGCAGCTCAAGCAGCGGCTTGATGAGCGCCCTTGCACGCCGATGCGCGTATTCGGTCAAATAGATGGCGGAGAGCAATCCAATGGGAATGGCCACGGCGAGGGCGATGGCGGAGATGAGGAGGGTACCGGTGAAGACCGGAATGGCGCCGAAGGCGCCGCCTGCG
>JBOHJE010000141.1:0-11064 GCA_050728375.1 Methyloceanibacter sp.
CATTACGCGATAGTGGTTTCCGCCGCCCACGCTTATTCCGATCGATGTTCTTTGCAGTTTGCAGCATCAATCCCTCCATGTGGATGGTGTCGATTGAGTGCTGCCGTTGCTAAATACATGTGTGCTAGGAGACGGCAGCGAAATCGACTGGTTGCCTGTTACCTCCTGTGTTACCGCCAGAAGCCGTTGCACGACAGCAAGGCATTGAAAAATGGACACTTTTGCCCAACATGAGACCCTGATGCAGGATCAGGCATTACCTGAAGCAACCCACCAGGACATGGCGAATGCCATCCGCGCGCTCGCCATGGACGCGGTGCAGAAGGCGGATTCCGGCCATCCAGGCATGCCGATGGGCATGGCCGACGTCGCCACGGTCCTGTTCACGCGGTTCCTGAAATTCGACGCCGCCCGTCCGGACTGGCCGGACCGCGACCGTTTCGTGCTCTCCGCCGGGCACGGCTCGATGCTGGTCTACGCGCTTCTCTATCTCACCGGCTATCCCGAGATGGATATCGAGGAGATCAAATGCTTCCGCCAACTCAGCGGCAAGACGCCGGGTCATCCGGAGAACTTTGTCACGGTCGGCGTCGAGACCACGACCGGACCGCTGGGCCAGGGCATCGGCAACGCCGTCGGCATGGCTCTCGCCGAGCGGCTGCTGAACCAGCGCTACGGCGACGAGCTTGTCAGCCATTACACCTATTGCCTCGCAAGCGACGGCTGTCTCATGGAGGGCTTGAGTCAGGAGGCGATCTCGCTCGCCGGACATCTGAAGCTCGGCCGGTTCATCGTGCTGTTCGACGACAATGAGATTTCGATCGACGGCCCCACGAGCCTTTCCGTGTCGGACGATCAGCTCGAGCGTTTCAAGGCGTCGGGCTGGCACACGGCCCGCGTCGGCGGTCACGATCCGGAGGCGATCGCGCTCGCCATCGAGAATGCGAGAGGGGTGACCGACAGACCCTCGCTCATTGCTTGCCGCACGGTCATCGGCTACGGCGCACCGAAAAAGGCCGGCACGGCCTCGACCCATGGCTCTCCACTCGGCGAGGAGGAGATCGAAGGCGCGCGCATGCAGCTTCGCTGGCCGCACGTTCCCTTCGATGTGCCAAAGCCGACGCTTGCGAGCTGGCGTGCGGTCGGCACCCGCCATAAGGCGGCTTACGATAGCTGGGTAAAGGCGGCAGATCGGCTCGATTCCGCTGCCCGGTCACACCTCACTAATCCCGTCGACGCCGGTGTGGAAAGAGCAATCTTGTCTGCGACCGACGCCGTCAAGGCGGCGTTCAGCGCCGAGGGTGCGAGGCTCGCGACCCGCCAATCCTCTCAGAAAGTGTTGGATAAGCTGATGCCCGTTGTTCCCGGCCTGATCGGTGGCTCCGCCGATCTCACCGGCTCCAACGGCACGCTCACCAAGCTGCACACGATCGTCAAGCCTGGCGATTTCGCCGGGAACTATATCCATTACGGCGTCCGCGAGCACGCCATGGCCGCGGCCATGAATGGGCTATCGCTTCATGGCGGCATCGTCCCTTACGGCGGCACCTTCCTCGTGTTCACGGACTATTGCCGCCCCTCGATCCGCCTGTCGGCCCTCATGGGCCGCCGCGTGATCTATGTCATGACGCACGACTCCATCGGCCTTGGCGAGGACGGTCCGACCCACCAGCCGGTCGAGCATTTGGCGGCGCTCCGCGCGATGCCCAATCTCCATGTCATGAGACCTGCCGATTCGGTCGAGTGCGCCGAGTGTTGGGAACTGGCCTTGCTCGCCAAGGACAGGCCAACAATCCTGGCATTGACCCGCCAAAGCGTGCCGCTCTTCCGCACCGGTCACACCTCCGAGAATCTTTCGGCCAACGGCGCCTATGTAGTTGTCGAGCCCGCGGGCGCCCGGGGCGTCACTCTGATCGGCACAGGCTCCGAGGTGGCTCTGGCGCTCGAAGCCGCCAAAGTGTTGGCGGGAGAGGGGATCAACGCCGCCGTCGTGTCGATGCCGTGCTGGGACCTGTTCGAGGCGCAAGACGAGGGCTATCGAGACCAGGTTCTCGGCTCCGCGCCCTGCGTCGCGGTCGAGGCCGCGGTCGAGTTCGGCTGGCAGAAATGGCTGGGTCCCAACGGAATCTTTATCGGCATGCGCGGATTCGGGGCTTCTGCTCCGGCGCAGGACCTTTATAAGCATTTCGGCATCACCGCCGAGGCCGTTGTGGCCGCCGCGCGTGATCTGACGGTCAAGACCTAGGAGTAAAGGAAAAAATGGCCAAAAGGCGTGTCGCCATCAACGGATTCGGCCGGATCGGCCGGCTCACCTTCAGGTCTTACCTCGAGTCCGGCCGGAAGGATCTCGACTTCGTGGCGATCAACGATCTGGGTTCGGCCGACATGAACGCCCATCTTCTGGCCTATGACAGCGTGCATGGCCGCTACCCCGGCAAGATCGACGTGGTGAACGGGCACCTCAAGGCCGACGGCAAGGACGTCGAGGTGCTGTCGCAGGCGACTCCGGAGCAGTTACCCTGGCGCGACATGGGTGTCGACATCGTCATGGAATGCACCGGCCGCTTCACCGACCGCGACGGCGCCGCCAAGCATTTGACGGCCGGCGCCAAGCGCGTGCTCGTTTCGGCCCCGTGCTCAGGCGCGGACTTGACCGTTGTGTTCGGCGTCAACCACGACAAGCTCACGCAGGAGCACCACGTCGTCTCGAATGCGTCTTGCACCACCAACTGCCTCGCTCCCGTCGCGCTGGTGCTGAACGATGCGATCGGCATCAAGCACGGATATATGACCACGGTGCACGCCTATACCGGCGATCAAAGGACGGTCGACACCCTGCACAAGGATCCCTATCGCGCCCGCGCCAGTGCCGTGAACCTCATCCCGACATCGACGGGAGCGGCCAAGGCGGTCGGCCTCGTGTTGCCCGAGTTGAAGGGCAAGCTCGACGGTGCGGCGATCAGGGTTCCGGTTCCCAATGTGAGCCTGATCGACCTGACGTTCCAATCCTCGCGCCCGACGACCGTCGAAGAGATCAACGACGCGATGGCCAAGGCCGCGAATGGGCCACTCAAGGGCATTCTTGGCGTGAACGACAAGCCCCTCGTTTCGTCAGACTTCAATCACGATCCCTTGAGCTCGGTGTTCGATCTCAAAGGCACCCAGGTCGTCGACGGCACGTTCTGCCGCGTCGTGTCCTGGTACGACAACGAGTGGGGCTTCTCGAACCGGATGAGCGATACCGCCGTCGTCATGGGACGATTGCTGTGAGCGGGTTGCCTGACAAAAACAGTAATTGTAAGGACGCCATGAAAAGCACAGATCTCTCCCGCATCAGGACCATCGAAGGCCTCGACGTCAAAGGCAAGCGCGTGCTCGTTCGCGCTGATCTCAACGTGCCGATCGAGGCCGGCAAGGTGGCCGATGCCACGCGCATCAAGCGCATCATGCCGACCATCTCCAAGCTCACGAACGGCGGCGCCAAGGTCATTGTCCTGTCTCATTTGGGGCGCCCAAAGGGTGAGCGATCCCCCGAGACTTCGTTACGCCCAGTCGCCTCGAAAATGCAGGAGCTCCTGAATGGAAGCTCCGTTCGCTTTATCGGCGAGTGCGTCGGTGGCGAGGTCGAACAGGGTGTCGGTTCGCTCGGTCAAGGCGAGGTGGCGATGCTGGAGAACCTCCGGTATCACAAGGGCGAAGAGAAGAACGACGGCACTTTCGCCAGGCAGCTTGCTTCGCTCGGCGACATCTACGTCAACGATGCCTTCTCGTCTGCGCATCGCGCGCATGCCTCCATCGAAGCCATCGCGCATGTGCTTCCCGCCTATGCGGGGTGCTTGATGATGGCCGAGATTGACGCTGTCGGCCGGGCGCTGGAGCAGCCCAAGCGCCCCGTCATGGCTATCGTCGGCGGCGCCAAGGTATCGACGAAGATCGACGTGCTCACCAATCTCGCCTCGCGTATGGACGTGCTTGTGGTCGGCGGAGGCATGGCGACCACCTTCCTCAACGCGCAAGGTGTGAATGTCGGCAACTCGCTTTACGAGCCCGCTTTCGTGTCGACGGTGGAGGATATCGCCGCCCGGGCAAAGCTCTCCGGCTGCGAGATCTTGCTTCCCATCGACGAGGTCATCGCTAAGGAGCTTGAGCCGGGCGCCGAGTCCCGTGTTTGCGACGTCAACGCCATTCCCTCCGACATGATGGTCCTGGATCAAGGTCCAAAGAGCATCGACCGGCTGAAAAAGCGTCTCGCCGAAATGCGCACGATCCTTTGGAACGGCCCGCTGGGAGCGTTCGAGATTGCTCCTTTCGGCGAAGGGACCTTGGCGCTCGCGCGGGAAGCCGCACGCCTCACGAAGGAAGGCAAGCTCATCAGCATCGCCGGCGGCGGCGATACGGTGCGTGCTCTGAACATGGCGGGCGTGGCGCAGGACTTCACCTACGTGTCGACGGCAGGCGGAGCCTTTCTCGAATGGCTTGCCGGCAGGTCGCTCCCGGCGGTGGTGGCGCTTGCCACGGCGCAGGCAACTGCGACTCGGGAAGCGGTCGTGACCGGTTAGGCTTTGGCTTTGCTCCAAGCCTGGCGGGCGGGACCGGATAGAGGAGAAGAAAATGAACGAGCAGGCGAAAGGTCCTGCCGCCAAATCCGGCGCCTCGGCCGCGACCCTCCGCGGCGAGGAGCGCTACCAGGCCGGGGTGCTCGAATACAAGCAGATGGGTTATTGGGAGCCCGACTACCGGCCGAAGGACACGGACCTCATCGCCCTCTTCAGGGTCACGCCGCAGGACGGCGTCGATCCGGTCGAAGCGGCGGCTGCCGTCGCGGGCGAGTCGTCTACCGCGACCTGGACAGTAGTGTGGACCGACCGGTTGACCGCGACGGAGAAATATCGCGGGAAGTGCTATCGGGTCGATCCGGTGCCGCACAGCCCCGGTCAATACTTCGCCTACGTCGCCTATGACCTCGATCTGTTCGAGCCCGGCTCCATCGTCAATCTGGCTGCCTCGATCATAGGCAACGTGTTCGGCTTCAAGCCACTGAAGGCGCTGCGGCTCGAGGACATGCGGCTCCCCGTGGCCTATGTGAAGACCTTCGAAGGACCGCCGACCGGCATCGTTGTCGAACGCGAGCGACTCGACAAGTTCGGCCGTCCGCTGCTCGGCGCCACGGTCAAGCCGAAGCTCGGTCTCTCAGGGCGGAACTATGGGCGTGTCGTGTATGAAGCGCTCAAAGGCGGTCTCGACTTCACCAAGGACGACGAGAACATCAACTCGCAACCCTTCATGCACTGGCGCGATCGCTTCCTGTATTGCATGGAGGCGGTGAACAAGGCGCAGGCTGCCACGGGCGAGATCAAGGGCACCTATCTCAACGTCAGCGCCGCCACTATGGAAGATATGTACGAGCGTGCCGAGTTTGCCAAGGAACTCGGCTCGGTAATCGTCATGATCGACCTCGTCATTGGCTGGACGGCGATGCAGTCGATGTCGAAATGGGCGCGGCGCAACGATATGATCCTGCATCTGCACCGCGCCGGCCACTCGACCTACACACGGCAGAAGACCCACGGCGTGTCGTTTCGCGTCGTCGCCAAATGGGCGCGGCTCCTCGGCGTCGACCATCTCCATGCCGGCACCGTGGTCGGCAAGCTCGAGGGCGATCCTGCGACCGTGCGCGGCTTCTACGACATTCTGCGCGACGATCATGTGCCGACGCGGCTGGAGAACGGCATCTATTTCGATCAGGACTGGGCGAGCCTGCGCAAGGTCATGCCCGTTGCCTCGGGCGGTATCCACGCCGGTCAGATGCACCAATTGCTCCATTATCTCGGCGAGGACGTGGTGCTTCAGTTCGGCGGCGGCACGATCGGACACCCGGCGGGCGTTCAGGCGGGCGCGACCGCGAACCGGGTTGCCCTGGAAGCCATGATCCTCGGCCGCAACGAGGGCCGCGACTATCTCGCGGAAGGATTGGACATTTTGAACGACGCGGCGCGTTGGTGCATGCCGCTCCGCCAGGCGCTCGACACCTGGAAGGACGTCACGTTCGATTACGCCTCGACCGACACGCCCGACTTCGTGCCCCTCGACACGGCGTCAAATTGACTTGCAACATGATGCGGATCACGCAAGGCACATTCTCCTATCTACCCGACCTCACCGACGATCAGATCAAGCGTCAGGCGCGATACTGCATAGAGAACGGATGGGCCGTGAACATCGAGTTCACCGACGATCCGCATCCTCGCAACACCTATTGGGACATGTGGGAGCATCCCATGTTCGACCTGCGTGACGCCGCAGGCCTGATGCTGGAGCTGAAGAAGTGCCGTAAGGCTTACGGCGACCGCTATATTCGGATCTCGGCTTTCGACGCCTCGCCCGGTTGGGAGTCGCTTCGCCTCTCCTTCATCGTCAACCGTCCGGTTCAGGAGCCCGGTTTCCGGCTCGACCGGCAGGAAATCGACGGCAGAAAAATCCGCTATACGACCCACGCTTATGCCGCCGAACTTCCCGAAGGGCAGCGCTATAACGGTGCCACCAAGCGCTGAGCGAGGTCGGCCAAACTTACTTTCCTCGTCATGCCCCCGCCTTGCCTGCCTGCGCCGAAGCCGAGCTGCGCGGCAGGGATTCTCGCCTTAACGCCGGCTTCGCGCAGGCAGGCGCCGGGTAACCACGTTTTTGGGCTAAATACGTGGATGGCCGGGAGAGGCCCGGCCGTGACAAATTCCGGTTAAGTCCTATCTGTCATAGACTAAGCGGAGATCGACGGGAGTGCCGCTATTCGCCATGACTGAAGCCAGGAAAACCCAGGGGATCCAGTCACCTCAAGGGCTTGAGGCCACAGCCGACCTCCGCAAGGAGATCGCCGAGGTGGGCATCAAGCAGCTTTTGAAGGAGCTGGACTCGGAGCTCGTCGGGCTCGCGCCCGTCAAGAAGCGCATCCGCGAGGTCGCCGCGCTTCTGCTGGTCGAGCGCGTACGCAAGCGGCTCGGGCTTACCGCCGAGCCCCCGACGCTGCATATGTCGTTTACCGGCAATCCCGGGACCGGCAAGACCACGGTCGCCATGCGCATGGCCGAAATTCTGCATCGACTCGGTTTTGTCCGCCGCGGGCATCTCGTCTCGGTGACCCGCGACGATCTGGTGGGCCAGTATATCGGCCACACCGCGCCGAAGACCAAAGAGGTGCTGAAGAAGGCCATGGGCGGAGTCCTGTTCATCGACGAGGCCTATTACCTCCACCGGCCCGAGAACGAGCGCGATTACGGCCAGGAGGCCATCGAGATCCTGCTCCAGGTCATGGAGAACCAACGCGAGGATTTGGTGGTGATCCTGGCCGGCTATGCCGACCGTATGGAGAAATTCTTCTCGCTCAATCCGGGCTTCCGCTCGCGCATCGCCCATCACATCGGCTTTCCCGACTATACCGACGGACAGCTTCTCGACATCGCTGAGCTGCTCTTGGCGAAGCTGAATTATCGCTTCAGCCCGGAGGGACGGGAGGCGTTCACCCGTTACATCGCCGCGCGGAAACGCCAGTCGCATTTCGCCAATGGCCGCTCGATAAGGAACGCGCTCGACCGCGCCCGTCTTCGCCAGGCCAATCGCCTGGTTGACGATCCGAGCCAGACGGTGAACGCGGTCGCGCTGATGACCATCGAGCCGCCCGACATCCTGGCAAGTGGCGTGTTTGCCGTTGAGCGCGGCGACAAGGCGGCGTCATGAATGATAGGAGCGGCAAGGGGGTAGGGGCTGTTACCGGCGAGATCGTCATTGCGCCCTCGATCCTTTCCGCCGATTTCGCCAAGCTCGGCGAGGAGGTGCGCGCTATCGATAAAGCCGGCTGCGACTGGATCCACGTCGACGTCATGGATGGGCACTTCGTGCCGAACATCACCATCGGCCCCGATGTCGTGAAGGCGCTCCGGCCGCACTCGAAGAAGATCTTCGACGTGCATCTGATGATTGCCCCTTGCGACCCTTTCATCGAGGCCTTCGCAAAGGCGGGCTCGGACATCGTCACGGTCCATGCCGAGGCAGGCCCGCACCTCGACCGCTCGCTGGCGCTCATCAGAAATCTCGGCAAGAAGGCCGGCGTCAGCATCACGCCGTCCACGCCCGAGGATGCGATCGAATATGTGCTCGATAAGCTCGATCTCATTCTGGTGATGACGGTCAATCCGGGCTTCGGCGGCCAGGCGTTCCTTCCCTCGCAACTTGCCAAGATCCGCGCGATCCGGCAGATGATTGGTGCTCGGCTGATCCATCTTGAAGTCGACGGCGGCATCAATGCCGAGACCGCGCCGCTCGTCGCCGGCGCAGGGGCCAACGCCCTCGTCGCGGGCTCCGGCGTGTTCAAGGGCGGCGCCTATGCCGAGAACATCGCGACGATCCGGGCAGCCGCGGAGCGCGCCCACACCACCGCCGCTTGATGATTGAAGCCGTGCGCGCGATCGTGTTCGATCTCGACGGAACGCTGGTCGACACCGTCGAGGATTTGGCGACCGCGCTCAACGAGACGCTTATCGAGCTTGGTCTTGCGCCGCATCCAGTGGACAAAGTGCGCCGCATGGTCGGCGGCGGCTTGCCAAAGCTGCTGGACCGCGCGCTTTCCGTCGACAACGCCAGAGTCTCCGCCGAGGAAAGAGATGTAGCGCTGGCGCGTCTGCTAGCGCTCTATGCCGCAAACCCGGCCACCCGCTCGCAGCTTTATCCCGGCGCGCGCGAGACCCTTGCGGCGCTCCAGGAGTCCGGCATCGCCATCGGCCTCTGCACCAACAAACCGGAGCCGATCACGCGCGACCTTTTGGACAAATTGGGCATTGCCGGTTTATTCGGCTGCATACAGGGTGGCGATGCGGGCCTGCCCCGGAAACCTGACCCCGCGGGGCTCGTGCGGGTGGTGAAGGCGCTCGGCGCAAAGCCTCACAGCACGATATTGGTCGGGGACAGCGTGATTGACCTGGAAACGGCCCGCGCGACGGGCCTCGCCGGCGTCGTACTCGTCTCCTATGGTTACTCCGCGACCCCGGTGACCGAGCTCGGCGCCGATGCCGTGATCAACCATCTTCACGAATTGGTGCCGGCGCTTGCCCTTCTGGTGCAGGCACAATAGCGAGAGCGCATGGACGTCACCTATTTCGGCGCGCTGTTGGCGGGGCTCTTGAGCTTCCTCTCGCCTTGCGTTCTGCCGCTTGTCCCGCCCTATCTGTGCTTCCTCGGTGGCACCACCTTCGACCAGCTCACAGGCGAGGACGAGACGCCGAGCCACGTCTACACCAATGTGGTTCTCTCGTCGGTGGCCTTCGTTCTGGGCTTCACCACGGTGTTCGTCATTCTTGGTGCCACCGCGACCGCGGCCGGACAGCTCGTCGCCGAGAACCTGCCGCTTCTGTCCAAGATCGCTGGCGTCATCATCATCATCGCCGGATTGCACTTCCTCGGCGTCATCCACATCCCGCTGCTGCATCGCGAGGCGCGCTATCACGCCGATGCCCGCCCGGCAGGGCTGCTTGGCGCCTATATCATAGGTCTCGCCTTCGCCTTCGGCTGGACGCCCTGTATCGGCCCCGTGCTCGGGACGATTCTTGCGGTCGCGGCGGGCGAGGACTCCGTTCGCCAAGGCGTCAGTCTTCTCTTCGTCTATTCACTGGGTCTCGGCATTCCCTTTATTCTCGCCGCGGTCGTCATCAAGCCCTTCATGAGCGCCATGCAGCGCTTCAGAGGCCATCTGGCGGTCATGGAGAAGGTGCTCGGCGCTTTCCTCGTGCTGACCGGTATTCTCTTCCTGACCAATTCGATGACCCTGATCGCCGGCTGGATCCTCGAAACGTTCCCGGCGCTTGCCACCATCGGCTGATCGCGCGGCTTGCCCTGCGGGCCAACCGGTGAATAGTAGCGCCATGACGGCCATCGCCCTCACCATCGCAGGGTCGGACTCCTCTGGCGGCGCCGGCATTCAGGCGGATCTCAAGACCTTTGCCGCGCTTCGCGTCTACGGGGCGAGCGTCATTACGGCGCTCACCGCACAGAACACGCGAGGCGTCGAAGCCGTGCACGTGGTGCCGCCCGACTTCGTGCTGGCACAGATGGGGGCCATCGCTAGAGACCTAGATGTCGGCGCCATCAAGATCGGCATGCTCGCGAATAAGATGGTGATTGACGCCGTGGCCGAAGGTTTGAAACTCCTTCCCGGGGTTCCTGTGGTACTCGATCCGGTGATGGTGGCGCAGAGCGGCGATGTCCTGCTCGAGGAGGAGGCAATCGACACGCTGCGCTCTGTGCTGATGCCGCAGGCGACGGTCGTGACGCCGAATCTTTCCGAGGCCGCGCGGCTGCTCGACGCCCACGAGGCGGGAAGCTTCGAGGAGATGAAGGCTCAGGCGCGACGCCTGCATGAAATGTGCGGAGCGGCCATCTTGGTCAAGGGCGGTCACGCGGAGGGCGAAGAGGCCCCCGATGCCTATTTCGACGACAGAGGAGAGGTTGAATTTCGTGGAGCACGGCTAGCCACCGCCAACACGCACGGCACGGGCTGCACGCTGTCAGCTGCCATTGCCGCAGAACTCGCCAAAAAGACGGCTTTGCGCGGGGCGGTCGCGCACGGGAAGATCTTCGTCGCCGGCGCGATCGAGCACGCCGACGATCTCAAGGTCGGCCGTGGCAGCGGACCTGTGCACCACATGCATCTCCTATGGACCAAGGTGTGGCCGTAGGTTCCGTCCTGAGTGGCGTGCGTGATGCCTCAGGCCTCGGCTACAACCGTCAGCCGCTGCTCGCCGAGGCCCGAGATCGTGAGCACCATCTCGTCTCCCGGCTTGAGGAAGACGCGCGGCTGGCGCGCCATGCCGACGCCGGGCGGCGTGCCCGTGGTGATGACGTCGCCGGGCAGAAGGGTCATGTATCTGCTGATATAGCTCACAAGCTGCGCCACGGTGAAAATCATCGTCGATGTGTTTCCGGTCTGCATGCGCTGGCCATTAAGGTCGAGCGTCAAATCGAGCGCCTGCGGGTCGGGAATCTCGTCCGTTGTGACGAGCCACGGTCCGAGCGGCCCGAAGT
>JBOHJE010000142.1:0-10478 GCA_050728375.1 Methyloceanibacter sp.
GGGCAAAGTGACACGCGTATCTGCCGACGCGATCACAGACGACAAGACGGGAATCAATTATTTCTTAGCGACAATCGAGGTCGAGCCTGACCAGCTGTCAAGGCTGTCGAACGTTAAGCTTCGCCCCGGCATGCCAGTCGAGGCCGCCATCGTTATAGGCGAGCGAACTCTCCTAGACTTTCTTACCCAGCCCATTACGGACAGCTTTGCACGCGCTTTTCGCGAGGAGTAGCCGCTGAATATCCTGAGCGCGTAGGTCAGATCCGGAGCTAAACACCCGGTCCTGCGAGGTGATCTCTGAACTCACTGTAAGTGGCGAGTATGGCAAGGCTGATTTGGATTACGAGTCCAAGGGATTGTACATTGGAGTTTGCGCCCTAAACCGCACGCCGGTTCCTGCATGGTCCAATAGTTTGGCCGCACCTCCGGTTGCGTGACGAGAAAAACGCGGTGATGTCCGCTAGGGTCAAAAGCTGAATAATAGTCAGGTTGCGCCAGGTCTGCTTGGTGCCACAAGATGGCACGGAAGCGGACTGCATCAGCGAGACGCATGCGATCGAAGTGGAGAAGTCGAGATTTCCGTGGGACAGCCTGGCACAATCTCTTCACTACGCGTTTTAGACCCGCGACATTTCCGACACGCCCGAAGCATTCGTGGAGAACAAGCGCAGGAAGGCGGGAATAATCCTCGTCTGCCTGCGAGCCCCTGATTTGGACTTATTTTCGGGCCTCTCGGTCGTAATGGAACCGCGTTCGGTATAGGTGGCTTCGAGTCCCCGCAACCATCGTTATTTGCACCCCCGTTCCTTTGGAGCGGGGGTGTTCCTCTACGAGGTTGATGAAAGCCGCAAGCTCACCATGGAGCTCTACCCAGAGCTTTACCCTCTCCGGCAAGCGAATTCCTTCGATGAGCCCACGGAGGCATTCCGCGACCTCCAGGCGGGTGCACTCGTCATTAAGGGCCTCGGCGAGGTTGAAGATCTTCCCGGCACGAATCTTGTGGATCTCGTCCATCGTAAAATGGCGCTCCCTCGTGCTGATCCAAGCGACCGTTTCCGTTGGAGCTAGTGGCGTCTGCATGACTGAGTGAACTGCTTCTCGCAGTTGCTCAAGCGGGTTATCTCGCCTGGGCGTCGCACCCAAAAGACGATTGCTGGTTGAGCAAGGTCGATCTCTTTCATTCCCTCGTTTAGGGCTTGAAGTTGTTAAACTCGCCTTACCGCAGAATGCGATTCGGAATCACAAAGCCATCCGTCCAACAGTCGATCGATGTTCTCCCTGGCCTTCGCGAACGCATCTTCTGGCTGCGAAGCCAGCGTGTGAAGAGTCGATCGTGGCAAGATGGGCAGATCAGGTCGTCTGGGGTAGACGCTCACGCACCAATGCGACCACTCCTGCCTAGCTTTGATCTGATAGCCTCGATACTGACGGCATTCCATTTTGCAACTCCCCGTCACTGATTTGTCGACGATTTGTCGACGCGAATCAAAGCAGCGACTCATTAGAAAATCCTCAACGGCACTAACCATGCTCTGAGTTCAAGACGCCCAGCCGCAGAATTGCTGGCAGTCTCGATGACTGCGGGCGAGCAATATCAAAGCTCTGCTCGGCGCGAACGATTTGCCACAAACTTCCCGTGCTGTTGTAAGGAGACGGCGACCTTGCTTCAGGTCGCAGGCTTGTTGTCTCCCGGCGAAAGAGAAAGCTCGCCCGGGGAGGATTGGACATGATTCGCTGGCGCGCGCTTGTCTTGAGCGGAATCGTGGTGGCGTGTGCGTTTGGATTGGGCTGGTATGGACCTCAAGCCCGCGCCGAGGAGGCAGGTGCGAAGTTCGACGCAAGTGTTCGCCCGGACTTCAGCGAACCGGTGACGCTGGCCAGCAAAGACGGCGTGCTGGAAGTCCGGCTCATCGCACATCAAGGCACGGTCAGGCTCGACACAGCGGCCAAGCCCGTGCAGAACGCGCTCATCTTTGGCTATGAGCTGATCCGCGGCACGGCGTCGAACGGACAGACGGCGGGAGACAATCTGTATCCCGCGCCGACGCTGCAAGTCTTTCCCGGTGAGACGCTGATCGTCCACATGGACAATGCACTCACCAACCTCACGATCAGAGATTTCTTCGATTCGAAATACACGGCAAAGGGGAAGGAGGTGCCGCTCTATCCCTCGCAGATGCACTCATCGCCGCTCAACCTTCACGTCCACGGCTTACACGTCAGCCCAAAGGGCAATTCCGACAATGTGATGCTGCACATCCCGGGAGGCATGTCAAACACCTACACCTATGAGATTCCCAAAGACCATCCGCAAGGGGCCTATTGGTATCACAGTCACCTGCATGGGCTCACGTCGGCTCATGTCTATTATGACCTCGCAGGCCTGCTCGCGATCGGCCGCACCGACGGGAACATTCCGCTCGTCACGGAGAAGCAGATCCCCATCCGCAACATGCTGCTGCAATACAACTACGTCTTCGACCGCGAGGGAGGCGGCGCGCAATTCAACAATTACAGTTGGCCGCAATGGGTCAGCACCATCAAGCCGCCAGAGGGCGACGAGCTTGAAAGTGGCACGTATCGCCCGCTGCTTGCACCAGTCAACTTCCTCCAATCGAAGAAGGGCACGCAGCACGCCACCGTCTGGTACACGGGACCGCTGTCGATCCGGAATTTACGCGGTTTGCTCCAGTTCGTGCCGAGCAATTTGCAGCACTTCACCCCACATCCCGGAGGTCCCGGTAAGGACGTGCCGGAAAATCCGTCGCTGCCCGACTACCAGCGGGACGTGCAGTTCACGATCAACGGCCAGTTCCAACCGGTCATCAAGAGCAAAGCGGGTCAGACCGAAATTTGGGTGCTCGCAAATGTCAGCGACATGGCCTACGTGAACGTGGAGCTCACGGAGACCGCGACGGGGAAGCATCCGAAGATCGCGATCCTCGGCACGGATGGAAATCCGAGCGGCCGCGTGCGCTTTCCGGTCACCGACGACGGTACGCTCCTGCTCATTCCGCCGGCGACGCGCTACGCGATTGCGGAACGATGCCGGAGACTGGTGAGCTGATCCTGGAAATGCCATCGCGGGGAGGCGGCGCGAAGACGATCAATGTGCCGGGAATCCTTTATACGAATGACGGCACCGAGAACCCGCCGGCCGCGCTCGGCTTCCTGAGCGTGCTGCCTTCGGCGGTCAGCTATGCAGACGGGTTCTTCGTCTTTCCCACTCAGGTCCCTGGCAAGGGCCTTGCCCTCGGAAGGCACCGGGGTAACCACCGCGTTCGCCGAAGGACAAGAGCTGAACGCCTTCACATCCTTCGAGGACATTTCGCAAGCCGTGCCCGATCTCAAGCGGGAGTTGTTGATCTCCGGCGGGTTCCTCAACGACCTCGCCAGCGTCTCCGACCCCAAGTCCTTCGTGTACGCCTTCGACGGCACCGCATTTCTGAACGTTCCACTGCTGCAGCCGCGCCTCGATTCCGTGGAGGAGTGGGCGTTCCCCAACAACAACAACAACAACGACGAGCACCCGATCCATATTCACGTCAACGACTTTCAGGTGACCAACTATTTCGATCCCACGACCGGCTTGCAAACCGGAGTCGAGATGTGGGGCGTGGACAACGCCAACGTGCCTGCGCCGACATTGGGATCGGACGAGGCTGTGGTGCAGCAGGGGACGCTGTCTCTGCGCACCAAGTTCGAAAATTACGCCGGGCTGTTCGTGATTCACTGCCACCGCCTCAACCACGAGGACAACGGGCTCATGACATTGGTCAATGTCATTCCCGCCGCCTCGACCTATGCAGTGGCGGTTCCGGGGTCGAAGGGACGCGCGGCCGAGGTCAAGGTTTACGACGGCAACGGCGACAAGCTCGTGGCGACGGTCAAGCCGTTCGCCGGATACGAGGGAACGCCAAGCGTCGCCATGGGCGATATCGATGACGACAGTGTGTACGATTTGGTGGTCGGCGCCGGAAAGGACCACGCGCCTGAGGTGGTCGCCTACGCGGGCAAGCCGAAAGGCGGCAAGGCTCCGTTCACGACGGAACTCGCCCGATTCGAGGCCTTCGACTCCTCGGCGGGTGGCGGCATCAGCGTAGCCTCTTCGCAGATCGACGGCTCGACCGCCGACAACATCATCGTCGGTTCCCCGCCGGGCATCCCGAGCGAAGTCAAAGTCTGCAAGTCTCGGCTGCCATCGTCGCCGGGAACGGCACCGGCGCTGTTCTCGACCTTCAGTCCCTATCTCGACGACCGCAACGGCGTGAGCGTCGCCTCCGGCTTCGTCGATTTCACGACAGGCCGTTACAGCGTCGTGACCACCCCGGGTGCGGGCAGCATGGCGCAGGTGAAGGTCTTCAATTTCTCCCTGATGAAGCCGATCGGCCAAAAGAAGTCCGCCGGACCTGGGGCGGACCAGTGTGAGCCCGGCGACAACAAGCCCGCCGTCACCAATGCCTTCATGCCCTTCGGCATGAGCTATCGAGGTGGCTTGTCGTTGGCAACCGGGTGGCTTGCGGGTTCGCTCGGCGGCGCGGAGCGGATCGTCGTCGGCCAGCTTACCGGTCCCGGCGAGGTGAAGGTCTACTCCAGCGGTTCGAGACTGGACGGGGGTCCGAAGATCTATGTCGCCGGTGCCGAGCACACCCCCATCGCCGACTTCGCCGAAATCGCGAACTTCAGGCCGTTCGGCGAAGGGTCCGGCGTGAGCGTCGCCACGACGAGCACGACCTACGGCGCCGATCTTCTCGTCGGCGGCATCTCCTCGGTAGACAAGATCGCGCAGGTTCTGAAATTCGAACTCCTCAAACCCGATCCTGACGCTTCCAGCCTCGTCGCTCGTCAACTCAGCACAGTCGTCTCCGCAGAAGGATCGCAGCCGAACGCGCTCGGTGGCGATTGAGGATGCCGTGAGCGACGAGGTCTCCACGCTTCTTCTTTGCGCGCGCGTTCGTCCGGGAAGCGGGCCGGAGTTCGCACAGTGGCAAGTCCGCTGGCAGACTTCGGTTCTCGCTGCTCCTGGTGCGGTGAGCGTCGAGTTTTGGCCGCCGGCGCCGCCTGATCAGCTGGAGGCGGTGGCGCTGGCACGCTTCACCTCGGTCGATGCGTTGCGGAAGTGGCGCCGCGGCAAGGGGAATGGTCAACTCGTCCACGAGCTCGAGCCGCTGGTCGAAGGCGGCTTGGCGATGCAGCTCGTCGGACAGGCCGCCGTCGAGTATTCCGTGAAGCACGGCGTGACTATGGTGATGGTCACCGAGATCAAGCCGGGAAAGGAAGCGGCGTATCGCGCCTGGGCGAACCGCATCCAAAAACTGCAGGCGAAATATCCCGGCTATATCGGGTCTTTCGTTCAACCGCCCCAGCGCAACGAGACCGGCTGGACGACTGTGCTGCGCTTCGACTCGGCGGCGCATCTCGATACGTGGCTGAAATCCGATGAACGCGCGGCGATGGTCAAGGAGAGCGAGAACCTGGTGCAAGGGTTCCACGCTCAGCGTGTCGACACGTCGTTTCCCGGCTGGGTGGCAAACGATCCCACGACCGGAAAGCCGCCCAATATGTGGAAGACGGCTTGCCTCGTTCTGCTCACGCTCTTTCCGGTTGTCATGCTGGAGCTGCGATTCCTCAATCCTCACCTCGAAGCGCTCAATCCGGCGCTACGGACCTTCATCGGCAACGCTTTGAGCGTTACGCTAACGACTTGGCCATTAATGCCGCTCGCCATCTGGGGATTTCACGCGTGGCTCTTCCCGGAGAACCGGCCACGCTGGCTGGTGCAAACTATGCCCGTGGTGCTCGTGCTCTGCTACCTCATCGAGATCGCCGTCCTTTGGCATCTGCTGTAGCCCGCGGATCAAATCCGCTCTTTTCCAGAGCAGTCCTAAAATTGGTCATGCCTGCGCCCGGGCCGGTGAAGCCGGACCCAGGTGGCCGCCATGACGACTCAAACTGGAGGGCTCTCACTCTGCCCCGCCTTTGAGTCGCGCGAGATCCTCGGCGGTGTCGACGTCGGCAAAGATTCCGCTCGATCCGACCTCAACCTCGATCATGCGTGCCTTGTGGCGCGCCAAAAGTGGCTTGGCGCCGAAATCGCCGGTGATCCGCATCATCTCGTGGAAATACCGGCGTCCCCACAGGATCGGATTGCCCGTTCGCCCCTCGTTCACGGGCACGCAGATGTCGCCAGCACTACCAAAGGCCGCCATCAACGCGCGGAGGACTGAAATGCCGACTCTTGGCATGTCGCCAAGCAACATGATCGCTCCATCGATGCCGGGGGGAAGTGCGGCAAGACCCGCCCGGAGCGAGGTGCTCAGACCTTGCTCGAAGGCTGCATTGTTGGCGATGGTGACGCTCAGGTCACCCAGCGCCTCCGCGATGCGCGGGGCTTCGGACCCCGTGACCACGATGACCGGGTCGGCGCCGCTTGCAAGGGCGGTCCCCGCGACGTGACATACGATCGGCTTTCCGTCGAGCGGCTGGAGCAGCTTATGACGCGCCGCCATGCGTGCCGAGCGACCGGCGGCGAGAACGATTGCCGCAATGCGCATAGGGATTGGAGTCATATCGGCCTGTAGATTAGCCCTCCGGCGTGTTGCGCTCTATCCGTCTTGCCGTGAATCAGGCATTGTCGCCTCTCTGTGCCGGCGTCGTTCGTGGGCCAAGACCATGAATCTGAACACCATTACGGAGGTCAAGCGGCCCACATCTCCCGGCGTGATCCCCGAGTGGCGTGAAGGCTACGCCTGGCTTGCCGGGGGCACTTGGCTGTTCTCGACGCCGCAAATATCCACCCACACGCTAATCGATCTCGAGACGCTCCGTTGGCCTTCGCTGAAAGCGACCGACGAGGGCCTGGAGATCGCCGCGACCTGCACCATCGCCGAACTCGAGCGGTTCAAGGGGCCGCCGGAATGGACGGCCGCGCCGCTTATGCGGCTGTGCTGCCATGCGCTGTTGATGTCGTTCAAGATCTACAATGCCGCGACGGTTGGCGGGAATATCTGCATGTCATTGCCGGCGGGTTCGATGATCTCGCTCACGACCGCGCTGGAGGGGACCTACAAGCTGTGGCCGCGCAAGGCGGAACCCCGCAAGATCGCAGCGGTCGATTTCGTCGTCGGCAACCACTCGAATGTGCTTCAGCCCGGCGAGTTGCTGCGCAGCATCCATCTCCCGGCTGACGCGCTCTCCAAGCGCTTTGCCTTTCGCCGCTCCTCTCTCACGCATCTCGGCCGGTCGGCGGCGCTGATCGTCGGCACACAGACGCCAAACCGAGACGACTTTGTCTTAACCGTCACGGCCGCGACGGCGAGACCCGTGCAATTGCACTTCGA
The DNA here is from genome assembly GCA_050728375.1 of Methyloceanibacter sp. Taxonomy (GTDB): domain Bacteria; phylum Pseudomonadota; class Alphaproteobacteria; order Rhizobiales; family Methyloligellaceae; genus Methyloceanibacter. The sequence goes on from JBOHJE010000142.1 coordinate 7,341, forward strand.
CCGTTTGCCGTCGGCCGAGGCGCTCCGTCATGCGATCGAGGCGAAGATCGCCGATGAGGATTGGTTCGGCGACGTGCATGGCTCCGCTCCCTACAAACGTCATCTCGCCTATCATTATGCCGAGGAGATACGTGCGGAGCTCGCGACGCGATGAACCTCTCGGTCAACGGCAAGCAGCTCTCGGCCGAGCCGGCGCCCGGCCAATGCTTGAGATCGTTCCTGCGGGACCACGGCTGGTTCGGCGTGAAGAAGGGCTGCGATCAGGGCGATTGCGGCGCCTGCACCGTCTGGCTCGACGGCACGCCGTTTCACAGTTGTCTGATGCCGGCCTATCGCGCCGAGGGGCGCGCAGTCACGACCATCGAGGGGCTGGCGCAGGACGGTAAGCTTCACCCTATGCAGCAAGCCTTCCTGGATGCGCAGGCGTTCCAATGCGGCTTCTGCGCCGCCGGCATGATCATGACTGCCGCTACCTTCGATGAAGAGTCCCTGCAAGATCTGCCGCGCGTGCTGAAGGGAAATCTCTGCCGCTGCACGAGTTATCACAGCATCGACGATGCGCTGCACGGCGTCGTGAACGTGGAGGAAGACGTCGCGGAAGAGGCTTGTGGCAGGAGCCTGCGCAACCCCTTCGCCGAAGGAATCGTCACTGGCAAGGCTCGTTATACGCTCGACACGCGCGTTGAAAATGCGTTGCATCTCAAGTTGTTGCGCTCGCCACATGCCCACGCGCGCATCAAGTCCATCGGACGGGAAAAGGCCCTGGCGGTCCCCCGGCGTCGTCGCCGTCTACACCTGGGAGGACGTGCCGCGGAAGCTCTATTCCACGGCCACCCACGAAGACCATCTTGTCGATCCAGACGACACCTACATGCTCGATAACGTCGTCCGCTTCGTCGGCCAGCGCGTCGCCGCCGTCGTGGCCGAGACCGAGGGTGCCGCGGAAGAGGCCTGCCGGCTACTCGACGTCGATTACGAGCTGCTGCCGGCCGTCTTCGACCCGGAAGCAGCCATGGAGCCCGGCGCGCCGATTCTTCATGAAAAGAGCATCGCCTTCCGCGACAACATCTATGTCGACATCCATGGCGAGCTCGGCAATGTCGAGCAGGGCCTCGCCGAGGCCGATGCGATCCATGAAATGACCTATTCGACCTCGCGCGCGCAGCACGTGCATCTCGAGACGCACGGCTCTATCGCCTGGCGGGGGGATGACGGCAGGCTTCATGTGCGGACGAGCTCGCAGGCGCCATTCATCGCCAAGCAGAAGCTCTGCTATCTGCTCGGGCTGTTCGATCGCGACGTGCATGTCTTCACGGAACGCATCGGCGGCGGCTTCGGCGGCAAGCAGGAGATGATCTCCGAGGATCTCTGCGCGCTCGCCACGCTGAAGACCGGCCGCCCGGTAATGTGGGAGTTCACCAGAGCAGAGCAATTCATCGGCGCCACCACGCGTCATCCGATGAAAACGCATGTAAAGCTCGGCGCCAAGCGAGACGGCACGCTGACGGCAATGCAGGTGCGGGTCGTGTCCAACACCGGGGCTTACGGAAATCACGGCGGCGAGACTCTGGCGGCGGCGCTCGGCAGCCCGATTGCGGCTTATCGCTGCGAGAACAAGAAGGCCGACGGGGTACGCCGTCTACACTAACATGGTCCCGGCCGGCGGCTTCAGAGGCTACGGTGCCTCGCAAACGACCTTCGCCATCGAATGCGCAATGGACGATCTCGCGAGGCTGCTCGGGATCGATCCTTTCGAGATCAGGCGCATCAACAAGGTCCGCGAAACCGACCGGATCGAATCGATATGGAAGGAAACCTCGGACGTGATGTTCGGCAGCTACGGCATCGACCAGTGTCTCGATCTCGTCGAGAAGGCACTCAAGAGCGGCCGGGGGGCGGCGAAACCGGAAGGGGACGATTGGCTCGAAGGCACCGGCGTCGCTCTCGCCATGCTGGACTCGGGCCCTCCGACCGAGCACCGCTCGGGCGCCGAGATGCGGCTACTGGCCGACGGCAGCTATCATTTGGCGGTCGGCTCGATAGAGATGGGCAACGGCTCGACGACCTCGCATCGCCAGCTCGCAGCATCGGTGCTGAATACGCGCGTCGCTAGAATCGCCATCATCAACGGCAACACGGACAAGACGCCCTACGATACGGGCACGTTCGCCAGCACGGGGACCGTTGTGGCGGGCCAGGCGGTGGAGAAGGCCGCGGTGGCGCTGCGCGACAACATCCTCGACTACGCCAGCCGGTACTCGGGCTGCGAGCCCGCCGACTGCCGATTGCAGGAGGATTCTGTCATCTGCGCGAACTTGATCTGGGCGGCGGCAGCAATCGCGGCCAAGGGAGCGACCGCGCGATCTCGGATCGGATACTGGAGTTGCGAAAGCCGCTTGCCGCCTAGGCCCGTTGTGCGCGCGCCGATTTTTTCACTTTGATGGATTTTGCCCCCAAAGACCTCACTCTCACGGTCTCTACCTCTACTCTTTGCCAAACCAACTACTGCTTCTGAACTTGGCACCCTTACTGTCCCCATCTTGTCAGAGGGACGAAGGAGAGCGCGACCAACGGCGCTCTTTGAATGTCTCTTGGCGGCGCGCTCGGCTCGCCTCGTGGCGTTGTAGCGCTGCTTGGTGAGGCGGCGACGCTCGGTCGGATCGAGCTCGACGCAGCCCGAGCGGCGAAGGCCCAGCCGGCGATACTGGTCATAGGTGATCTGGAAAATTGCGGCGCGCTCGGCTGCCGTATAGAAGCGCCACTCTGCGCGCATAGCGGCCTCTAACTCGGTGGCGGTGAAACCTGAACTCTTGGGCGTAAACTTCCGCCTCGGACTTTAAATTCACGCCAGGGCTTGCATTCTTGAGATCGTTGATGATGAGGGCGAGTTGTTCGAAAGTGATCCGCTTCCGGTCACGGACGATCATGAGCGATTCGGCCAGGAACTGATTGCGCTCCCATAGCGGCGGTAGCGGCTTGGGCTTCCGCTTCTTGGGTGCCCATGCCGGAAGGCCGCAACGGGCGCGCACCCAATCCTTCGTGGCGATGGGGTCTTGGCCGCGCCAGCTATTCACACCTATGTCGCCGTTCGGGTTGATCCACACCGTCAGGCTGCACTTGCGGCGCTTGTAGCCCTTC
>JBOHJE010000143.1:0-13076 GCA_050728375.1 Methyloceanibacter sp.
GTCCGGGGTGGCGTGGAAGGTGCCAACGCCGGCCGTCGCCGAGCGCAGCTCGACGATCAGATTCTGGATCTCGGCCTCCGGAATATTCACCTGCACCACATCCCAGTCGGGCCAGCCGGGACGCGCATCGAAGCCGAGGATCTGCCCCCGGTGCCCGGAAACGATCGAGTTGATCTTGGCCGTGGCGTCCGACGGTACGGCGATGGCGACCGCCATCACGGGCTCGAGCAGCACCGGCTGGCACTGCGGCATGCCCTCGCTCATGGCAATGCGGCCGGCCTGGCGGAAGGCCATGTCGGAGCTGTCGACCGAATGATATGAGCCGTCGATCAGGCACACGGCGACATCAACCACCGGAAAGCCGAGCGGGCCGGACTGGAGATAGTCGCGTACGCCGATTTCGACCGAGGGGATGTAATTCTTTGGCACGACGCCACCGGTGATCTTGTCTGAGAAGTCGAACCCTTCGCCCCGCGCCTGCGGCGAGATGGTCACCACCACGTCGCCGAATTGACCGTGGCCGCCAGATTGCTTCTTGTGCCGGCCGCGCACCTCGGTGGATTTGCGGATCGTCTCTTTGTAAGGGATTTGCCGCGGCCTCGTGCTCGCATCTATCCCGTATTTGCGAACGAGCTTCTCCAGTGCCACGCGCAAATGCATCTCGCCCTGGCCCCACAGCACCATCTCGCCTGTGTGCTGGCTATGGGAAAGAGTGATGGAGGGGTCCTCCTCGATGATCTTGGCGAGCGCCGCCGTGAGCTTCACTTCGTCCTTCTTCTCCTTCGCGCCGATGGCAAGCCCGAACACGGCTTCGGAGATCGAGGCGCGCTCGATGCTCGGCGCCTTGCTCTTCTCCTCGCTCAGGGTGTCGCCGGTCTTGATACTGTCGAGGCGTCCGAAGGCAACCGTATCGCCCGCTCTGGCTTCGCCGCCCTTGACAGGATCCTGCCCCATCAGCGTGAAGATCCCGGCGATGCGCTCGTCTCCTTCTCCGCCATAGACAGTAGTGCCGTCGGCAAACGAGCCGGCAAGGATGCGCGCCAGCGAAAGCTTGCCGCCGTGCGTCGTATGGAAGGTCTTCAGCACATAGGCGCAGGACGGCGCGCCGGCTACGCCGAGACGTTCCGCCGTCGTTTGCACGAACGGCGCCTCGTGCCGCAGCGCCTTAAGCAGACGCAATATGCCGTTACCGTTGTCGGCCGAGCCGAGCAGCACCGGGCAGATCAGACCTTCACGCAGCTCCTTTGAAAGATCGTCGAAGACGCGGTCGCGCGGCGGCGGCACGTCCTCCAGAAGCTGCTCCATCAGCTCGTCGTCATAATCGGCCAGCTTCTCGAGCATGGAGAAACGTGCCTCCTTCTCGCGGTCCGAGAGGACCGTGGGGATTTCGACCACCTCGCTGGGCGCGTGCTCGCGATAGACGAACGCGCGCTCGAGCGCGAGATCGATGAAGCCGGTGACGATCTCGTTCTCCCAGATGGGAATTTGGCGCAGCACCAAAGGCTTGGTGCTGGCAGGCTGAAGCATTGGCACGATGTCGCGCACACGGGCCTCGGCCTTGTCGATCTTGTTGATGAACAGGAGGTGCGGGATGCCCCGATCCTCGAGCTGCTTGAGGATGAGTTGCAGCGCGGGCACCTTCTTTTCGTCCGGCTCGCACACCACGACGGCGGCGTCGCACCCGGTGATGCCATTGGCTGCATCGGCCTGGAATTCGATGGAACCGGGGCAGTCGAGGAAAGTGAAGCTGTCGCCCAAAAAATCGACCGTGGCGACGTTCATCTCGACGCTCATGCCGTGATGACGGGCCTCGTCAGAGGCATCGCCCACCGTATTGTTGGCGGCGGTGGTGCCCTGGCGCTTGATGGCGCCGGTGCGCGCCAGGATTGCTTCCAGAAGTGTCGTCTTACCACTGAGATAGGGACCAACCAGTGCGATGCAGCGGGCGCTGCGGGCTGGCTGGCCCTGCGCTTGGCCCATTGTCTCCTCCCTTGGCGGCACGCCGCGCAGGAGGGCCTGTTTCCGGCCCTCTTACCCCCACGCGAGCCTTGATGACGCTATCGTGTCAAGCTGAAGCGCCTCTGGCAAGGGGGCCAATTCGCATATGGGCGGCGCCTTCGCTGAGAGCGCCGTCGGGAGCCTTCCCCGGTGTTCCGCTCCGCGTCCCTTGTCATTATTCGGGTCACACACAGGACGGGGCGGATATGCGTCGGATTTGCGTAATTGTACTGGCATCGTTTCTTTGCGCGCTGCCCCGGGTTCCACCCGGCGACGGAGCTGTGGAGGCGAAACTTCGCTGCGGACAGTTCGATGGACAGTTCACGTGCAAATACGTTCCAGGGGGACTCGATAGTGGGCAACACAAGGTGCCGGGGGTCACCAAGTCCTCCCCCGGCGCCGGCACAGAGGCGCCGAGTCCGCCGATGGTACCGGGCGGCCAGCCGCCGGCAATGCCCGATGGGGCTGGGGCCGCCTGTAAACCCGGAATGGTGGGGTCGCCACCCAATTGCCGCTGCCCCGAAAGCTCGGAATTGTTGGGCGGCAATTGCGTTCATTACACCGCGACATGCAAGAATGGACTGGCCGCCGACGCCACCCCGCAAGCCTGCCCCGGGGCTGAGGAGAAGCTCGCCTGCAAAATGCGCCCCGACGGTTTGAAGGATTGTTGCTGCCTGACCTACGACAAGTTCTAGGAGCCGCCCGCCCACCACGGCTCCAATCCGATCGACGCCGGCACGAGATTTCGAGACCTAGTCTTTCTTCTGATGAGGCCCGAGCGGTTGACCGTGGGAGAACTCGACGATGTAGCCGGTCGGGTCCCTCACTCCGCACAGATAGCCGGTGGGCGGCGCGTAATCCCGCGGCTCCCAATGTAGGCACCCCTCCTCCTTTGCCCGCGCGGCGATCTCTTCGATTTCCTGGCGGGAGGGCACGCCGAAGCCGTAATGAGTCATGTCGTCCTTCGTTTGCGTCCGCATTGGGCCGCCGCCGAGCAACACGAGCACGAAGCTCTGCTCGGCGCCGGGACTGGCGAGCCACACGGCGCGGCCGTCGCCCTGCCCGTGCTCTTTGACGATCTCGAGCCCGCAATAGTTGCGGTAGAAGGCAATCGACGCGTCCAGATCGCCCACGTGAAGGGCGCAATGAGTGAAGGCCGGTTTCATCGCCCTCATCGAGCACTTGCGGGCTACGCACGCAACCCCGCCTCGACGGCGTCGAGCATACGCCCGAACTGGCCGAACACCCAATAATGACCCACGCCCTGGATCACATCGAGCCGGCAATTGGGCAGTTCGCACGCGAGATGGCAGGCGGCGTCAGGCGGCACGATCGTATCGTCGCCGCCCTGCCAGAGCGCAGCCGGAACGTCGATTTCGGCGAGCGGCAGATTCCAAACGCCGCAGAACAGGCGCAGATCCTGAAGCGCCCCGCCAATGCCAGGCCGCAAGCCTTCCCGGATCGCGGCTTGCAGATTGGCCTTCACCTCCGGACGCAGCAGGACGGCGCGGTCGCTGGGGGTGACCCGCTGCAATAGAAGACGGAACGCGACGCCCGGTACGTGGCGGGCGAGCGTGCGCAGGGTCCAGAAGAATAACGCGCAGGCCCCGCGAGACCGACTCATCCGCGTGAAGACCAGCCGGTGCAGCGTCGTCATGCGAATGTGCCTGCTACACTCGGCAATCGGGCCGACCGGCCCGATCAGCGCCAGCAACGACACGCGCTCAGGCATCGCTGCCGCAGCAGCCACCGCGTGAGGGCCGCCGCCCGAGACTCCGATCAGCCCGAAGCGCTCCAGGCCGAGCGCATCGGCGACCGCCTTCACGTCCTCCGCAGTCTCGGCGAGCGTCCGGCAGTGCCGGAAGCCTGACAGGCCATAGCCCGGGCGCTCGGGCGCGATGATCCGCAAACCCCGATCGCGCGCTTCGCGGTCCGTCAGCGCGAACATGAAGCGCGAGCCCGGCGTGCCGTGGAGCGCAAGCACCGGCAATCCCCGAGGATCGCCGAATTCGCCGTAGCCGAGCTGCCTTCCGTCGGCGAGTCGAAGCGTGCGCGATCCTCGATCCGAAGCGGTCGTCTCTTCAGCTACCGAGATTGTATTCATGGCCCGCAGGACAATCCCTCCCGCTGTGTCGTCATCGCCGACTTGACCCCGGCGAGCCAGTAACCACCCTGCGGGGCAGAACGCGAAGGCCAATGATTACTGGATACCCGCCTCCGCGCTTCCGCGCGCATGACAAATCGGCGCTTGTGTGCGCCCCGCCGACGCGACGTGAGCCTTGAGAATCCCGTTCCTGCCTAGTCGCAGCCGATGATAATGTCGCTCGGGTTGATGATGAGGGCGACAGTCTTGCCTTCATAGAGACCAAGGCTCTCGAGCGTGGCGATGGTGACGCTCGCCTGAAGCGTGGTGTCCCCGGCTATGGCGACGTAGACGATGGCCGTCACGGCGCCCTTGCGGATCTCCATGATCTTGCCTTCGATCTGGTTGCCGGTGCTGAGCTTGCTGAACTTCACGTCCATTATGTCGCCTCGCTCGTAACGAAAGCCGTCTCAGCTGAGGTTAGCGCAAAACCGCTGAATGCGTCGGCACGCTTCCTCGAGCGCCTCCATTCCGGTGGCATAGGAGATGCGGAAGAAAGGCGAGAGCCCGAACGCCGCGCCATGCACGACCGCCACCCCCTCCTCCGCGAGAAGAGCGGTGGCGAAATCCTCGTCCGTGGCGATCTTGGTCCCCTCGCGCGAGGTCTTGCCGATTGTGTCGGCGCAGGAGGGATACACATAGAAGGCGCCGTCGGGTTTCGGGCAGCTGAGGCCCTTGGCCTGGTTGAGCATCGACACCACGAGGTCGCGCCGGTCCTGGAACGACTTGACCCAGTCTTTGAGGAACCCTTGCGGCCCTTGCAGCGCCTCGACCGAAGCCCACTGGCTGATCGAGCAGGGGTTCGAGGTCGATTGCGACTGGAGGGTGGCGATCGCCTTGATCAGTGGCTCCGGGCCGCCGGCGTAGCCGATGCGCCAACCGGTCATCGAATAGGCCTTGGAAACACCGTTCAGCGTAAGCGTTCGAGCCTTGAGTTTCGGCTCGACCTCAGCCGGCGTCGTGAACTTAAACCCGTCATAGACGAGGTGCTCATAGATGTCGTCGGACAGAACCCAGACATGCTCGTGCTTAAGCAGAATATCGGTCAGCGCCTTGATCTCGTCGCGCGTATAGGCTGAGCCCGTTGGGTTCGACGGCGAATTGAGGATGAACCATTTGGTCTTGCGCGTGATCGCCTTGGCGAGCGCCTCGGGCCGGAGCTTGAAGCCGTCCTCGAGCTTCGTCTTGACGACGACCGGCTCGGCGCCCGCCAACAACACGATGTCGGGATAGCTCACCCAATAGGGCGACGGCACGATCACCTCGTCGCCGGGATTGAGCGTGGCAAGCAGGGCGTTGTAGAGCACCTGCTTGCCGCCCGTCCCGACTGTGATCTCGGAAGGCTTGTAGGCGAGGCCGTTCTCGCGCTGGAATTTCTCGGAGATGGCGCGCTTGAGCTCGGGGATGCCGTCGACCGCGGTGTATTTGGTCTCCCCGCGCTTGATGGCCTCGATCGCCGCCTCCTTAACGTTGTCGGGCGTGTCGAAATCGGGTTCGCCCGCGCCAAGGCCGATGACGTCGAAGCCGGCGGCCTTCATCTCGCGCGCCTTACTCGTAATCGCCATGGTTGGCGAGGGTTTGACCCGTTCGAGCGTGCGGGCGACCAGTCCCATCGAAAGCTCCTGTTTGTCTGTAAAATCCAGCGGCCGGAATATGCGCGAACCTACGCACGGCGGCAATCGGCCGCAAGTGTCGTGGCGCAAACGCCGCAGCGCGGGCGAACGGCCCGCGCTGCTTGGTGCGCACTATGCTTAAGAGACTGCGGCCTAAGCGGCGGCTTGGCGATTGAGATGGTTTTCTGCGAGCTGAGTCAGCACTCTATCGGCATTGTATTCCTGATCCAGCGTCTGCTTCAGCAGGCTCGCGGCATCTTTCATGCCGAGCTGGTTCGCCCATGCGATCATCGTGCCGTAACGCGCGATCTCGTAATGCTCGACGGCTTGCGCGTCGGCGATCATGATGGCGTCGCAGACATCGGGATCCTTGGCTTCCTTGATGTCCTCCTCGCCCTCCTCGATGATGCCCTTGATGGCGGGGCAGCTCTTGGCGGCTGGTTTTAGGCCGCACAACTCGAAGACCTTCTCGAGGCGCTTCACCTGACCTTCCGTTTCCGTGAGGTGGTCCTGGAACGCTTGGCGCAGCTCTGGAGAATCGGCCTTCTTGGCCAACTTCGGTAACTCTTTCAGGACCTGCTTCTCGGCGTAGTAGACGTCTTTGAGCAGGTTGATGAACAGGTCGTCCAACGATTTCATTTGGGCCATGGGGACTGCGCTCCTTGGAATTCGGGGTTGACGGGGGGGGAGGCTGCGGAGCCCGCCCTCCTCCCTAAGTGGAGAGCTAACTTCCTGCTGCGGCTCAGTGTTCCGCTTCGTCCGGCGCGAGGAGCCGCGCGCGCTCCTCCGCAATTGCGCCACACCTGAGGCGGCCTCGCCACCGGAAGCATCGCGCTCCGCCACAATACGGCTAAAGCCCCGCCCAAATGGCATGGTCCCCTCGGCGCGTGCTGGGGAATCGAGGGCAAAGTCGATGACCATGCGGCGCCGCGCTCCGCGCTCCAATGCAGCTCCGGCCATTCTGTCCCTACTTTCTCTCTTCCTCCTGCTTCTTTTCACGCCCCCAAATATTTTCGCCAAGGCCGAGCCGGCAAGCGCCACACCCGCGAACTTCGTCAATCCGGGCGACATGAATACTGGGGCGTTGCTGCTAAAGTCTGAGGATGGCGCCGCCTCGTCGAGGCCCCGCGCCTCAACACCGACGTCGTCGCCGACGTCAATGGCACCGGTCCTGCCGCTGACGGTCGTCCCCAAAGCCGAAGCGCAGCCCGCGCTGCCGTCCGCAAGCCTCGGCATGAACCACAGGATCGCAATCTTCCTGTTCCTGCTGGTCTGCCTGAGCGCCCTGACGGCGATGCTGTGGCGTTACCAGACGGGGCCTCCGCGCCGCCCAGTCGTACGCGGAGGCGGGATTGATGTGGTCCCCCGGGTTCGGCCGGATTTGACCGGGACCGAAGGACAGGGCAGAATCCGGTCGGCACCGCCCAGTGGCGGGCCAGACGACCGGCATCAGGCAATTCGGAGGATTCGATTTGCAACTCATCACCCTAAGCGCGGTAACGCTCCGCGAATGGCGTTGCCACCGCCGCGACGATGCCTCCCCGCGGCGGATCGAGAGGAGGATCTGATGTCGAAACGGGGGTCGGCGCAGTTCCTCCTCCTCTCTCTCCGCCCGCGCGCAAGGCTTGGGTTGGCGATTGGAGCGGCTGTTGTCTTCGTGACTTTTGGGCTCGTGCAGACCAAGGGAGACTTCCCTCTGCTCGATCGGTCCGACTTGGCGCAGGCGCTTCACCAGAGCGCCTGGCAGCGCGCACTCGCTGGCGACGTTGAGCCGGCGGCCTGGCCGTGGGAGGCCGCGTCTGAGAAGAATATGTCGGCTGCGCCGGGAGCGAAGGTGCCCCGGCTTGGCTTGGCCGCGGTCCTCAAACAGAGCGCGGGCGAGAAGCATGCCTCACGCCCCGCCCATCCCGTCACTCCGGCCCGTGCTGATAAGACCGGCGCTGAGTTTGGCGACGTGGTCATCGGCGACAAGATCACGGTCACGGGGGCGGACGGCTCCTCGCATGTTTACAAGGTCACCGGCCGTAGAGTCGTCGATCCGCATTTGGCTGAGAGCGCTTCCGAGCTTGCCGACGGCAACCTATCGACCGTCAGCTGCTTGCCGCTTGACGTGGCAGGCTCCCTGCGTCTCATCATCCAGGCATCCGAAGCGACGCCCGCGAGGGAACCGGAGCCAACCTCCGACCAGCGGAAGCTTTAGCTAGCACCAATTTTTGGTCGATTGCGGTCGCCGGCGCTCGCAACGATCAGCGCCGGTTAGGCCTTGGCAGGGGCACCGGCGGCAAATTCCCGGCCGCCGCGGGTGGCGGCTCCACGCCAGGCGCAGGCTGACCCGGAACCTGCTGCGGATTCTGGGGATCGACCGTCTCGCTGGGGGCGCCCGGCGCGGGTTGCTCGAACTCACTCGATATGCCGCCTTGCGGAGGTGGAGCCACGGGCGGCGCCATCGGCCGGCGGTCCTCCTCGATGCGGGCCTTCAGCTTGTCGAGCCCCGCGCTGTACTCGGCGCCCACCAAGCCATTGAGCATCAACCCCTTCCACCGCTTGAGCGGACTTGACCCGGTGTCGTAGCCAAAGCTCCAGGTGACCTTGCTACCGGACCCGGCGGGCGACAGCGCGTAGTATCCGGTCCCCTCGAGGCCGTTATAATTCACGACGAGGTCGATGCTTTTCGACGGCTCGCTGTCGACGATCTCCATGCTGCCTTTACCGATCGAAGGTTGGTCGCTTTCCCACACAACGCCCGCGCCCTTTCCCGACTCAGGCCCCGAATAGGTTGTCCGCATGTCCGGATCGCGAGCCGCCCAGGGCGACCATTCGCTAAAGCGCCGGAGATCGTTGATATAAGGGAAGACTGCGTATTCCGGCGCGTTAATGACGACCGATCGCGACACGGTCACATGCGCCGGGAGGCCGATGGCTACGGCTGCCAAGATTCCCACGAGAACGGCAAGACCGAGGACCAACCGCATCATTGGACCCATTACTTCCCTCCTCTTCGGCGGCCTTTCGATCGGCGCGAACGCCCCGATTCGCGCGGCTTGCCGAGCCAAACCAGCTCGCTTTTTCACAGAAAACGATTACAGTCCGCTCGTCAACAGAGGGAGGGCTGGACATGAATTTGTCACCGCCGACAACGGCGCTGTTCGTGGTTACCCTGATTTTGGCCGCCTTGGCGATCATCGGCGCATTCCTGGTGATCCCCTTCGTCTCTGAATACAGATTCTGGATTCTCGCAGCGGCCTATGTGGTCCTCGCGATCGGCAATCTGTTCAGGGGCGCCTGAGCCCAATACGGCCTCCGGCAAGGGTTCGTCCCTTCCGGGGGCCATCCTGCGGCGAGCCGGATCTCTCAATCTATGCCTGACCCCGAAATACCAAGGCTGCGCCGAGCGCGATCAGCACGAAACCGGCCCCCTGCATCATGCCAAGAGGCTCTTTGAAATAGATCGCGGTGAAGCCCGCGAACACGATAAGCGTGATCACCTCTTGCATGGTCTTCAATTCGGCTGGGGAGTAGACCGCGCTGCCCAGGCGGTTGGCGGGTACGGCAAAGCAATATTCCACGAAAGCGATGCCCCAGCTCACGAGCATGACGATCACGATGGGCACGGCCTTGAACTTCAGATGCCCGTACCCGCCCAAGGTCATGAACACGTTGGAGCAATGAGCAGGATGATCGGCATCACATGGGGCCACAGCCCGGGCTTGATCAAACCGGCTAACAGAGTCATGGGGTTCTCGCGAAGGGGATTGGAGATTGTTGGGCTCGGTGTTAGGGCATACGCCAGAACGTGACGGATTGAGCATCCTGACTTACACGCGAAACTGGCTCGTCAGCTTAATCAGCGCCCGCTACACTGCACTGCACAAATACAATGACAGTTGGGGGGCTAATATCATCATGCGGCTGACACCGCCGTCACGAATAATCTTCCTTATCGCCGTCGTACTCGCCCTTCTTGCGTTCCTCGCGCATTACTTTCAGGCAGCGATTCCCATGGTCAACGGCAATGCGTTCGGCACACTGCTGCTCGGGTTCCTCCTCCTGCTTGCCGGGAATCTGTTCCGCAATCTCTAGTGGGACAGAGTCAACCGGTTGCGAGGCCGGTGGTCGCGGCGGCAGATTGATGGAGAATTTACAGCGAGGCGATCGCTGGCCCATACTGAAAGGGCCGGCGTTTGGCGCCGGCCCTTCGTCATTTTTAGTCTTCGTCGTCCCTCGCCCAAGACGGTCGATAGGGCTGCGGGCTCGAGCTCGGCATGGCCGGACGCGGTGCCGCGTAGCCGGGCGTGCCGGTACCCATCGGGCTCGCCGGGCGTGGCGACATGCCGCCGCCTCCCGCAGAGGGAGCCTGCGGCATCGAGGGAGCGGCTGGCCTGGCCGGAGCCGGGGCTGCCGGCTTCGTCATGACGGGCGTCGGCTTCGGTGCCGCCGGCGCGGGAGCGGCTGGCTTTGTTGCGACGGGGGCGGCTGCCGGCTTGCTAGCCGAAGCGCGCCGCGCAGGCTTCTTGGCTGCCGGCTTTCGCGCAGGTTTGCGCGCGGTGCTCTTGCGAGCTGTGCTTCTTCGCGCAGCCGGTTTCCTTGCGGTCGACCGCCGCGCAGTGGTTTTGCGCGCCGTGCTCCGCCTTGCCGTGGCTGTTCTCCGCGCGCCGGCCTTCCGGGCTGTCTTCCGCGCCGCAGGCTTCCGCTTCGCCGTCGACCGTTTCGCGGTCGACTTTCTTGCGGCGGTCTTGCGCGCCGGCTTCCTTGCAGTGCGCCGAGTAGTTGTCTTCCGCGCGGCAGCGCCGCGTGTGCTCTTGCGTGCTGTCGTCTTTCTCGTCGTTGTGCGCTTCTTCCCGGTTGTTCTCGTAGCCATAGTGGTTGCTCCGATTCTGTCTGTGGCCGCATGCGACCCGTTCAACGGACGCGTACATGCACGAATCATCACGCCTCACTAAGTCCAAACTTGCCGTCCCACATGGTGAGTCAATTGTTTTTTTCAATTATAGGCTGATCGCAGCAGAAAATGGCAATTTGGCGAGTACCCTTTGCCGAAATTCAACAACCAATTCTTTCTCGGCGCACCAAGATGCGCCGTCGCGCGGCGCGCGTAATCGATCGCGCTGAGTGCCGCGCGGTCTGTGCAGTGCAGCAAACTCGGAGCGAAAGGCGACCGCGTGTCAGCTCGGATCTCGCGCATGTACGATCGAGACCTGCGCAAGTTGCTGGCCCTGACCGCGCCCTGCTCCACGCAACCTTGAGTGACGCATTTTCGTCTGATCGGGCGGGGAATCTTCAGTCGGCTCGAGTTGGCGGCCAATTGCCCGAGATCTGTTCCAGGGCCTCGTCAAACGGACGTGGGGAGATGCGCACATCGCCGGTGAAGGGGAAATCGAAGGCGAGGCTGAGTAGCAAGGACAAGGCGACCAGAGCCGCCAGAGCCGCCCGTCATCAGGATTTGCGCAACCAGGTTGGAAGAGGCGAAAAAGGCCGGATAGCCGAGCGTGATCGCCCCGCCGACGATGAGGACGAACCAGAGAACTTTCGGCACCGACCCCGTGGAACTGTCCAGCCGCTCGTTACGGTTATCGGTCAGCACCATCAAAAGGTCGATGGCGTGGTGATAGACCGCCGCCTCTCTTTGGTCCTGGGGCTGCACGTCGAAGATCGCGGCGCTGAGCCTCGCCAGGTCGTTGGCAGCGACTTCGCTCGACTTGCCGAGCGCCATGGCGGGCCACTCGTCCTTGCGCACGGCTTCGACATATTTGAGGAGATCCTCTCGAATCTGGCCGCTCCCCTCGGCCGGCAGCGCGCGGCCAGCGCGGTACATATCCACCGTCGCCTTCGCCTCGTCGCGGACGTGCGACTCCGTCTCGTGATATTCCTCCCAGACGGCGATCACGACGAACGCCAGCAGAACCGCATAGAACACGCCCACGACCGCGAATTTGAACCCCGCGACCTCGTTGTTGAGGCTCAAGCGGCTCACGCCGAAGAGATAGCGGCTGAGTAGCATCAGGCCGACGCTGTAGATCTCCGCAATCAGCGTGACGATGATGGTCGTCAGCCAAAGCGGCACTTGATGCATGAGCTCGAGTAACATCGGGCCATCCGCTCGAGGTTGGCCACCTTTGTAACCGAAAGCGGCCGCTGGACCGATAGGTTTGCGTGCTAGCCCCGCAACCTGGCCGGACTCTAAGATCGGGAGGTTCGCTGCCCTTCCCTTGACTGCGAGAAACGCCATGACCGTCCCGATTTGGGTACTGCTCGCCTTCGTGGTGTGGACCATCCTCGTACTCCTCGCCGGTATCGGCGTTCACCGCCTGAGCCGCATCCTGTCCGGCCAGGCGAAACCCACCGACTTCCCGGGCGGCGCGGCCGAAGGACCGCCGGCCTATCGCCGCGCCGTCCGGGCCCACGCCAATTGTGTCGAGAACCTGCCGCTCTTTGCTGCGATTGCCCTGACCGCCGCTGTCGCCGGCATTGACACGCCGCGCCTCGATCAGTTGGCAATCGCGGTCCTGGTGGCGCGGATCTGCCAGACCCTGACGCATATGCTGTTCGCCGAGACCAGCCTGACCGTCGGCCTGCGCTTCGTCTTCTTCACGCTCCAGCTGCTGGCCATGTTCTGGATGGCGGCGATCGTCGCGGTCACCGCGGTCTCCGCTAGCCCCTAGCCAAGCCCCCTCCCCGCCGCCATATTTCGGCGATGCCCCATCGCGTTCCGAAGACCTTCGGCTCCCGCGCCGAGCCGCGCGCCGTCACGGGCGAGGCCTCCGGCCTGTCGCTGCCCGGAAAGGACCGTCGCACCCCGGGCTTCGGCGAGGCGCCGCAGCCGCTGATGCAGAACCACCCGCTGGTGGCCGGTTTCGGCGCGCCCGATTTCGTCCCGCATCGACCGTCGCGGCCCGACAAGTCGGAAGGCGGCGTGGCCTTGAAAATCGAGACCGACCTCGAGCCTAAGGGCGACCAGCCCCAGGCCATCGCCGAGCTGGTGGCCCAGGTGAATGTGCATGAGCGCGACCAGGTGCTGCTTGGCGTCACCGGCTCGGGCAAGACCTTCACCATGGCCAAGGTGATCGAGCTTACGCAGCGCCCGGCCCTGATCCTCGCGCCGAACAAGACGCTCGCGGCCCAGCTCTATGGCGAGTTCAAGAGCTTTTTCCCGAGCAACGCGGTCGAGTATTTCGTCTCTTACTACGACTACTACCAGCCCGAGGCCTATATCCCGCGCACCGACACCTATATCGAGAAGGACTCCTCGATCAACGAACAGATCGACCGTATGCGCCATGCGGCCACGCGCGCGCTGATCGAGCGCGACGACGTCATCATAGTGG
>JBOHJE010000144.1:0-5120 GCA_050728375.1 Methyloceanibacter sp.
CCCGAGTGCAACCCGCTCGTCCTGAGCGTCGAAGCAACGCCCATAGCGGCCGATCCGGCAGACGCCTTCGACATCCGGCAGGTTGAGCATTTGGCGGTCGTGCTGCGTTGCGATGGCTGCGAGCATATCCTCTTCAGCGACGGCCTGCGCCATCTGCAGCTTGCCGTGACCATGGGCACGGTGCTCGATGGTCCGATCTGCCTGCGCTATGCGCTATCAGGCTTACGCGGTATCGAGGCAAAGGCGCTCACGCTGCAGCGCCTTTATCACCTCTGCCGCTTCCGCCGCTTTCCGAAGAGCCTTTATCCACCCGAGCGGCGCGCCCCGCGCTGGACGATGCTGTTACGTGCCTGGGACGGGTTGCAGGGCGGTGCCAGTCAACGCGAAATCGCGGCCGTGCTCTTCGGCGAGAACGCTGTGCGCCGCGACTGGACGGCGGGATTCCTGCGGACGCGCGTGCAGCGCCTGATCCGCAGGGCCGAGAAGCTGATCGGCGGTGGCTACCGGCAACTTCTGCAGTGAGCCGGGAGGCCAGCAGGGCCCGGTTCACTTGGCGGTTGGCGGGGCTCCCAAGAGCGAAAGGGCAGTGCGGGTCGAGTGACGGGTTGGGAGGCCGAGAGAAAGGCTCCGGCCGGCCCGTCACGGAGACCCGCCATGGCCGAGACCCGAGCCGACATCTACACCCGCATCACCAACGAGATCGTCGCCGCCATCGAGGCTGGCGCCGGGACTTGGACAATGCCGTGGCATCACGACGGCTCCTCGATCGCCCGGCCCGTGAACATCGCTTCCGGCAAGGTCTATCGTGGGGTCAACACGGTTGCTCTCTGGATCGCCGCGCAATTCAAAGAATATGGCAGCGGCATCTGGGGAACCTATCGCCAGTGGGCGAAGCGCGGTGCGCAGGTCCGCAAGGGCGAGAAGGCTACCACTATCGTCTTCTGGAAGCAGATCCGCGGCAAGGAGGAGGTGATCGGCAATGAAGCTGATGCCAGCGATGAAGATGGCGGCGAACGTCCACGCTTCTTCGCGCGTGGCTATGCCGTCTTCAACCGCGCGCAGGTCGATGGCTTCGAAGATGCTGATGCACCGCCGCTGCCCGAGACCGAACGCATCGCGCACGCCGAAGCCTTCTTCGGCAGGCTCGATATTCCCGTCACCTATGGCGTCAGCGGCGCCTGGTATCGCATCAGCGAAGACCGCATCTACATGCCGGAGTTCGAGCAGTTCACCGACGCCGTCGGATTCTATTCGACCCTTGCGCATGAATGCGCTCACGCCACTGGGGCTGCGCACCGCCTCGACCGGGATTTTTCCAAGCGCTTCACCAATCAGGCGGTCGCAGCAGAGGAGCTCGTCGCCGAGCTGACGGCGGCGATGATTATGGCTGACCTTGGCCTCGGTGCCCGTCCGCGCGCTGACCACGCCGCCTATATCGCATCGTGGCTCCAAGTCCTGAAGAGCGACAACCGCGCGATCTTCACCGCGGCCTCCAAGGCGCAAGGAGCTGCCGACTGGATGCTCAGGCAGCCGCAAGGCGCCGCGCCCCGCGAGATGGAGGCCGCCTGATGTTCCCTCTGATCAAGAAAGCCGCTGTCATTGGGCTCATGTTTTTCGCGCTCGTCGCGTTCTGGCCTGCGCTCAAGAAGGGTCACTCAGGCCCGGCAAGGGTGATCGATGCCGACACCATCGAGATCGGTGGCGAACGCCATCGACTGTATGGTCTCGACGCCGTGGAATTCGACCAGATTTGTCGGACGCGCGAGGGCACGGCCTGGCCCTGCGGCCGAGCAGTGCACGCGCTCGGCAAATTTCTCGAAGGTCGCAAGGTGGTCTGCGAGCCGCGTGGGCAGCGTGACGCCTACGGCCGTCATGTGTCGATCTGCTACGCCGGCAGTGACAGCATCAATGCCTGGGTCGCGCGCGAGGGCTGGGCCGTTGCCGATCATGACGCAGGGCGCACACTCAACTACACCAGCGAAGAAAGCACCGCGCGTTTCCTACGCAAGGGGATCTGGTCCCGGCAGCTGGCGACGCAAGCACCAATGGTCGCATCACCTGAGGAACGCGGGGTGCGTCTACAATCATGCCCTGGACGAAGCGAAGGAGGCGCGCCCGAGAGGAAGAGGGCGGTCCGGTTTCCGTGACGGGTTGAGCAGGCGAGAGAGAGGCTCTCGCCGGCCCGTCGCGGAGAACCGAAATGGCAAAATCCACGAACAAGATCGTCCTGAGCCGGTCTCAGGACATTCCCTTCAACAAGTTGGTGTTCTCCCAGGCCAACGTCCGCCGCGTAAAAGCGGGGCTCTCCATCGAGGAACTGGCCGAGGACATCGCCCGCCGCACACTCCTGCAGAGCCTGAATGTCCGGCCGATCCGCGATGCCGACGGGAACGAGACCGGCATTTACGAGGTCCCCGCCGGCGGGCGGCGCTATCGGGCGCTGGAGCTCCTGGTCAAGCAGAAGCGGCTCGCCAAGACCACACCCATCCCCTGCATCGTACGGGAAGATGGCATCGCGGAAGAGGACTCGCTGGCTGAGAACGTTCAGCATGTTGCGCTGCATCCCCTCGACCAGTTCCGCGCCTTCCAGGCGCTCAAGGAGAAGGGCCTTGGCGATGAGGAGATCGCCGCCCGTTTCTTCGTCACGCCGAATGTGGTGCGGCAACGCCTCAGGCTCGCTTCCGTATCGCCGAAGCTGCTCGATGTTTACGCCGAAGACGGAATGACGCTCGAACAGCTCATGGCGTTCACGGTGTCGAGCGATCATGCCCGGCAGGAGCAGGTGTGTCAAAGCCTGCGACGCTCCTGGAACAAGGAGCCGTACCATATCAAACGGCTGATGACTGAGAACGCGGTGAGGGCGTCTGACAAGCGGGCGCGATTCGTCGGCGTTGCCGCATATGAGGCGGCGGGAGGTCTCGTCATGCGCGATCTCTTTGCCCAGGACGATGGTGGCTGGCTCAAGGACGTGTCCTTGCTTGAGACGCTGGTTGCCGAGAAGCTCGACCGCGCCGCCGACGCCATCCGTGCCGAAGGCTGGAAATGGGTCGAGGTCGCGACTGATTTTCCGTACGGGCACACGGCGGGCTTCGGCCGCATCACGGGCCAACCGGTCGACCTCACCAACGAAGAACGCGCCCGACGCGAGGCGCTGCGCGACGAGCTGGAGCGGCTGGAGGCGGAATGGGCCGAGGCTGACGAACTGGCGGAGGAGGTCGATCAGCGTCTCGGCGAGATCGAGACCACACTTGAGGCCTTCGAGGAGCGGCCCTTCAAATACGATGCTGCCGACGTCGCCCGCGCCGGCGCCTTCATCAGCATCGGCTCCGATGGCGCCCTCCGGGTCGAGCGCGGCTACTTCCGGCCCGAGGACGAGGCGCCGATGGCGGGCGGAATCAGCGACCATGACAGGGAAGGGGAGGGCGTCGATCCGTCTGCTTCGCACGCAGGCGCCGCTCCAGCTCGCAAAGGCGAGGCATGCGCGGACGCTGAAGCGGAGCCGGAGGATGACGGTCTCAAGCCGCTCTCCGACCGGCTGGTGATGGAGCTCACTGCGCACCGCACCTTGGCTCTGCGCGACGCGCTCGCCAACGATCCGGATACCGCCTTTCTCGCCGTACTGCACGCGCTCGTGCTCCAGACCTTCTATCACTACACAACGGTTAGCTGCCTCGAGATCACGGCGAAGAATTCCGCGTTCTCCGTCCAGGGTCCGGATCTGAACGAATGTCCGTCAGCCCAGGCCGTCGATGCCCGGCACGAGACCTGGGCGAAACAGTTGCCCGACGAGCCAGGACCTCTGGGAGGTGCTTATCGGCTTCGATTCCGACAGCCGCGCCGTGCTATTCGCCCATTGCGCCTCGCTGACGGTCAATGCGGTACAGGAGCCGTGGAACCGCGCACCGGGCCGCAAGCGCCATGCCGATCAGATCGCAAGTAGCCTCTCGCTCAACATGACTGCCGCCGGCTGGCGGCCGACCGTGGACAACTATCTCGGCCGGGTGCCCAAGGCGCGCATTCTAGAAGCGGTGCGTGAGGCCAAGGGCGTCGCCGCGAGCGAGCTGATCGACCATCTCAAGAAGTCCGAGATGGCGGCCGAAGCCGAACGGCTTCTCGCCGACACCGGCTGGCTACCCGAGCCGCTGCGCACACCGGAGATCGAAAGCGAACCGACGGCAAGCGAGGGCGAAGCTGCCGCTGCGGAGCTTGGCCTCCCGGCCTTCCTCACCGCCGCCGAATAGGCGCTTCGACCATCCCATCTAACTCCAGCCCGGCCTCCTTCCTCTTGAAGCCGCGCCGGGCTCACCTTTTTCGTAGACCGGACATGTCCATCAGAACGCCCTGGGGCAACGCGCAGACGGCTCACGTCCATGCCGAAGGCATCGTCTTCTATTCGACCGCCAGTCATGGCGGCTTCAAGCTCGATCGCGAGTGCAATGCCTTGGTCCATTCCGCGTGGCGCAATCGCGGCGCCGGTCAAGAGGAAGACTGCGAAGCCGCCAAGGTCATCGTGACCTTCCCCGCGCTGTTTTCGGAGAAGGCTGTCGAGGCGGCACATCGTACGCTGAAGAACTGGTTCCCCGACGCCTATGAGCAGATTTACGGCGTGACGCTCGTTCTGGGCGAGTCGATCAAGACAGACGAGCAACGCTTCCGCCAGGAGCACACCGACGACTGGATCGTGATCTCGGCCATCGCGTCGAGAGAGCGGCCGGGCTTTGTCGAATGCCTCGCCACGAAGGGCGGCGTCAGGGGAAACGGCGGCGAGCGTCGGTTCCTCATCCCCGCAGACGAGTATCGCGCGCGCAGCCGTTTCGGCTTCGTCATCGATGAGGCGCGCCACACACCTTGCGACGGACCGCGCAATCTTCCCACGCGGCCGCGCTGAGAGGGAGAGCCGGGCCGGGAACGGGTGAGCCAGGTGGGTTGAGAGAGCGTCCCGCCGGTTCGTCCGCTCCCGCTCTCCGGAGACTCCCTGATGAATGTGATAACGCCCGTCGCGGCGGCAGAAGCCGCCGCTTTCCTTCGCGCGCCCGAAGAGACCGCTTGCCGCATCGTGCAGGCCGCGCAGCTTCTCCTTCCCGATCTTGAGCAAGGCCGCACCGTAGATGCCCATAGTC
>JBOHJE010000145.1:0-17874 GCA_050728375.1 Methyloceanibacter sp.
TCGTGGGCCTCTTCCTTGGAGCGCATGGACCGGGTCGCTCCCGTCTTAGGGTCGAACAGGCGCGTCTCCTGGACGATACTGCCGCCATCTTCGAGGATCTCAATCTGGCGGCGCGCCTCATGCTCGATCGCCTGACCGATGAACCGAATCGAGTTCACGTTCTTGATCTCGCAGCGCGTGCCGAATGGCGAGCCGGGGCGCCTGACCGAGACATTGACGTCGGCGCGTAACGAGCCGTGCTCCATGTTGCCGTCGCAGGTTCCGAGGTAGCGCAGAATGGTTCGGAGCTTGCTGACATAGGCCTTGGCCTGCTCCGATGAGCGCAGGTCTGGCTTCGAGACGATCTCCATCAGCGCCACGCCCGAACGGTTGAGATCGACATAGGAATATTGCGGATGCTGGTCGTGCAGGCTCTTGCCAGCGTCCTGCTCGAGATGCAGCCGCTCGATGCAGACGATCACGCGCTCGCCACTCAGCAGGTCGACGATGACCTCGCCTTCGCCGACGATCGGGTTCTTGTACTGGCTGATCTGATAACCCTGCGGCAGATCGGGATAGAAGTAGTTCTTCCGGTCGAACACCGAATTCAGGTTGACCTTAGCTTTGAGCCCGAGCCCGGTGCGGATGGCTTGCGCGACGCAGCCTTCGTTGATGACGGGCAGCATGCCGGGCATTGCCGCATCGACTAGGCTAACATGGGAATTGGGCTCGCCGCCGAACTCGGTCGAGGCGCCCGAGAACAGTTTTGCGTTCGAGGTGACCTGGGCATGGATCTCCATGCCGATCACCACCTCCCATTCGCCGGTGGTGCCTTCGATCAGGTTGCTTGGTTTGGCTCGTTCCTGCATTTTCTTGTCACTAAGGATCACCGTCAGTGCCTGACTTGACCGGGCGGTCCAGTAACCCGCGCCGATCGTATCGCGAAGGACAGTGGTTGCTGGATTGCCGCTTTCGCGGGAATGACAGGACGCTACTCCTTGCCTTCCGTCTGCTTCTGGAGCTTTTCCTCTTCGTACTGGATGAACCAGCCGATCATTTGCCGCCACAGCGCCTCGGCAAGCTCCGGCGGCAGATTCTTCTCAGCGGCGCGGTCGCGGACCTTGTCGATTACCTGCTGGATGCGCCAGGAAACGCGTGCCTCGGCCGGCGACCGCTTGAGTTGCCAGGCGCGATCCACATAAGAGAAGCGCTCGCAGATGAGGTCCACCAGCGCGCGATCGATGCGATCGATCTCGACCCTCACCTCCTCCATGTTGCCGCAGTCCTGGGCTTTGCGTGGTGCCATGGCGTGATCGTCCTTCAGCCGCCGCCGGACAAAACGGCATCAGCCTCGATCTCGACGAGCCAGTCCGGATTGATGAAGCTCGTAACCTGGAGAATGTTGCTCGCAGGACGGATGTCGCCGAAGAATTCGCCGTGAACGCTGCCGACGGCCTCCCAATGGGCGATATCGACGAGGTAGGTGCGCGTGCGGATGACGTCCTTCAAGCTCGCGCCGGTGTCCTCAAGCGCCTTGGCGATGATCTCGAGGATGGCCCGCGTTTGCGCGCCCGGATCGCCCTT
The DNA here is from genome assembly GCA_050728375.1 of Methyloceanibacter sp. Taxonomy (GTDB): domain Bacteria; phylum Pseudomonadota; class Alphaproteobacteria; order Rhizobiales; family Methyloligellaceae; genus Methyloceanibacter. Next base: position 1,564 of record JBOHJE010000145.1, read on the forward strand.
CGCCACCGGCTTGCCGCTCGAGCCGGCGGTGGTGCCGCCGACGACAACGATATTGCCGACACGCACGGCCCGTGAGAACCCGATGATCGGCTCGTAGGGGCTTCCCGAAGATACCAGAATCCTCTTCGATATATCGTTCATGCTGCCTTGCGCCACCAATCGGCTGGCTTGGCCAAAGTGCCCGCCGCCTCTTCTATCGCGCGCGCCATCCGGAACAGCGTCTCTTCGTCGAAGGCCCGGCCGATGAGCTGAAGCCCGAGCGGCGTGCCCTCGGAAGAGAGACCCGCCGGCACCGAAATGCCGGGCAGACCCGCCATGTTCACCGTCACCGTGAAGATGTCGTTCAAATACATCTCGACGGGATCGCCCGATTTCTCGCCGAGCTCGAAAGCCGGCCCCGGGGTCGTGGGTGTGAGTATCACATCCACCGTTTCAAAGGCGTGGTCGAAATCGCGCTTGATCAAGGTCCGCACCTTCTGAGCCTTGAGATAGTAGGCGTCGTAATACCCCGCGGACAGAACATAGGTGCCGATAAGGATTCGCCGTTTTACCTCGGCGCCGAACCCCGCCTCGCGCGTATTCTCGTACATCGAGATCACGTCCGAGCCCGGCTCGCGCAGGCCGTAGCGTACGCCGTCGTAGCGGGCAAGGTTGGACGACGCCTCCGCCGGCGCGACAATATAATAGGACGGGAGCGCGTATTTGGTGTGCGGCAGGCTCACGCCTTTGACGCTGGCGCCTGCGTTCTTCAGCCACTCGATGCCCTTCTCCCATAGGGCCTCGATCTCGGGCGCCATGCCAGGCAAGCGATATTCCTTCGGGACGCCAATGGTCAGGCCTTTGATGCCCCGGTCAACCGCCGCCTCGAAGTCGGGCACGGGGAGATCGACGCTCGTCGTGTCCTTCGGGTCGGTGCTGGCCATAACCTTAAGCAGGATGGCTGCGTCGCGCACGTCCCGCGCGATCGGTCCCGCCTGGTCGAGCGACGAGGCGAAAGCCACGATGCCCCAACGTGAGCAGCGGCCGTAAGTGGGCTTGATACCGACGGTGCCGGTGACGGCGGCGGGTTGCCTGATCGAGCCGCCAGTGTCGGTCGCGGTCGCGCCCATGCATAGCCGCGCCGCAACCGCGGCGGCCGAGCCGCCAGACGAGCCCCCCGGCACGAGCTTGGCGCCTGAGCCCTGGCGCTGCCATGGATTGACGACAGGCCCGAAATAGCTGGTCTCGTTCGACGAACCCATGGCGAACTCGTCGTTGTTGAGCTTGCCGAGCATCACCGCGCCTTCGGCCCACAGATTGGCGGTGACCGTCGATTCGTAGGTCGGCGTGAACTCGCCGAGAATGTGCGAGCAGGCCGTGGTGCGAACGCCTTTCGTGCAGAACAGATCCTTGATCCCGAGCGGGATGCCCTCGAGCGCGCCGCCCTCCCGCTTCTTCAGGCGCATATCGCTCGCCTTCGCCATGTCGAGCGCGCGCTCCGGCGTGATCAGCACATAGGTGTTGAGCGCGCCGTTGGCGGCATCGATGGCTGCCAGATGCGCCTGCGTCAGCTCGGCGGCCGAGAAGGTTCCCTCTCGGAGGCCTTCGCGCGCTTGGGCGATGGTGAGGTCTATGAGTTCTGTCACGGTCAGTCGGTCAACGGGTTTGGGCAATGCACAAACGTGCCGAAATTGTCAGGATCACCCACCGTCGTGAGCGTGACGTCGAGCTTCCGTTCGCCAATTTCTTTGATCATGAGGGAGCCGGGCTCGGCCGGCGCACCGGACTCGCATGAGGCTTTCACCGTCCATGCGTTGCCGCTGTTGGTGGCAAGCTCCTTCGCATCTTTGAAGTGACAGACGAAATCCTGGCCCATCAGCTCGGTGTCGCTGAGGACGAAAAGGTCCATCTCCTCGAGCTCCTCCGGCAGCGACGTTTTGATCGCCTTGCAGCCGTCCCCGGTCGCGAACATGGCCTCGGGTAGAACTACCGCGGGCTCGCCGGCGATAGCGGCGGTTGCCAAAAGCCCACTCGTTAAGACGAGGCGAGCAAGACGCGTCATTTACCGGTCTCCGTTCCGCGGTGCTTGCCTATTCCACGATCTTCGGCACGACGAAATAATGTTCGTCGACTTTGGGCGCGTTCTTGACAATGTCGTCGGCGCAGAAGCCGTCCCTGACTTCGTCCTTGCGCTGCTTCATGGTCATCGCAGCCACCCGGGTCATGGGCTCGACCTCGCTCGTGTCGATCTCGTCGAGCTGGGCCACCCAGTCGAGTATGCCGGACAGCTCCTTTTCCAGACGCCCGGCCTCCACGTCGGTGATGGCGATGCGGGCAAGGCGGGCGATGCGGCGGACTGTGGCGCGATCGACGGACATGGCTCCAAGCGGCTTTTTTGAGGATGAGCTCTGGCGGCGTTCCTAGCACCGGTCCGGATGGGCGGCAACTTGGCTCATCGCTGAGCCGGCGAACCAGGCCCGCTAGGGTTCGAAGGGCTGGCCGACCTTCGGCAGGACGACGTGGGCACCCTCCATCTCGGCCACGAACTTGTCAGCCGTCTGGTCGATGATCGGGAACGTGCCGTAATGGCAGGGCACAATCGTCTCGAAATTGAAGTATCGTTTGCAGGCGATGGCCGCGGTCTTGGCACCCATGGTGAAGCGGTCGCCGATCGGAACGAAGCCGATGGTCGGCGCATAGAGCTCGTTGATCAACCCCATATCGGAGAAGATCGCGGTGTCCCCCATGTGATAGGCAGTCTTGCCCTCTTTCGTCCTAAAGACGAGGCCGCATGGCACGCCGAGATAAACCGGCCTGCCGTCCTGGATCAGCGAGGACGAGTGCCACGCTGGTACGAAGGTCACGTCAAAGTCGTCATGGTAAATCGTGCCGCCGGGATTGCCCGGATCGGTTTTCTCGACTCCAAGCGCGCCGAAATGCATCGCAAGCTCGAATACGGCGATCAGCGGCGCGTCCGTCTCCTTGCACACGCGCTGCGCATCCCCCGTGTGATCGTAATGGCCATGGGTGAGCGCAACATGGGTCACCCCCTTCACCACCTGCCGGAAAGGGATGTTTGCATCCTCGAAGGTCGGATTGCCGGTGAGAAAGGGATCGATCAGGATGCTGCTCGCGCCCGTGTCGATGCGGAAGCAGGAATGGCCGAACCACGTGATCTTCATCGTCTCATCCTTTAGAACGTATCTGTGACATCCCCTGCTCTCCCTATCGAAGACTTGGCGGCACTTCTAGCCCCCGAAGCAAGGGTGCTCGGCCTTGACGTCGGCACCAAAACCATCGGGCTTGCGCTGTCCGACATTACCCGGTCGATCGCCACACCTTATAAGACGCTGAGGCGCACAAAGTTCACCGCCGACGCGCAGGCCCTTGGCGAGATCGTCGGCTCGAACCAGGTGGGCGGGCTCGTTATCGGCCTCCCCATCAATCTGAACGGTACGGAGGGTCCGCGCGCCCAATCGACGCGCGCCTTCGCCCGCAATCTCGTCGCCCATGTCTCCGTGCCCATGACCTTCTGGGACGAGCGGCTTTCGACCGTGGCGGTCGAGCGGCACTTGATCGAGGCTGACGCCTCCCGCAAGCGGCGGGCGGAGGTCATCGACCGCATGGCGGCCGCTTACATTCTGCAAGGGGCACTGGATCGGTTGAGGCGGATCGCCCAACAGGGCTAGGTCGGGACGGCCTCGAACAGCTGATAGTTCGTCGGCGCGTCAGGACACATGCCTGCGCCGCACAACGCGACGGTGGAGATAACATTGCCCACGGCGAGCGCCATGAACAGCACGAGAGCGGTGAGTGGCATTGCCTTCAGCCGCACCGACATCGGCTCCGCTCGCGAGAACTGCCTGTCGTCAAGCAGCACGACCGCGCATCCGATGACGATCAGCGCGAAGGCGATGAACGCCCAGGTATAGAGGTGCAGTCCCAAGATCGCGTTGCCGTAGGAGCCTGTGCCCGGGACGATGTGCAGCAGGATCTGACGCATCGAGATGGCGCCCCCTGCCATGGCGCCCAAAATCGCCACGCCGTAATGGCTCGGCCTCGGACCGAAGAAGAGATTGAGCGCGAGTCCGAATCCGGCGGCGAGGAACCCGGCACGTTGCAGAATACACAACGGGCACGGCAGATCGCGGAACCAGAGCTGATCGACAAAGGCGAGCACCAACACCGTATCAAGCGCGATCAGCCCCAAGGCATTGAGCAGCCTGGACAGATCGGCCGTCACGAATTGTTTCCTCGCCTCAGAGCCTGATATTCAGAACTTCGGTGGCATGGAAGCGGAACAGCACGAGCATCACCAAGACGCCCATGGCCCAGAAGCCCATCGCCACCCCGCGATGCCGCAGCCACGCCGCGCCAAGACCGCAGGCAAAGAGAAGAAAGGGCAAGCTCATCATTGCGCAGCCAACCGTTCGTCCCCCCAACTTGCGAATTCCGTCGGCAAGCCGTCTTTGTTGATTCGCTCCAAGTGCAAACTATTGACATTCGGGGCAAGCTGACAAGCCCCCTTGGTCAGTCTGGCAACCGGCAAAAAAGGAGGCCGCCGGTAACGGTGGCCTCCTTGAAGCGAATGTGGACGGCCACGTCTCCGGTCATTCAACCGCTAGCACGGTACGCAGCGGCACCGCCACGGGCCGCAGACCCTGTGCCAGCCGAAGGGGCACCAGCGGCCGGGGCCCTTGCAACCGACCTTCTCGATCGGCGAATAATCCTTGCTGGCGGCAGGGAGACCGAGAGTCCCCGAACTCCACGTCGTTGCATCGGCCTTCCAGTCCAAGCCACCCGCTATCAAAACCACTGCCATGACGACAAAGGCAATCGCAAGCTTGTGCATTCTTGCCTCCTCATTGTGATTTCCCTCCCGCCGGGGGGGTAATTGAAGGATACTCTGATTCGTATGCGACCCGCGGCCCAACGGCCAGGGATCGTTCCCAAACGCTTAAGACTCTAACCACGCTGCGGCGCGGCACGCGTTACAATGGCGTGAGGGTCCATGTAAGCAGAGTACGCACCGTAAGTGTGCCTCCAATTCCCAGAAAGTCGCGTCGCGAGAAAGGCGTCGCTGACGGTCTCGGGCGCGTGCGCGAGCATCAGCGCGCCGGCCTGAGCGAGCGCGAGCATCTCGACAAGCGCGCGCGCAGCGCTCTCATCGCGCGTCGCCTGCTCCATCAGCGCATCAATGCGGAGGAGTAGGGGCTTGAGCCTCGGCTCGCCGCCCGACATGGCTGCGATGCCATCGAGCACGCGGCGCACAGTTTCGGGTGAGCCTTCGATCGCACGTAGAACGTCGCGGCACATGACATTGCCAGACCCCTCCCAGATGGCGTTGACCGGAACCTCGCGATAGAGCAGCGGGAAGCCGCCCTCCTCCACATAGCCGTTGCCCCCAAGGCACTCCATGGCTTCGTAGGCAAGCCCGGGCGCCGTCTTGCACACCCAGTATTTCGTGACGGGCGTCATCAGCCTCCGATAAGCGACTTCGCCTTCGTCATCGCCGCCATCGAAGGCGCGGACCAGACGAAACGCGAGGGCCACCGAGACCTCCACGTCGAGCGCCATGTCGGCGAGCACTTGTGACATGAGCGGCTGATCGATCAGCTTTCTTTGAAAGACGCTGCGATGCGCCGCGTGATGGATGGCGCGAGCAAGAGCCTGCCGCATGAGGCCGGCCGAGGAAACGGCACAATCGAGTCGCGTAAGCGTCACCATATCGATGATGGTGGGAACACCCCGCCCCTCTTCGCCGACGAGGAAGCCCAGCGCGCCGTCGAACTCGACTTCAGCCGAGGCGTTGGAGCGGTTGCCGAGCTTGTCCTTGAGCCTCACGAGTTTGAGGCCGTTCAACTCTCCATCTTCTGTGAGCCGCGGCAGCAGGAGGCAGCTTAGCCCGCCCTTTGCCTGCGCCAGCACGAGGAAGGCGTCGGACATGGGCGCCGACAAGAACCATTTGTGGCCGGTGACGGCATAGAGCCTGCCGGGACCTCTGCTTTCGACGGGCTCAGCACGTGTCGTGTTGGCGCGAACGTCGGTTCCGCCCTGCCGCTCGGTCATGCCCATGCCGATCGTGACGGCGGACTTGAGCGCGGCTGGGGCAACACGCGGATCGTAGCTGCGCGCCACGATCTTCGGGAGCCAATCGTCGGCCAGCGAGGGCGCGTGACGCAGCGTCGCCACGGCGGCATGGGTCATGGTGATCGGGCAGCAATGACCCGGCTCCATTTGCGCCGCCATATAGCTGCCTGCGGCGCGCACCACGTGAGCGCCGGGCCTAGGGCTTCCTCTCGTGATGAGATGCTCCCAGGTCGAACAATGAAGCCCCTGGGCAATGCTGATTTTCATCACCTCCTGATAGGCGGGGTGGAAGTCGACCCGATCGATGCGTTTGCCTTGGGGATCGAAGCTCGTGAGTTCAGGGACATGCACATTCGCGAGCCGGCCCAACTCCATCGCCGTGGCGCTCCCGGTCAGCGTGCCGAAACGTACTAGGTCCGTTGCGGCCCAGCCGGCGCCTTCGCGCGAAACCGCCTCCTGGAGCGCCCTGTCGGAGGTGAACAGATTGAAGTCGGCAAAAGGCGGGCTTTGGTTGAAAGTCTCATCGTTCGGTGCGGCGTCGGCCATGAGCGTCACGCTGCCAGAGGTCTGTTACAGCGAGCTTACCTTAACTGGGACGGCCAAGCTTGAAGCCTCGGCCAAGCAGGCTTATACAGTGCCCTTTAATGAGCATTGCGGCCGAAGCTTCCTACATCTCCTTTCCTCACCGCCATCTTCTTGGAATTGAAGGCCTTTCGCGCGCGGAAATTACGGCGTTGCTCGACCTGTCCGAGGAGGCCGCCAAGCTTGGCCGACAGATCGACAAAAAGCGCGACGATCTACGCGGCCGCACCCTCATCAATCTGTTCTTCGAGGCATCGACCCGGACCCAAAGCTCCTTCGAGCTTGCCGGCAAAAGGCTGGGCGCCGACGTTATGAACATGTCAGTTCCGACGTCCTCGGTGCAGAAGGGGGAGACGCTGATCGATACGGCGGTCACGTTGAACTCGATGCGGCCGGATCTGCTCGTGGTGCGCCATCACGCGGCGGGCGCCGTCGAGCTCTTGTCGCAAAAGGTCGATTGCTCCGTCGTCAATGCAGGCGACGGCAGCCACGAACACCCAACGCAGGCCCTGCTCGATGCGCTCACCATCCGCCGCCACAAGCACTGCATCGAAGGGCTGATTGTGGCGATTTGCGGCGATATACTGCATTCGCGTGTGGCGCGCTCGAATATCCTCCTGCTCAACGCGCTAGGCGCCCGCGTCCGCGTCGTCGCGCCCTCCACCCTACTTGCTTCCGGTATCGAGCGTCTCGGCGTCGAGGTCTATACCTCCATGTGGGAGGGCCTGGCCGACGCGGACATCGTGATGATGCTGCGGCTCCAGCGCGAACGCATGTCGTCCAGCCTGATCCCGAGCCAGAGGGAATATTTCCACTTCTTCGGTCTCGACCAGGAGAAGCTCGCACGCGCCAAGCCGGACGCGCTTGTCATGCATCCCGGCCCTATGAACCGCGGCGTTGAGATCGACTCGAACGTCGCGGACGACGCGCGGAGCGTTATCCGCGAGCAGGTTGAGATGGGTGTGGCCGTGCGCATCGCAGTGCTTCAAGCCCTCGCCCGCCACCTGCCGATCCATTGACCGCGATGCAAACCCTCAACCCGAACTGGCGCTCGGCCTCGCGCACGATCGGTCTCGTTAACGCGCGGCTAATGGACCCGGCGTCCGGATTGGATGCGCGTGGTGGGGTGCTCATTTCCGACGGTCTGATCGCCGAGTCAGGGCCCCATCTCCAGGCCGACGCCATCGACGCGGAGGAGATCGTCGATTGTGGGGGCCATGTGCTGGCACCCGGTCTCATCGACATGATGGTCTTTGCCGGGGAGCCGGGGCATGAGCACCGGGAGACTTTGGCCACGGCGAGCCGCGCCGCAGCAGCCGGCGGCGTGACCACCATTCTCTGCATGCCCAACACCGATCCCGTCATCGACGACGTGGCCCTGGTCGACTTCATCCTGCGCCGGGCGCGCGACACGGCGCTCGTCAACGTGCATCCGATGGCGGCCATGACTAAGGACCTCCAGGGCGAGGAGATGGCCGAGATCGGCCTGCTCCACGATGCGGGCGCCATTGCCTTCACCAACGGCAAGACGAGCATCACCAATGCGCGTGTTATGCGGAACGTGCTCGCCTACGCGAACGACTTCGGCGCCCTGATCATCCATCACCTGGAAGACCCGACCCTTTCCCAAGACGGCGTGATGAACGAGGGTGACGTCGCCACGCGCCTTGGGCTGAGGGGCATTTCCTCTGCCGCCGAGACCATCATGCTGGAGCGTGACATCAGGCTCGTCGAGCTGACCGGCGGCCGCTATCACGCCGGCCAGATCTCGTGCCGCGCCTCGCTCGATATTGTCCGCGCGGCAAAGGCGCGTGGCCTGCCGGTGACCTGCGGCGTGTCCATCAATCACTTGACCCTGAACGAGAACGACATCGGTCCCTATCGAACCTTCTTCAAGATGAAGCCGCCGCTCCGGCGTGAAGAGGATAGGCGCGCCATGGTCGAGGGCGTGGCGAACGGCGATATCGATGTCATTGTCTCGGCCCACGATCCGAGGGGCGCGGAGGGTAAGCGCCGACCGTTCGCCGAAGCAGCAGACGGCGCCGTTGGCCTCGAGACCCTGCTTGGCGCCGCACTGCGCCTCTATCACAACGGGGAGGTTGGCCTTCAGAGACTGCTCGAGGCCATGACGACCGGACCGGCCGAGCTCTTGGGGCTGGAGAGCGGTCGCGTCGCTCCTGGGGCCCCGGCCGACCTCGTGCTTATCGATCTCGAGACACCGTGGGTGGTTCAGCCCGAGCGCCTGCGCTCAAAGTCCAAGAACACGCCTCTTGAGGGCGCGCGCCTCGAAGGCCGGGCGCTTCTGACATTCGTTGCCGGGCGTCCTGTCTATCACTACGCTCAGTAGCTTGGCCGCCCGCCCGCCCATGGCTGAGTGGGGTCGATCGATGACGCCCGAGGACTGGAGCACCTTTCTGCCGATCTTCATCGGTCTCTGGGTGCTGAGCTTTGTGGTTGGCTACTTCCTTGGCTCGATCCCATTCGGGCTGCTCCTCATCAAGCTCTCAGGCCGGGGTGACGTCCGCCAGATCGGCTCCGGCAATATCGGCGCCACAAACGTATTGCGCGCCGGGAGCAAGGGTCTAGCGGCCTCGACGCTGCTGCTGGACACCCTGAAAGGAACGCTCGGCGTGTGGTGCCTCGGATGGCATTTCGGTCCCCATGCGGCGATGCTCGCGGGTCTCGGTGCCTTTCTCGGCCACCTCTTTCCGATCTGGCTGGGCTTTCGCGGCGGCAAGGGTGTCGCGACCTACATCGGCGTGCTGCTTGGCCTTTTCTGGCCCGCAGCTGTGGCGTTCGCCGCTGTCTGGCTGCTGGTCGCGGCGGCCACGCGCTATTCGTCGCTGTCGGCGCTGGTGGCGAGCGGCGCCACGGTTTGCGCCCTGGCCTTAACCCGCCGATACGAGCTCGCGGTGTTATTTCTCGTGCTGACAATCCTCCTTTATGTCCGCCACGCCTCCAATATCGAGCGGCTGGTGCGAGGCGAGGAGGTGCGAATTGGCGAGACGAAGCTCTAGCGCGCGCCGCACGAGCGAAAGCGGCCCTCGTCTCACCGAGCGGCAGCGGATCGCCTGGCTGAGATTGATCCGAAGCGAGAATGTCGGCCCTGCAACGTTTCGCGCCCTGGTGAATCAATTCGGCGGCGCCGAGGGCGCAATCGAAGCTCTGCCGGCCTTGTCGCGCCGCGGCGGCGGCCACGCCATCGTCGCGCGCGGAACGGGTCTGCCAGAACGTAGTGGAGGCCTCGCGCCAATTCTGGGCCGTTCGACCGACTCCCCGATCGAGCTCGCATCCTCCGACGAGGCGCTCACTCCTGGGCCGCTCCCCAACATCGGCCAGTGCGAACGCGACTCGGTCGTGGTCGGCGCTCGGGGCGAGCCCCGTCGATATAGACGAGCTGATTCGCGCGACAGGCCTGGAGACGCGCAAAGTGCATATCGTTCTGCTGGAGCTCGATCTTGCAGCAGCTCGTCTCGCTCATCTCGGCGTAGGCTGCGCCTGTCAGTCTCCGTTTTGAGCGCTCGTTGTACGCCTGTTCGAGCGCGACATTGATCAGATATGCGAGAAACGGCAGCTGCGCGTGATGCGCCACCACCCTGAGCCCCTCAAGTGGGGAGGCAATATAATCGGCCGAATCTGGTTACTGCGGGGGCGGGGCGCGGGAGCCTGCCATTCCGTCCTACCTTATCTCGCGCCGATTGGTCCCCCCGAATCCCTTTGTTGGGCAGCGGTTGCCGCACCAAAACACACCCAAGGTAACACCCGTGAGTTGCATTCGTTATTCCACGCGCCTAAAAGTTGTCAACGTCGTCAAATTTGACAGCGGCGGGTCGACACACCATTTTCGCCGCATATGCAGGGTCGATTCCAGGCCCGCCCGGAGCCTGACGCATTTTGCGCGGCTAGGAAGTCTCAATGAACATCGTCATCGTCGAATCGCCGGCCAAGGCAAAGACCGTCAACAAATACCTCGGACCGAAATACCGCGTGCTCGCCTCCTATGGGCATGTGCGGGACCTGCCGTCCAAGAACGGTTCGGTCGTTCCCGACAATGATTTCGAGATGCATTGGGACGTAGATCCCAAGGCGGCGAAGCGGCTCAACGAAATCGCGCAGGCTCTCAAGGACGCTGACAAGCTGATCCTCGCGACCGACCCCGACCGCGAAGGCGAGGCCATTTCCTGGCACGTCCTCCAGGTTCTCGACCGCAAGAAGGCCCTCGGCAAGATCCCCGTCGAGCGCGTAGTCTTCAACGCCGTCACCAAGGAGGCGGTGCTCGACGCCATGCGGCACCCGCGCGAGATCAACGGCCCGTTGGTCAACGCCTATCTTGCGCGCCGCGCGCTCGACTATCTCGTCGGCTTCACGCTCTCGCCGGTGCTGTGGCGGAAATTGCCCGGCGCCCGCTCCGCCGGTCGCGTGCAGTCGGTTGCGCTTCGCCTCGTCTGCGACCGTGAGCTCGAAATCGAGCGATTCAAGGCCCAGGAATATTGGTCGATCCTCGCCGAGCTTGCGACCGGCAGGAAGGAGACATTCGAAGCGCGGCTCGTTGCGGCGGAGGGAAACAAGCTCGACAAGTTCGACATCCCCGATGAAGCGGCCGCGACGCGTCTCAAAGCTGCTCTCGAAGGCGGACGTTTCGTCGTTGCCAATATCGACAGCAAGTCGCAGCGCCGCAATCCCGCCGCGCCCTTCACCACCTCGACGCTGCAGCAGGAGGCCTCGCGCAAACTCGGCTTCTCGCCGCGCCAAACCATGCAGGTCGCGCAGCGGCTCTACGAGGGCGTCGATCTCGGCGGCGAGGCCGAGGGTCTCATCACCTATATGCGAACCGACGGCGTGCAGATTGTGCCCGAGGCGGTCGCGGCGATCCGGAAGCTCGTGACCGGACTTTACGGCCAGCGATATGTGCCTTCCTCCCCGCGCGAATACGAGACCAAGGCCAAGAACGCGCAGGAGGCGCATGAGGCGATCAGGCCGACCGATTTCAGCAAGTCGCCGGAGAAGGTGGGCAGGTATCTCGAAGACGACGCCGCCAAGCTCTACAAGCTCATCTGGCAACGCACTCTGGCGAGCCAAGCCTCGAGCGCGGAGATCGAGCGCACGATCGCCGACATCGACGTTTCAGGCAGCGACGACAAATCATACGGCGTCCGCGCCACGGGCTCAGTGATCCGTTTCGACGGCTTTCTCAAGATATACGAGGAAGGGGTCGACGACGCAGTCGGCGAGGACGGCGCGCTTCCTGCCCTTCACAAGGGCGACGCGCTCGATCCGCACCGGATCCAGGCGAAGCAGCACTTCACCGAGCCTCCGCCCCGCTACAGCGAGGCGACCCTCATCAAGAAGATGGAGGAGCTCGGCATCGGCAGGCCCTCCACCTATGCCACCACCCTCAACGTGCTTCGCGAGCGCGATTATGTGCGGATCGACAAGAAGCGGCTGGTGCCGGAGGATAAGGGGCGTCTGGTTACCGCATTTCTGGAAAGCTTCTTCCGCCGCTATGTCGAGTACGACTTCACCGCCGATCTGGAGGAGAAGCTCGACCTCATCTCGGCCGGCAAGCTCGAATGGAAGGACGTGCTGCGCGACTTCTGGCGCGAGTTCATGGCCGCGGTGAATGAGATTGGCGACCTGCGCATCGCCGAAGTGCTCGAGGCCCTGAACGAGCTTTTGGGCCCACACATCTTCCCAGATCAAGGTCAAGGCGGCGATCCTCGGGCGTGCCCGTCCTGCAACGCGGGCCGGCTCAGCCTCAAGGTCGGCAAATTCGGTGCCTTTGTCGGCTGCTCGAACTATCCGGACTGCCGCTACACGCGCCAATTGGCCGACACCGACGACAAGGCTGCGGCCCTGGCCGAACGCAAGCTCCTCGGCAGCGATCCAGAGACCGGACTCGACGTGACGCTCCGTACCGGCCGCTTTGGCCCTTATGTCCAGCTCGGCGAGGCGGACGGCGGCGAGAAGCCCAAGCGCGGCTCGATCCCCAAGGGCACCGACCCCGACAGCATCGATCTCGAACGGGCGCTGGCGCTGCTGTCGCTTCCGCGCGAGGTCGGGCTGCATCCTGAGAGCGGAAAACCCATCACCGCCGGCTATGGCCGCTATGGTCCTTATGTGCAGCATGACGGGAAGTATGCGAGCTTGAGCTCGTCCGAAGAGGTCTTCGAAGTCGGGGCCAATCGTGCCGTGAGCCTTCTCGCCGAGAAGGCCGCCAACCGCAGACCGCGAGGCGCCAGCGTCATCAAGGAACTCGGCGAGCATCCTGCCGGCGGTAGCAAGGTTCAGGTGCTGAGCGGCCGCTACGGCCCCTACGTCAAGCATGGCAAGATCAACGCCACGTTGCCCAAGGACCGCGAGCCAGAGCTGGTCACTCTGGCGGAAGCCGTCGACCTGATCGCCGCAAGGAGCGAGAAGGGACCGGCGAAGAAGCCGGCCAGGAAGCCCGCGCGCAAAGGCGCAAAAAGCACGAAAGAGACCGTCAAAGAGACGGCAGGCTGAGCGCGGATCCTGTGGCGAAAACGAAGAAGGCGCCGCGCGCCAAGACCGAGAGCAAGCTTCCCTCCAAAAAGGAGATCCTGGACTTTCTCGAGTCCTCCAGCGCCCACGCCGGGAAGCGCGAGATCGCACGCGCCTTCGGCGTGAAAGGCGGCGACCGCATCGCGCTCAAGGCACTGTTGCGCGACATGGCCGATGACGGACTGATCGCGGGCTCGCGCCGCAAGCTGACGCGGCCCGGCTTCCTGCCTCCGGTTACGGTTCTGGACATCTACACACGCGACGCCGATGGGGAGTTCATCGCGCGTCCCGCAACGTGGGACGAGGAGGCGCACGGCCCTGCACCCCGCATTCTCATGATCGAGAGCAAACGAGACGGCGGCGTGGTTGCCGGCATCGGCGACCGCGTGCTGGCGCGCATCACCGCGTTAGGGCCCGACGCAGACATTCCTTACCAGGCGCGCAACATCAAGCGGCTCGCCCGCGGGGCGCGCAGCCTGCTCGGCATCTTCCGCGTGCTGCCGGGCGGCCACGGCGTTATCGATCCGGTCGACCGCAAGCAGCTCAAGGAATGGAGCGTACCCAAGGGCAGCACGGGGGATGCCGAGAATGGCGAGCTGGTGCGCTTCGAGCTTGGGCGCTCGGCCCGCTACGGCGTCCAAACCGCCCGCGTCACCGCCCGGCTCGGCAATCCGGCGGCCCAGCAGGCGATCAGCCTCATCGCCGTCCATGCCCACGGCATTCCCGATACTTTCCCTGAGCCCGTGCTGGCCGAAGCCGAGGCCGTGCAGGAACCGAGGCTCGGACGGCGCGAGGACTTAAGGCAGCTCCCCCTCGTCACCATCGACCCGTCGGACGCGCGCGACCACGACGATGCGGTCTGGGCGGAAGCAGACCCGGACCCGAATAATCGCGGCGGCTGGGTGGTCATCGTCGCCATCGCCGACGTTGTCTCATACGTGACGCCAGGCAGCGCGCTCGATAAGGAAGCAAGGAAGCGCGGCAATTCCGTCTATTTTCCCGACCGCGTGGTTCCCATGCTGCCGGAGCGGATCTCGAACGATCTCTGCTCACTCAAGGAAAATGAGCCACGCCCCTGCCTCGCCCTCCGCATGGTGTTTGACAAAGCCGGCAGGAAGCAGAGCCATCGCTTCTTCCGCGCCCTGATGCGCTCGGCCGCCAGCTTGAGCTACGAGCAGGCGCAAGCCGCGATCGACGGACGCGACGACGACGTGACCGGTCCCCTCCTCGACCCGGTCCTGCGGCCTCTATGGGGCGCCTATGCGAGCCTCAGACTCGCGCGCACCGAGCGGTGTCCCCTCGATCTCGACCTGCCCGAACGGAAGATATTGCTCGACGACCGCGGGCAAGTGCGCGCCGTTGCGACGCCGCCCCGGCTCGACGCGCATCGCCTGATCGAAGAGTTCATGATCGCCGCCAACGTCGCGGCGGCTGAGACGCTCGAGGCCAAGCGCGCACCTCTCATCTATCGTGTGCACGACGCGCCCTCGAAGGAGAAGCTCGCAGCACTCGGCGAGTTCCTGGCGACGATCGGCCTCAATCTACCGAAAGCCCGCACGCTGAAGCCTGCGCAGTTCAACCGCATCCTCGCCGACACACGCGCCACGCCGACCGCCGAGCTCGTGGGGGAGGTCGTTCTCAGGAGCCAAGCGCAAGCGCAGTACAGCGCCAGCAATTTTGGCCACTTCGGACTCAATCTCCGCCGCTACGCGCATTTCACCTCGCCGATCAGACGCTATGCCGACTTGATCGTGCACCGGGCGCTTGTCAGGGCGCTGGATCAGGGCGCCGGTGGGTTGACCGATGCCGAGATGGGTGAGCTCGAGGAGATCGCCGCCGCGATTTCGGAAACCGAGCGCCGCGCCATGGCCGCAGAGCGCGAGACTGCCGATCGCCTCATAGCTGCCTATCTTGCCGATCGCGTCGGAGCTCAGTTCCCCGCGCGCGTATCCGGGCTTGTCCGCACGGGACTTTTCGTCCGCCTCACCGAAACCGGCGCGGACGGCTTCGTCCCCGCATCGTCGATAGGGCGTGAGTATTTCTACCACGACGAGGTGCATCAGGCGCTTGTCGGCGAGGACACAGGCCTCGCCTACCGCCTTGGGGATCCGGTCGAAGTGCGCCTGGTTGAGGCCATTCCCACTGCCGGCGCGTTGAGATTTGAGATGCTGAGCGAGGGGCGCCAACTCGGTGGCGGTGCTAGACGTCCCGGAAGAAGCGGCCCAAGGCGCCCCGCGCCAGCCAAGCGCAAACCCCGCGGCGGCAGGTCGCGCAAACGCCGCTGAGTTTCGCTATAGGATGCACTCATGAAGAACGAAGGTGAGATAAGCGGCGCGCATTGGCACGCCGGGCGTTCCACGGGTTTCCGTCCCGTGCTTCGCTCGATATTGCGCGGCACCTGTCTCCGTTGCCCCGCCTGCGGCATAGGCGCAATGTTCCGGCGTTATCTGAAGGTCTCAGATGCCTGCCCGCGATGCCACGAGGCGCTGCATCACCATCGGGCTGACGATGCCCCGCCCTATTTCACCATCACGATCGTCGGGCACATCGTCGTTGGCCTCGTGCTGGCGGTGGAGATGGCCTATAGGCCGCCGCTCTGGCTGCACGCGGCTCTATGGCTGCCTTTGACGGTCATCCTTGCGCTCCTGATCCTGCCGCCGGTGAAAGGGGCTCTGGTCGGGCTTCAATGGGCCCTGCTGATGCATGGCTTCGATCCCGACTTCAAGGAGGAACTCGAAGACAGTCTGGCACCGAGGCCCGCGGATGCGCGCGACCTCGCGCCTTAGCCGCCCGCTTGACTTCCCGTCTCCAGTGTTTAGGTTTCGCGCCAATTCACCTTCAGCCTCGGCGAGGACTTAAATGGCAAAGCCCGTCACCCAAAAGATTAAGCTCGTGAGCAGCGCCGGCACGGGCTACTTCTACGTCACCAAGAAGAACCCGCGCAATCAGACCGAAAAGCTCGTCTTTAAGAAGTACGATCCGGTCGCGCGCAAGCACGTAGAATTCAAGGAAGCCAAGATCAAATAGAGCGGACCTGGGAGGCCCTGGCGGCTCTCACGACCGATGATCGGCCCCGCAGCCATGCGAGGCTGATTGCGGGCAGATTTGGCACGGCCTGCTGGGCGGACCACCGCATTAGGG
>JBOHJE010000146.1:0-9668 GCA_050728375.1 Methyloceanibacter sp.
GCCTATGTGACCGTGAAGTTTGTCAGCGAGCTCATCTCGGTCACACGCGACCCAGAAGGCGAGGTGGTCGAAGGGGATCCCAAGCGGGTCCGCGAGGTCACCGATATCTGGACCTTCTCGCGCGACATCAATTCCAAGAATCCGAACTGGAAGCTGGTGGCGACCGAAGCCGCGAACTAGCTGTTTGCCCACTCATTCGAAATTTGTCATGGCCGGGCTTGTCCCGGCCATTTACGTCTTTACATTGGCAAGCCAGAAAATCGCGGATACCCGGCCCTTCGGCCGGGCATGACAAGGTTTGATCGACTCTTCCAATCCTTCGGACCCTGTGGCGCTCGGTCTGGCGCCTGTGAGTTTCGCCGCGCTCGACGGCTGGGCCGAGGACGACCACGCGGCCGCCTTTCGCGCTTTCGTCAGATCGTGCCGCAAAGCCGGCGCTACCGATCCGGCTGGCGCCGTGGCCATGGCGCTCGGTAGCGTGACCCGGGAGACGGCGCGTGTCTTCTTCGAGAGTCATTTCACGCTGCATGCAATCGACACCGCCGGCGAACCG
Organism: Methyloceanibacter sp.; assembly: GCA_050728375.1. Taxonomy (GTDB): domain Bacteria; phylum Pseudomonadota; class Alphaproteobacteria; order Rhizobiales; family Methyloligellaceae; genus Methyloceanibacter. The sequence goes on from JBOHJE010000146.1 coordinate 554, forward strand.
GGCTTCGTCACCGGCTATTACGAGCCGGAAGTGCAGGGCGCACGCGAGCAGGACGAGCAATTTTCCGTGCCGGTCTATGGGTGTCCCGCCGGTCTCATTGAGTTGACGCCAGACCATCTGCGCGCGCAGTTCAATGATCGCGTCACGGCGATGCGCGAGAGCGGCGCCGAACGCGTGCCCTACTTCACGCGCGCGGAGATCGATGCTGGAGCGCTCGCAGGCCGCGAGCTCGAGCTTCTCTATCTCGATGATCCCGTCGAGCTCTTCTACATGCAGGTTCAGGGCTCAGGACTCGTGCGGCTCTGCGACGGGTCGTCAGTGCGCGTCGCCTATGTGTGCAAGAACGGGCATCCCTACACCTCGATCGGCAGGCTCCTCATCGAGCGGGGCGAGCTTCCGGCCGACGGCATCGACATGACGGCGGTCAAGGCCTGGCTTCACGCCGATCCGGCGCGCGGCAGGCGGCTGATGGCCGAGAACAAATCCTACGTGTTCTTCCGCCTGCTTGATGAGGACGAAGGCCGGGATGGTCCGCTCGGCGCGCAAGGCGCGGCGCTGACGCCGGGGCGAAGCCTTGCGGTCGATGCCGCCTACCACAGGCTCGGCCTCCCGGTATTCGTGACCGCGCCGGGCCTCGCCACCCCCGAAGGCGCGCCATTCCGGCGGCTGATGGTGGCTCAGGATGTCGGCTCCGCGATCAGGGGACCCATGCGCGGCGACATATTCTGGGGCAGCGGCGACGCAGCGGGCGCCATTGCCGGCCGCACCCGGCACGAGGCACGTTTCCACGTTTTTGTGCCAAAGCATTAACAGGCGGTGCGCTATGCTTTCCCCATGGGCAAGCGCGACACCGACCGCGACGCTGACGCCGAGCTGTGGGCGCGAGTGGCCGGCACCGCCGCGCCTCTAAGAAAGAAGAATCGCGTTGCGCAGATCGCGCCGCGCAGGGCCCCCCCCAAGCCCGCGCCGAAGACCACTGGCGCCTCTGCCAGGCCGGCTAAGCCCTCCGCCAAGCCTCTACCGAGTCCGGCGAGCGGAGCGCTCGACAGGTTGACTGCGCGGAAGCTCGACCGCGGCCACCTCGCCGTGGACGGTCGGCTCGATTTGCACGGCATGCGGCAAAGGGACGCTCACGCGGCGCTGCGCAAATTCGTCAAATGGGCGGTCGCCAAGGATCTCCGTCATGTGCTCGTCATCACCGGCAAGGGCGCGGCGCGCGACGAGGGCAAGAGCTTCCATCACGAGGGCGGTCGCGGCGTATTGAGGCAGGCTGTGCCGCATTGGCTCAGCCAGCCCGATCTCGCGCCGCTCATCGTGAGCTTCGCACCGGCGCCGCGCCGCCTCGGCGGCGAAGGTGCGCTCTATGTGCGGCTACGCCGCAAGGGCTGAAATCCGGCGTTTTTATCGCGATTCACCGTGGCGGTTCCGGGGATGATAAAATCACCCCGGAAATAGCGGAGCTAAGCCAAGTCTTGTCATGCAGAACCTTGAGCCGGGCATCCAGGGGCGACCGACTCCGCGCGAGTGGCTCTGGATCGCAGGGGCATGCCTGGCGATGACGCGGTACCGCCGAGAGATCACAAAATAAACTTCGACAAATCGGCGTTCTTGGCGAGGTCGCCGATATGCTTGCGCACATAGGCGGCGTCGATGACAATCTTCTCGCCGTTCTTGTCGGCGCCCTCGAAGGAAATCTCGTCGAGAACGCGCTCCATCACCGTCATCAGGCGGCGTGCGCCGATATTCTCGACATTGGTGTTCACCTCAACCGCGATGTCGGCGATGGCGTCGACCGCGTCCTCGGTGAACTCGAGCTCGACGCTCTCGGTCTTCATCAGAGCCACATATTGCTTGATGAGACAGGCCTTCGGCTCGGTGAGGATGCGGCGGAAGTCCTCGCGGGTCAGCGCGCGAAGCTCGACCCGGATGGGAAGCCGGCCCTGTAGCTCGGGCAACAGGTCAGAGGGCTTGGCGATGTGGAAGGCGCCGGAGGCGATGAAGAGAATGTGGTCGGTCTTCACCGGCCCATATTTCGTGCCCACGGTCGTGCCTTCGATCAGCGGCAGCAGATCGCGCTGCACGCCCTCGCGGCTCACATCCGCGCCGAGGCGCTCGGAGCGCGCGCAGATCTTGTCGATCTCGTCGAGAAACACGATTCCGTCATTCTCCACGTTGCGGATCGCCTCCTGCACGATCATGTCTTGATCGATCAGCTTGTCTGATTCCTCGGCCATGAGAATGCCGAAGCTTTCGCCGACATTCACGTTGCGCGCCTTGGTGCGCTGGCCGAAAGCCTTTCCCAGCATGTCGCTGAGATTGATCATGCCCACCTGGCTGCCGGGCATGCCGGGGATCTCGAAGGAGGGCATGGTCGGCATGTCGGCGACCTGGATTTCGATCTCCTTGTCGTCAAGCTCGCCGTCGCGCAGGCGTTTGCGGAACGCGTCCCGGGTCGTTAGCGCCGCGTTGGCGCCGACCAGGGCATCGATCACCCGCTCCTCGGCATTGAGCTGCGCCTTTGCGGCAACCTCTTTGCGCCTCGTGTCGCGCACGAGGCTCAAACCGGCCTCGAGCAGGTCGCGGATGATCTGATCGACGTCACGGCCGACATAGCCGACCTCGGTGAATTTGGTTGCCTCGACCTTGATGAAGGGCGCGCCCGCGAGCTTGGCGAGGCGGCGCGAAATCTCTGTCTTGCCGACGCCGGTCGGCCCGATCATGAGGATGTTCTTGGGTAGAACCTCCTCGCGCATTTCGCCTTCGAGTTGTTGCCGGCGCCAGCGGTTGCGCAGGGCAATGGCCACGGCGCGCTTCGCGTCGCGCTGCCCGATGATGTGCCGGTCGAGCTCGGAAACGATCTCGCGGGGAGAAAAGCTGGTCATCTACGCCTTCGACGAATATCTATACGCTGCTTCAAACAAGTGCTCCGGTACTGCTCGGTCTTCAAGGTCACTCCCGGAGTTTCTCCATGCTCAAACATGTCGCAGTACTTGCAGGCTGGCTAGCCGTCGCGCTTGCCGTCTCAACGGCCGAGGCCGGCAAGAAGAAGCTGCTCTGCGGCGACCACGACGGCGTGCCGTCGCATAACGACTGCGCGCCGGTCAGCGCGGAGAAGGAGGCCAAGGGCCAAAAGTGGATCAGCGCGCATCAGCGCCCGCTGTCGAGCTGCTCGACCACCACCTCATCGTTGGTGTAGACGCAAATCTTGGCGGCAATGGCCATGGCCTTGCGTGCGATCGCGTCGGCATCCAGGTCCGAGTCGAGAAGTGCGCGCGCCGCGGCCAGCGCGTAGGAGCCGCCCGAGCCTATTCCCATCACGGCATCGTCCGGCTCGAGAACATCGCCGGTTCCCGTCAGGACCAGGCTCTCGTTTGCATCGGCCACGATCATCATCGCCTCCAGCCGGCGCAGGTAGCGGTCGGTGCGCCAATCCTTGGCGAGTTCAACACAGGCGCGCTTCAACTGGTCCGGAAAGCGCTCGAGCTTGGTTTCGAGCCGTTCGAAGAGCGTAAAGGCGTCTGCGGTCGACCCCGCGAACCCGGCGATGACGTTGCCTGATCCGACTTGGCGGACCTTACGCGCCGTGCCCTTGATGATGGTCTGGCCGAGCGTGACCTGGCCGTCGCCGGCGATGACAACCTTGCCGCCCTTGCGGACGGTAAGGATCGTGGTGCCGTGCCAAGTCTCGGAGGATGAGGGGGAAGGGCCCATTGTGCATCGCGATATCGGCACCGGGGGGCGATTCGTCAAGCTTTGCCGCCGAACGCGGCTAACGCCCTGAGCGCCAAGATTAATCCTGCCCTATGCCGGCGGAAGGCGCTTCCCCCTCGGGGAACCAGGTCCTGACCGGCGGCAGGTCGACCTTGACAACGCGCCATCTCGGCCCGAGCAGCTCCATCACGGCGGTCAGGGTGGGCGAATCTGGGTCCTGAGGGTCCTTCAGGTCCACCCTGAAGATCGTCGGCCCCGAAAAGAAGGCGTAGGTCACGAAGTCGGCAAAGGACTTGTTCTGTCGCCGGTGCTCATCAACGATCTCGCTATTCATGATGGCGTCAGGGGTAAAGAGCTTGTCCACAGCCCCCTCAACCACCGGCGGGACTACGAGAGCAGCCAGCGCAGTGCTAAAAACCCCCACAATCGGACGCTTTTCGAGCTGGCGCTGGGCCTTGTCCAGCGCCGCCTCCTTCAGATCGTCCTTCATCCTGGTCCGGACCCCCTGAAAATCCACCAGGCGCTGGAGGGTCAGCCGATCATCGTTCAGGAGCGCCTGATCGATCCAATAGAGCGTCAGGTAGGGGTAGCCGACATAGGCCGCGGCTAGGACGGCCGCAACGACAAGCCATTTGCGCATCGACTGCTCCTTCGGACCGTTGAGATAGCACTGTTCGGTGACGCGGCGTATAAGCGTCAGCGACAAGGAAGAAGCGAATTGCTAACAGCCTTGCGCTAGGTTCTGGACATGCAGAAGCGGAACAATTTGGCCAAGTCGCGGCAGGCGACCATCAAGCGCCGCACCAAGGAGACTGCGATCACCGCCACCGTCGATCTCGACGGCACCGGCATCTACAGCATCGCGACCGGCGTCGGCTTTCTCGACCATATGATCGAGCAGCTCGCCCGCCACTCCCTGATCGACATCACGCTCAAGGCCGAGGGCGATCTCCATATCGACCAGCACCACACCACAGAGGATTCGGGCATCGTGGTCGGCCAGGCCGTGGCCGAGGCGCTCGGCGACAAGTCCGGCATCGCCCGCTATGGCGCGGCCTATCTGCCCATGGACGAGACGCTGACCCGCGTGGCGCTCGACGTCTCAGGCCGTCCGTATCTCGTGTGGAAGGTCGCTTTCACCCGCTCGAAGATCGGCGAGATGGATACCGAGGTAATCCGCGAGTGGTTCCAGGCTTTCGCCCAGAATGCCGGCATCACGCTGCATGTCGAGACGCTTTACGGCGAGAATAGTCATCATATCGCCGAGACCTGCTATAAGGCGCTCGCGCGGGCGCTGCGGCAAGCGGTCGCCATCGACCCGCGTCAGAGCGGGCGGGTGCCTTCGACCAAGGGCCAGCTCTAGTCAGGGTCCGCTTGCTCTCAAAGTAACAGCTCGTTATCGCCGTGCTTGACCCGGCGATCCAGAGTGGCAGGAACTTGTCGCTCTGGATGTCCGGTTCAGGGCCGGCATGACGTGGTTTTAGGGTTGAACGTCGTGACTACATATTCCGTTTACGAGCCGAGCGGCGACGACACCGATATCGAGGCGCGCGCCGAGCGGGTCGCTTTCGTCAAGGAGGGGTTTTCTTGGCCCGCGTTCTTTGTGCCGGCGCTGTTGCTCATCTATCATCGCATGTGGATCGAGCTCGCCGTCTTTGTCGCGATCTTCATGGTGCTGCCCTGGGCATTCGGCCTCGACGGGCAAACTGAGCGTCTGTTCGGCTGGATAAGCTTTGCCCTTATTATTCTGTTCGCCTTCGAGGCAAACGACCTGCGCGGCGCCGCCTTACAGCGTCGCGGCTATCGGCTGGCAGGCGTGGCGACCGGCCGCGACCGCCACGAAGCGGAGCACGCCTTTTTCAAGACCTGGCTGCCGGGGGCCAAGCGCGCACGCGCGCCGCAGAGCCCGCGCAAGCCTCAGCGCGACAGCGACGCGCCCGCCGGCGCGGGCGGCGACGGCGAGGAGGTCATCGGGTTGTTCCCGCGACCTTGACCGCTATGCACGTCGCCATCATCGATTACGGCTCCGGCAATCTCCATTCGGCCGCCAAGGCGTTCGAGCGCGCGGCGCGCGAGGAGGGCTCGCCGCTCGCCGTCAAGGTCACGGCAGAGCCGGAGGAGGTGCTGGGCGCCGAGCGCATCGTGCTACCGGGCGTCGGCGCTTTCGCGGACTGCAAGGCGGGTCTCGCCCGGATCGACGGCATGATCGGCGCTCTCGAGGAGGCGGTGCAGCGGCGCGGCAAGCCGTTTTTCGGCATCTGCGTTGGCCTCCAGCTCATGGCGACACGCGGGCTCGAGCATGGCGAGACGACGGGGCTCGACTGGATCGGCGGCGAGGTGAGGGCGATCGAGCCCGCCGATCCTGCACTGAAGATCCCGCACATGGGCTGGAACACGCTTCGCCTTACGCGGAAGCACGCGCTGCTCGAAGGTATCCCGACGGGCGAGGACGGGCTCAACGCCTATTTCGTGCACTCCTACCATCTGGTGCCCCGGGACCGCGCCGCACTCGTCGCCAACACGGACTATGGAGGTGAGGTGACGGCGTTCATCGCCAAGGCCAACATGGCGGGGAGCCAGTTCCACCCGGAGAAGAGCCAGAAGCTCGGCCTCGCTCTCATCGCCAATTTCCTGAAGTGGCAGCCATGAGGTCAGGGGTGGTGGCGGCGGCAGTCATGCTCCCTCCCCCTAGAAGGGGGAGGGTCGGGGTGGGGCTCTCTTTCGACGAGGGACTGATCCCCACGTGGCGGCGGACATGATCCTGTTTCCCGCCATCGACCTCAAGGACGGAGCGTGCGTGCGATTGCGCCAAGGCGAGATGGACCAGGCGACCGTGTTCAACGCCGACCCCGCCGCGCAGGCGCGCGCCTTCGAGGACGCGGGCTTCGAGTGGCTGCATGTCGTCGATCTCAACGGGGCCTTCGAGGGGCGACCGGTGAACGAGAAAGCGGTCGAGGCGATTTTCGATGCGGTACACATCTCGATCCAGCTCGGCGGCGGCATTCGCGATCTCGACACCATCGTCACCTGGCTGGACAAGGGCATCGACCGGGTGATCCTCGGCACCGCAGCCGTCCGCAATCCCGGCCTCGTGCGCGAGGCGGCCCACGACTTTCCTGGCTGCATCGCCGTCGGCATCGACGCGCGCGAGGGCAAGGTGGCGATCGAAGGCTGGGCCGAGACGAGTGAGATGACGGCGCTCGATCTGACGCGGCGATTCGAGGATGCGGGCGTCGCCGCCATCATTCACACCGACATCGCGCGCGACGGCGTTCTGGAAGGGCTCAATCTCGACGCCACGGCCGAACTGGCGCGCGCCGTCAGCATCCCGGTCATCGCCAGTGGGGGCCTCGCGTCCATCGAGGACGTGAGGCGGCTGCTCGAGCCGCGGCATGCGATGCTCGAGGGTGCAATTGCCGGGCGGGCGCTATATGACGGGCGCCTTGATCCAAAAGAGGCGCTGGCGCTGGTCGCGGCAAGCAACGAGACCTCGGATGGGTGAGGGAGCCTGATCCATGCGCACACGCACCGTCTTCACCATGCTGTTGATCCTGATCGCGTTGATCGCGTTCGGACCGGCGCTCATCGCGCTCGGCGCGCAAACTCTTCGCGGAAGGCTTCGGCTGCGAGGTCGATCTGAACCGCGTGATTCCCTGCGTCATCGGCGGCAAGGATTTTGGCCAGACCTTCTACGCCCTGGGCTTCCTGATCTGGTTTTCGTATCTCGCCCTGCCGGCCGGAGCCGTGCTGTTCGGCGTGTGGCTCGTCGCCGCCCTTATCGCGGTGATTGTCAGCCTGAGCCGGCGGAAAAAGGCCGCGACATGAGCGAGACGACAAAACTGAACTTGCGGTCCTGGTCGTTCTTTTGGCCACAGCCCCGATCATCAGCGTGGCGATCGCCGGCGGCATGGCGTCCTGGCTCGGCTGTGATCTTGACGAAGGCAGCATTCATCCATGCTTGTTCAATGGCATCGACATCGGCGGCACGCTCTACACCCTGTTCGTGCTCGGCTGGTTCGGAGTCGCCACGATCCCACTCGGTGCCATTGCGCTAGGCATTCTGCTCTTGGTTGGATCGTTGTTACGGTTATGCAACTACGAAACGGAGTTCCAGTCATTCTTGCCCTTGTGCTCTTCCTTGTACTGGCCGCGCTCCCATTTGCGTTCGATCTGCAACGGCCGACCCAAAACTCTTGTTTGTACTCACGGTCGTGATCGGCGTAATCGCCGTGCTGATATCTTCAATGCCTCCTACCGCTTTCATCCTTCCACGGGTCGGCTGAGGCGACACCACCTAGGAGTACCATCACCAAGGCACTCAAGATGGGTTTCATCGGTTTACTCTCCTCCTCGAGCCTAAATACAGCGGGAGGCCACCGGTTCAATAAATGCGCCGTCCCGATCACGGGGCGCTATAAGCAGGCCCATGTTGAAGGTTCGCGTCATACCTTGCCTCGATGTGAAGGAAGGCCGCGTCGTTAAAGGCGTCAATTTCGTCGACCTACGCGATGCGGGCGACCCGGTCGAGGCGGCAGCCGCCTATGACGAGGCGGGCGCCGACGAGCTCTGCTTCCTCGACATCACGGCAAGCCGCGAGAAGCGCGGCACCATCCTCGATGTGGTTCGCCGCACGGCCGAGCGATGCTTCATGCCGCTCACCGTGGGCGGCGGCGTGCGCAGCGCCCAGGACGTGCGCACGCTGCTCGAAGCCGGCGCCGACAAGGTGTCGATCAACACCGCCGCGGTGAAGGATCGGAGCCTAGTGCGCGTGGTCGCCGAGAAGTTCGGTGCGCAGTGCATCGTCGTCGCCATCGACGCCAAGCGCGTCTCGACGAACGGCGGCGCCCTGCGCTTCGAAATCTTTACACATGGGGGACGCGAGCCCACGGGGCTCGAGGCGATCGCCTATGCGGAGGAGGTGGTCGCGCTCGGGGCGGGCGAGATCCTGCTCACTTCGATGGACCGGGATGGAACGCGTCTAGGCTTCGACCTCGACCTCACACGCGCGGTCGCCGATGCCGTGCCGGTGCCGGTCATCGCCAGCGGGGGCGTCGGCACGCTGGAGCATCTGGTCGACGGCGTGCGGCAGGGCCATGCCTCGGCCGTGCTTGCCGCCTCGATCTTCCACTATGGGGAGCATTCGGTCGGCGAAGCCAAGCGCTTCATGGCTGCCGCCGGGCTTGCCGTGAGGCTCGATCCTTAGCCTCGGCGCGCCGAGGCCAGGCAAAAGGGACCGCCCCCGCCCTCCTTTCCTTAGGATTACGAAACGGAGCTATTCCCACCGCCTCGCGGGCAGTGTAAGAGCCACATCATGGCCAAAGATGTGCTGAGCAGGCTGGCCGCGATTATCCAGGAGCGGCGGACTGCAAGACCCGAAGACTCTCACACACGGCGGTTGCTTGAC
>JBOHJE010000147.1:0-8764 GCA_050728375.1 Methyloceanibacter sp.
GTCATCCACCTCGCCGAGTGCGCTCAGGATCAGAGCCGGCGTGCGGTTGTCCTCGGTGCGCAGTGCCTGGATCACTCCGAGGCCGTCGAATTTCGGCAGCATACGGTCGACGATGAGCACGTCGTAAGCGTTGGCCCTGGCAAGCTCGAGCCCGGTATGCCCGTCGCCAGCATATTCGGCGACGTGGCCGGACTCCTTCAGCGCCCGCTTCAGGAAGGCCGCGGTCTCCTGATCGTCCTCGATCACCAGAACGCGCATATTGGAAGGCCTCCCGGACGTCACTGGCTCGAACCTATAGCTGAAAAAGGGGCGGGCGGGCGACGCGGTGGGGGGAACCCGCGTCGCCCTCCGGCGTAGAAGGCGGTTAGGCCTTCTTCAGGGAAAGCGCCACGAAGCGCGTCTGATCGCCGGACTTAACCTGTACCAGCACCTTGACCGTTTCCTTGTCGGCCTTGGCGCCGGCAATGGCTTTCTTGATGCCTTCGGCCACGTCGCCGGGCTTGGACACCTCAACGCCGGCAACCTGGAGGATGACATCGCCGGCCTTCAGGCCCTTCTCGGCGGCGTCGCTGGCAGGGTCGACCTCGGTGATGACCACGCCCTCATCGCCGGCACCCGGGAAGCGGGCGGCTGGCGCGAGCGACAGGCCGAGATCTTCCATCTGCTCGCCCTGGTCGGCCGGCTGATCCTCTTCGAGTGCGGCGAGCTTCTTGCTGCTCGGGAAGTTGCCGAGCTTCATGTCGACGACGCGCTTGTCGCCGTAGCGGACGATGGACAGCTTGACGTCGGTGTCAGGCTGAAGCTCCGCGATTTTGCGGGCAAGGTCGCGCGAATCTTCGATCTTCTCACCGTTGACCTCGACAATCACGTCACCAGGCTTGACGTCTTCCTTGGCGGCGGGACCGTCCTCGGTGACCTTGGTGATCATGGCGCCTTTGGGCGTGGGCAGGCCGATGGAATCGGCGATATCGTCGCTCACATTCTGGATGACGACGCCGAGCCAGCCGCGATCGACGGTGCCATGGCTCTTCAGTTGGCTGACGACCTCCTTGACGAGCTGGGCCGGCACGGCGAAGGCGATGCCGACATTGCCGCCTGAGGGCGAGAAGATGGCGGTGTTCACGCCAATCACATTGCCATCGAGATCGAAGCTCGGGCCGCCGGAATTGCCACGGTTAACCGCCGCGTCGATCTGGAGATAGTCGTAGGGACCCGAGCCGATGTCGCGGTTATGAGCCGAGATGATGCCGGCCGTGACCGTGCCGCCGAGACCGAACGGGTTGCCCACCGCGAGCACCCAATCGCCGACGCGCGGGTCCTTGGACGAGAAGTTGACGAACGGGAATTGCTTCGACGCGTTCACCTTGATCAGGGCCACGTCGGTGCGCGCATCCGTACCGACGAGCTTGGCCGGATATTTCTCGCCATCCTCCATCGTCACCGTGATGTCCTCGGCGTCCTCGACGACGTGGTTGTTGGTCACGACGTAGCCGTCAGCGGAGATGAAGAAGCCCGATCCCTGGGCAAGACTGGGAGCCGGCCGGGCGGGTCCCTGCTGCGGCATTCCCTTCTTGAACTGCTTGAAGAAATCGTAGAGTGGATTGTCCTCCGGCAGGTCAGGCATGCCGGGGATTTCCATCTCGTTGTCGGCGACCTTGACGTCACCCTTGACATTGATGCTGACCACGGCGGGGCTCACCTTCTCCACCAGATCGGCGAAGCTGAGTGGCGCGCGGCCGTAAGGCGTTTCGATGGTGCCGGGGATGGTCGGCGACGGCGTTGCCGGTGTCTCAGCGACCGCGAATGGAATGCTATTCCCGAAGGTCAGCCCCATTGCGCCCGCGGCGATGAAGGCGGCAACCGCAAGGAGGGCCGGTCTGCGGGTCAGCTTCCGCGGGCTCTCGTTTGCAGCATGGCTCTGGTCAGTGGTCATTAGTCACCTCTCTCCTGAGATGGAAATCCCGTTGGTCGTGCCTGGCAATCGGGGCGAGGCATCTGGCGTCCAACATATAGGCGTTTGCCGATTACGCCGCGGTTTCGGGGGCATTAAATTTCAGTAAGGTTGCGCGCTCCCGAAAGGCACGGCCGGCGGGGACCTTTGCACCTCCCGGCTCAACTCTCGTCGAGCAAGCGCTTCAGCCGGCGCTCCTCGTTAGTGCTGAGGGGCTGAGCCTGGCCGAGGGCCGATTTCCGCCGTCGATAGCCGAGAATTATAACAAAGATCGCCGCCAGAAGCACCAGCGGCGTCGCCAGCCAAAGCAGCAAGGTATGCGGCGCCCAGAGCGGCTTCAGCAACACGAACTCACCATAGCGTGAGACCACGAAATCGAGGATCTCCTGATCACTGTCGCCGGCCTTCAGTCCCTCCCGCACCAGGACCCGCAAGTCCTTGGCGAGAGGCGCGTCCGAATCGTCGATGGACTGGTTCTGGCAGACGAGGCAGCGCAAGCCCGCCGAGATGGCCCGCGCGCGAGCTTCGAGCGCGGGATCCTGCAAAATCTCGTCGGGCTGCACGGCGCAGGCCGGCCCTATCGCGAGAAGCAAGGACAGCCACAGAGCCGGAAGGAAGGAGCGGGAGAGCATGGTCACTCGCCCGCCAGCATGGTTGCCGCCTTGGCTTGGGCCTTCTTGGGCGCGCCTACCCTCAGCCGCCGATCCGAGAGCGACACGGCTCCGCCAAAGAACATCACTAGCGCGCCGAGCCAGATCAGGCGGACCAGCGGATTGAAATAAAGCCTGACGCTATAGGCGCCGTCCTTAAGCTGGTCGCCAAGCACGACATAGAGGTCGCCCCGCCAACTGTTGTGGATGCCGGCTTCGGTGGTCGTATTTTTCTCGACCGTGAATTCACGCTTCGACGGGCTGAGCTCGGTGACCCGGCTACCGCCGCGGCTGACCTCGAATACCCCCACGCGCTCGCGGTAGTTCGGGCCCTGCCTCGGCGCGACGCCTTCGAACAGGAGTCGATAGCCGGCGAGATCGACCGCCTGATTGGGCGACAGGGCTTCGATACGCTCTTCGCGCCAGGCCGTCGTGGCAACGAGGCCAATGACCATCAATCCGAGCCCGGCATGGGCAAGCACCGAGCCATAAGCGGCGCGGGGCAGGTTGCGGGCCCTGCGCCAGGCTTCCCCCTTGGCGCCGTCGAACAGTTTGATGCGATAGGCGATCTCGGTGATCGCACCGACGACCACCCAGACGCCGAGCCCGAGCCCGAGTGGCGCGAGCCATGGTCCCTTCTGGTTGATCCCGAGCGTCACGATAATGACCGCGAGCACGATGACCGCGGCCGCCGTGAGACGCTGCGAGGCCGCGAGCAGGTCGCCCCGCTTCCAGGCGAGCAGCGGCCCGAACGGCACCGCGACGAGCAGCGGCAGGATGAGCGGCACGAAGGTGAGATTGAAGAAGGGAGGGCCGACCGAAATCTTCTCACCGGTCACTGCCTCGAGCGCCAGCGGATAGAGCGTGCCGACGAACACGGCGGCGCACGCCGTGGTTAGCAGGAGATTGTTCAGGACGAGGCTGCCTTCGCGGCTGATAGGTGCGAACAGGCCGCCCTGCGACAGAAACGGCGCGCGCCAGGCGAACAGCGTCAAGGCTCCGCCGATGAAGAGACCCATGATGCCGAGGACGAAGACGCCGCGCGCGGGGTCGACGGCGAAGGCATGGACCGAGGTCAGCACGCCGGAGCGCACCAGAAAGGTGCCCATCAGGCTCAGCGAGAAGGTGATGATGGCGAGCAGGATGGTCCACACCTTGAGCGCATCGCGCTTCTCCATCACCAGCGCCGAGTGGAGCAGCGCCGTGCCCGCGAGCCAGGGCATGAAGGAGGCGTTCTCGACCGGGTCCCAGAACCAGAATCCACCCCAGCCGAGTTCGTAGTAGGCCCACCACGAGCCCATGGCGATGCCGAGCGTGAGGCACATCCAGGCGGCGAGCGTCCACGGCCGCACCCAGCGTGCCCAGGCCGCGTCGATGCGGCCGTCGATCAGGGCGGCGACGGCGAAGGAGAACGCCATGGAGAAGCCAACATAGCCCGCATAGAGGAAGGGAGGGTGGAAGGCGAGCGCCGGGTCTTGCAGGACGGGATTGAGGCCGTTGCCGTCGAACGGCGCAGGATCGAGCCGCACAAACGGGTTCGAGGTCATGATGATGAAGAGCAGAAACGCGGCGGCGATGGCCCCCTGCACGGCAAGCACATTGGCCTGAAGCTGGCGCGGCAAGTTCGTGCCGAACGCCGCCACCGCGGCGCCGAACAGGGCGAGAATCAGGACCCACAGCACCATGGAGCCTTCATGGTTCCCCCACACCCCGGAGACCTTGTAGAGGAGCGGCTTTGCCGAGTGCGAGTTCTGCCACACATTCAGCACGGAGAAATCGGACGTCACGTAGGCCGTCGTCAGCGCGATGAAAGCGATGCCGATGAGCACGAACTCCAGCTGGGCCGCGGGGATCGCGATGGCGGTAAGCTGCGGATCGCGCACACGCGCGCCGATCAAGGGCAGGATGACCTGCACGATGGCGACACCCAAGGCGAGGATCAGCGCATAATGGCCGGTTTCAGCGATCACTTTGCACCCCCCTCACCCGGAGCAGCCTCGCTGTGCGGCCCGCGCCACCCTCTCCCATCAAGGGGAGAGGGCAAGAATCTCGCAGCAAGCTCCCCTTGATGGGAGAGAGTGCCTCGCGGGCGCAAAGGGCGCGCGAGGTGGGTGAGGGTGAACCCGTCGTGCAGCGCTTGATGGGATTCATCCTAGTTCACCTTGCCAACACCGCCGCGCCACACGCCTTGCGTCTTCAACTTCTTCGCCACTTCCGGCGGCATGTAATTCTCGTCGTGCTTAGCAAGCACGTTGTCGGCGTGGAACAGGCCGTCCGTCTGAAGCATGCCCTCCGCCACCACGCCCTGCCCTTCGCGGAACAGGTCAGGAAGCACGCCGGTATAGGTCACCGGGAGCGTCTTGGCCTGGTCGGTGATGACAAACCGGACGGTCGTCCCTTCGCTACGCACGAGGCTTCCGCTCTCGACGAGACCGCCGAGCCTAAAGCGTTGGCCCGGCGCGATCCGTAGGCTCGCCACGTCGGTGGGACTGTAGAAGAACACGATTGAATCGCGCATGGCATAAAGTACGAGCCCCACGGCGACGCCGAGCACCAGGAGACAGGTGCCAATCAGAACGCCTCTCCGCTGCTTCCTGGTCATGATTTCAGTCCAAGCTCTGCGGCGAGCGCGTCGAGTTGCTCGATGGCTTGTGCATTTCCGTCGAACTGGCTCCTCGCCCGCGCAAGCGCTTTCTCAGCGTCATCCTTGCGGTCGAGCACAGTATAGGCCCTGACCAGCCTTACCCAGCCGCCGAGATCGTCGCTCTGCTGCTCGAGGCGGGCCGCGAGTCCCTGCACCATGCGCTCGACCATCGCCTGGCGGTCGGCGGCGGTCATGTTCTCCGCCGCGGCGATGTTGGCTGCGCTCGGTCCACGCTCGCTTGGCGAACCCGCCGGTGGCTCGGCCGGTTCCCCGGCCTCGCTCGGGGGCTTGCCGGCAAGATGCGCTTCGGCCGCGGCGATTCTTTTCTTCACCATCTCACGCCAGACTTCGTCGGCACCCTCCTTGGCGAGCAGCGACTCCCAGTCAGCGATGGCCGCGCCGTACTGCCCATCCTGCTCCTTGGCTATGGCAATGAGGATGCGGGGCTCCACGAGTGTCGCATCGAGGACGAGCGCGCGCTGGAGCGCGGTGCGGGCCCGTTCGGTCACCACGCCGTCGGTTTCCAAGACCAGCGCCTGGCCCATTCCCGAAAGCCGCTTCGCCGACTCGCCGAGCAGACGGATCGCCTGTTCGTAGGCTTCGGCGGCATCGCCGTAGCGGCGCCATCCCATATAGACCGGCGCGATCACGTCCCACCCCTCGCCCTCCTCCGGATGCTCCCGAAGGCGGGCCTCGACGCGGGCGACCAGCACCGCCAAGTTCGTCTCGGTTGCCGGATCTGTCAGTCGGGCGGCGAGAGGTTGATCGGGGAGCCGCGGAGAGCCGTAATTAAGATAGACGCCGAGAGCGCTGAGCGGCAGCGCGATGGCGATGGCGATCATCGCCCATCTCGGCGAAATGCCGGCTCGGATCGTATCGCTGTCGTCGTCCTTCGTGTCGGTTGCCAGCAGCCGCCGCGCGATCTCTGTGCGCGCTGCCTCGGCCTCGGTCGCACCAATCAGGCCGCGGGCCCGGTCGCTCTCGATTTCACGCAGCTGGTCGCGATAAACGGCCGCGTCGAGGGCTTCACGCGCGGGCTCGCGCCCGCTTCCGCCCGCAAGCGGGCGCAGCAGAATGAGAAGGACGATCGCCGTAAGGCACGCCAGGATGACCCAAAGCAGCACGAGGGGCCCGAGCCTCCGAAAGCCAAGGATGGCTAGCCATAGGGAAACGCTCAGAGAGGGGCAAGGTCTGCAGCGGCGGCAAAGATTAAATCGCCGCAATCTTTAGCTGTATCTAGCCGATGCTCTGCCAGGTCCCGTCGGGTTGCCGGCAGGCAGTCCCGCGCGCCGTCTGCGGCTGGCCGCCGACATAGATCGTGTGCGTGAAGGGACGGCAATATGTGCCGTTCTGCTGATAATACTGCCCCGGCACGATCTGCCCGCGATGCTGGTTCGCTGGGTTATTCCACGCCATGGGAACCCCGGCCTGCCCGGTCTCGAGCGCGCGAAGCTGGGCCTCAACTGCGAGTTGGCGGTCGCGCTCATCAAGGCCCGCGCCGACCAGGTTACCCAGTAGGCCGCCAGCCACCGCGCCGATCGCGAGACCCGGGATGCGGTTATCTTTGCCGCCGATTGCGGCGCCGGCAGCGCCGCCGGCCACCGCGCCGACTATCGTCCCCGTACCCTGCTTATTGCCAGGGCCGCATGCCGCGAGAAGACCCGGCAGCACGAGGACTGCGATGATTGGCGCATGTCTCATTGGTACCCCCTTCGGCCCGAAATTAGCCAGTCGGCCCCCCGGCAAGAGACTGATGAGTTCGAGCTTATCGTCCCGAGCTTTCCTTAAGAATAACAAATCTGGCCAAAATAGGTTGCCTCGGGGAAAACAGCCAAAAACTAAGTGCCCGGCAGCTCCAGCCTCGCCCGCAAGCCTCCCTCCGGCGAGGGCTCCAGTTCGAACCGCCCCTTATATAGATGAGCGAGGTCGGCCACGATGGAGAGGCCAAGCCCTGAGCCGGGCTTGCTTTCGTCCAGACGCTGGCCCCGCTTCACGACTGTCTTCCGTTCCGCCTCGGTGAGCCCCGGTCCGTCGTCATCGACGGTGACCACGAAGCTCTTGCCGTTGCGATTCGGTTCGGCGTTGGCCGTGACCCGCGAGCTCGCCCATTTGCAGGCATTATCGAGGAGGTTGCCCACCATCTCCTCGAAATCCTGCTTCTCGCCGAGGAATTTGAGGCCGGCGGGAGCCTTGACCTCCAGATCGATGCCCCGGTCTCCATAGATGCGATCGAGCGTGCGCCGCAGCGCCTCGAGCACGGCATCGACATCCGCCGTATCGCCGATTACGCTGGAACGCGCCGCGACCCGTGCCCGGTCGAGATGATGGGAGATTTGGGTGCGCATGATCTCCGCCTGCTCCACGACCTTGGTCGCCAGCAGGCCCTCATGGGTCCGGGCTTCGTTGCTGATGACGCTGAGCGGTGTCTTCAGCGCGTGCGCCAGATTGCCGACATGCGTGCGCGCCCTGTCGACGATTTCCCGGTTCGACTGGATCAGCGCATTCAGCTCCAGTTGCAGTGGACTGATCTCGTCGGGCAGTTCCCCTTCGAGTTTTTCGGCTTGGCCCGACCGGATCTTGGCAAGGTCTTGACGGATGGCGCGCAAGGGCTGCAAGCCGAAGCGGACCTGGAACAAGGTCGCCACCACAAGCCCGAGGCCCAGAACCGCCAGCGCCACGATCAGCATCGTGGTGAACTCAGCCAAGTCCCTGCCGATCTCGGCCGCGTCGCCCGCCACCGCATAGGAATAGGGAGTCGAGTTCGGACCTCCCGGCCTGATATCGCGCTCGACGATGCGCAGGTTCTGGTTCTCCGGCCCCGGCGAATAGCCTCGGCGCGTCAGCGTCTGGTCGGGCTCGACGCTTTTCTGGCTCGGCAGGGCGAGCTGCTGGTCGAGCAGCGAATCCGAGACATAGAGAGGACGCTCGGCGCCGCTGAGCTTGATCTGCCAATACCAGCCCGAGAACGGGATGGTGAAGACGGGCTCGCCGAGATGGGTGGGTTCTTGGGGGGTGCTCGCCCCCTCTGCCGTCGACGAGGCCACGAGGCTCGTCAGGTACACGTTGAGGCGCGCGTCGAAATTGCGCTCGACGGCCTCGCGGTAGAGGGAGGAGAGAAGGATGGCGGCGGCGGGTATAACCACGAGGGTCCACGTCGCGGCCGAGGCGAAAAGCCGGAAGGCGAGAGAGTTAGGCCTCATCTGATGTGTCCGTGAGGCGATAGCCGAGCCCCCGGACGGTCTTGATGAGGTCTATGGGAAGCTTCTTGCGCAGGCGCCCGATAAACACCTCGACCGTATTGGAGTCGCGATCGAAGTCCTGCTCGTAGAGATGCTCGACAAGCTCGGTACGTGAGACCACGCGCTCGCTGTGGAGCATGAGATAGGCGAGCACACGGTACTCGTGCGAGGTGAGCTTGATCGCCTGGCCGTTCACCGTGACCCGTGCGGTCTTGGTGTCGAGGCGCAGCGGCCCGCATTCCATCTCGTTGCGGGCGTGCCCGGCCGAGCGCCTGAGCAG
>JBOHJE010000148.1:0-15547 GCA_050728375.1 Methyloceanibacter sp.
TGGCGCACATGTTGTCATAATCTTTCGGCCGGACCACCGTCGCATTGGCCATGACCTCCTGCCAAAACCGCTCAAGCGAATTGTCTGGCGCGGAGTGCTCCAATGCCTGCGGGGGCTTCCCATAGGCTCGATCAAGAATGGCGGTGGCGGCGGAAACTCGGGCCGATGCCGCTCCGTCTCCTGTTGCTATTTCAACGAGGGTAAGCAGGGCTGCCTCGGCATACTTCCTAGCCATTTCGGCCAGTTCGCGCTTGGCCCCGCTGACCTTGCCCTTTTTGCGGCCCGCCCCCGGACGGGTGCCACCCCTCGCCATCACGTTAGATTCCTTTGATTGTTTTTCCGTCAGGTTCCAAAGTTCCCCACGCCCCCCCCCGCCGTGCATTGGGACCAAGTTCATGCGGCCCTCCGTGGCCATCGAGAGTTGAAACGGATCGGCTCGCTTTCTCGCTCAGCGCGTTGACAGCGAGTTCTCGATGTGGAATTGCTTGTGCCACGCCTCAAACTCTTCGGTGCCTGGGGACAGGAGCCAATCGTCACCGTCGCGCTGCGCGCTTTCGGTTTAGGCGCCGCTGTGACGTAGGCAATGGGTCTTTGGTACCGACGCGCTGGGCGGCGTCTACAGCTTCCAGCACGCGATCACGATCAGCGGCCTTTGAGCCATTGGCCGATCAGCTTTTTGGCCCTGGTGCGTTGGAGCCCCAGGCTGACGAGCTGTTGGGGACAGGCCTTCCAGACCAAATCCGTCTTCCGCTCGCGCACAGAAGCGTTAGCTTCTGTGAATGACGGTTCTTTTGACGGTTCTATATGTACCGGCAACATATTGCCGGTAACTCTTGCGCTATCTTGCCGGTCAGTCCCTTCCTCTTTCCAGCAAGGATTGCCGTTAACCCCCATGCTGAGCCGATAGTAGTCCGTCGCACGGCCGCCGCTGTCATGCGGCGATCCGCGACGCTGCGTCTCAATCAGCCCCGCGTGCTCAAGCGCCTTGAGCTTGGTGCGCACGGTGCGCTCGCTCATTTCCGTATCTTGCGCGAGGCGCGCTTGCGAGGGCCAGCACTCGCCATGCTTGTCAGCGTAGTTCGCTAAGCAAAGCAGCAGGCATTTGGAGGACGGGTCGCCCGGTAGACTGGCCAAGCGCCCATGCGATTGCTTGAACGCTCATGCTGCCCTCCACAAAGGGTGCGGGCGCCGCGCGAAACTCTCTTGGTGCGTCAAAGCGGCTTTTAAGCCCGCACCCTAGGCTAAGGCTCTGGTTTCGCTTGAAAGTGGCATAACTCCCGGGCCCACCAATTCTCCTTCGGCGCGAAATTTCGTTCTACGTCTCCGTCTTCTCCGGATGATCTCTTCCGCAAGCCGGACCCCGCCTCTCCGCTCCGGCGGTTCAGCCTCCCTGGCTTGGGTAGGACTCCTCGCAAGATGGATTCTGCCAAAGCTGGAACCGCCTCGCGAGCTTGAAAGGAGGGAGCGAACGGCGACCGCCCCCGTGCCGCCATAGATAGACTGGCGACGGCGGCCGGATCGAGCGTCGCCGCGATCAGAACGGCCGCGGGGAGGAACGCGCGCAAATTGAACCAATGCGCGCATCAAACGTTGGTTTATGTTGGGTATGGGCGCATACTGGGGACATACCGGAATATCTAAGGAGTCTCAATCCAACGGCCGCTCTAGGAGCCGCCGGATGTTGTCGCTTTTCGCTGGAGGGAAATCGCGATGTCACCTAATTCGACCATGGATCTCTCGCTCGATCTCGGGCTTGGAGAGGACGATATGGCCACGACCCTGGCGACTGGTGAGGAGGATGACGGGTCGATCGATGATGTCACGACCCTGGCAACTGGCGAGGAGGATGACGGCGATGTCACCACCCTGGCGACCGGCGAGGAGGATGACGGAGGCGGGTCGATCGGCGATGTCACGACCCTGGCGCTGGGCGAAGAAGGTGACTGCGGACTGGATGACGGTCTGGTCGATTGGGTTGTCTGAGGCACAGGCGCTCTGGATTGGCTCTTGCGATAATGGGCCGCGTTGAGAATCGGTTGAGAATCCTCGCCGGCCCTCTGGCCCGCCGCCGCTATCGATCGAGCAGCAGCCGCGGCGGGCGCTGATGATTCTGGTTGCGGGCGGCCAGCACGACATCAACATTGGGGTGCTCCTTCGCCGTCTCCTTGCGCGTAAGATAGCCTTTCGTCATCTTCTTGTCGGCCCGGATGTCGTGCCTCGCCTCGCGATCGACCTACGAGCAGGGGCGTTCGAGCTCAACGGCGAGGTATTGGAACCCGAGGCCTGTTTCGTCCGCCAAGACGTCTTCCTGCATCGGAGCTCCGACGTTGCTGCGGCGCGCCGGGCCGCAGCCAACTGGTATCACGCGGTCCGCGGCTGGGCGGCGAGCCGGCCTTCCATCCGGCTCTTCAACCGCCACTCGCATGCGAAGGAGAACAACAAGATCCACAATCTCCTGCTGGCGCGGGAATGTGGGCTCACCATTCCCAATACGGTTGTCACGAACGATTTTTCCGGCTTCGATGTCGAGGATGAGACGTTGATCCAGAAGCCGGTCGCTGGTGGCGACTATACGGGCCTCCTTTGCGATCTCACCGATACCTACGAGCAGCCATCCTCGCATCCGCGCTTCGTGCAGCCGCGCCTCGTTCGGCCGGAGCTGCGGCTCTACCGGGTGGGATCATCCATGTTCGCCTTTCACTTGCGCTCGACGGCCCTGGATTATCGGAGCGCGCGAAAAGTGGAGATTGAGGCTGTACCCGTGCCGCCGCCCCTCCGAGACGGGTTCAAGCGCCTCTGCGACCGCCTTGAGCTGGACTTCGCGGCTGCGGATTTCATGGGCGACGAGAACGGCCGGCCGCATTTTCTGGAGATCAACACACAGCCCATGTTCGCCGCCTTCGACCGCGTGGTCGACGGCGCCTTATGCGACGCGATCATCGATTGCTTGTTGGAGAGTGCGGCAATCGAGGGAGGAGCCGGCAGCTTCACGAGACGCCCACTTGACGAAGCAGACGTGATTTTCTCGGAACCGTGTCTGGCTCCTCCCAAATTCCGCCTCATAGCAGACTCTTGATGCGCAACCAACTGAACGCGCGTCAAAGCCGGTGTCCCCTATGAGCCTGAAGCCTCCCCCCTATCGCTCCCCGCAGAAATCGGTCCTCCTCCCCGTGCTCGCCCTGATCGCGGCCACGCTCTCGATGCAGGCACCCGAGGCGCGCGCGGGCGACGAGCCCGAGAAGCGCACCATCTCGCTTGCGACCACTGGCCAGGTCAAGGCGACGCCCGACAAGGTGGTCATCTCGACCGGCGTCACCACCGAGGGCCAGACGGCCCGTGCCGCGCTCGACAAGAACAACGAAGCCATGACCCAGGTGGTCGACGGGCTGAAGGCGGGCGGCATCGAACCCAAGGACATCCAAACCTCGAACTTCACCATCTCGCCGATTTACGAGCAGCGGAAGAACGGCGAGAACGCCTTCATCACCGGCTACCGCGTTACCAACCAGGTTCGCATCATCGTCCGCGATACCAAGAAGCTCGGCGATATCCTGGATAAAGTGGTCGAGGTCGGCGCCAACGAAATTGGCTCGATCCAGTTCGGCATGGCCGAGCCGGAGGCGCTGAAGGACAAGGCACGCAAGCTCGCCATGCGCAACGCGATCGCTGACGCCAAGCTCTATGCCGAGACCGCCGGCGTCGAGTCTCGGCCCCGTGCTCACAATCGCCGAGGAGGAAGGCTATCAGCCGCGCTATGCCGAGGCCGCCGCTATGGATGCGTCGGCGAAGTCCGTCCCGATCGAAGGCGGGACGACCATGATCGAGGTCCACCTTAGGGTCACCTGGGAGCTCAGGTAAGTTCCGAATCAATCGAAACTCCGGACCAATCGAGACATTGTCATGCCCGGGTCGTTGCCCGAGGGCAAGCTTGGCCTAGCATCCATGCCGTTACGTCTCAGCAGCGGAGGAGCTAATGGAATGGATCGCCGAGTCAAGCCCGGCGATGACGAGACTTCGCAAGCAGAGTGCCCTCCGTCCCTGGATTCCGGATTCCGCCGGAACGACGCCCCCCGGTCGACCTCTTCGCTACATGAATTCGAAGTTCCGCGAGTTGGGACGTGAAGATGTGTACGTTGGGCCACGAGCGCAGTCCGCTCGTGACTCACGGGGAGGGAAAATGAGTGCAGCAAGCCATTCTATGTGGAGCCTTCTCGCGTGGGCGTTTCCGGTCTTGCTCGGTTGCGCGGCGGCCGGCGTGCTTGCGGCCGAAGCGGCCTCGCCTGCGCCCGCTTGTCCGGGCGGACAGGTCGCCGCCGGCGGGCAATGCGTGAGGCTCGAAGAGGCGGCAGCACGGATCGACGCCATCGTTCGCGAGGCAATGGCGAAGCATCACCTGAAGGCCGTGCTGGCCGGCTTCGCGGTCGACGGTCAGCCACCCTCGGTCAAAGCATGGGGCGAAACGATGACGGGCGTTCCGGCGACACCGGACATGCATTTCCGGAACGGCGCCGTTGCGATCGCTTACATCGGAACCGTGCTTCTCCAACTGCACGACAAGGGCGTGCTTAGCGTCGGCGATAAGCTGTCGAAGTGGTTTCCGGACTATCCCAAGGCGGACCAGATCGCTCTCACGATGCTAATCAACGGGACGTCCGGCTACGCCGACTACGTGACGGACGACTCGTTCCTCAAGCAATTCTATGCCGATTCGTTCCGGCACTGGCGTCCGGACGAACTGATCGCGATCGGCCTCAAGCGGCCGATGATCTGCGATCCTGGGAAATGCTGGTCCTATGCCCACACCAACTTCGTCATCCTCGGCAAGGTATTGGAGAAGTCAACCGGACGGCCGCTCGAAAACCCTGATCCGGGAGGGCATTCTCGATCCTCTATCGCTCGCGGCTACGCGGAGCGAGGGGACCGCAATCATCCAGGAGCCCGTTCTTCATTCCTTCGATGCCGAATGCGGCAAGTATGAAGAGGCGACCTATTGGGACCCGTCCTGGACGCTCGCGAGCGCGCCATCATGACATCCAACATTCCCGACATCCTGAAGAGCGCGTCGGCAATCGGAACGGGAGAGTTGGTGTCGCCTTCCTCCCACGCGCTGCAACTCGCGCCGCTGACTGCGAAATTCAAGCCGTGGAGCGAGTCGTCCTATTACGGATTCGGAGTTTTTCTCATCAACGGCTGGATCCTTCAGAATCCATCGTTTGCGCGCCACGCCGCTACCATGGCCTATCTGCCGTCGCGCAAGCTTGCGATCGCCGTCTCCGTGACCCTGAAAGAGAAAGCGTCAATGGAGGGCAACCTCTCGACGGACGTCCTGAAGGAAATCGCGGCCTATCTGGCGCCCGAAGCGCCCCTGTAGCCAAGAAGCGATCTCCCTCCTCTCCCTCTGGGGAGAGGACCTTTCCGCCGCGATCTTGCGCGCGACACATCGCGGCGTCTCCGCAAAGGTGAGGGGGAGCCGACCTTCGCACTTCGAGCTCTAACATCCCCTCTCCCGCTCCTTACGCGCCTCGCCCTCGTCATACCGGCGCTTGTCTGCGCGAAGCCGAAGCGCCTGCTACCTCGAAGCCCCGGCGAGGCAAGACTTTGCTTCGGCGAAGACAGGTAAGCCGGCATCCAGGTCACGAGCACGGTGTCCGCTGGTCAGGGGCGAGCACAATATCGGCAGCCGTCGACGCGCACTCCAAGGCGCGTCCTCACGGTCCGGACGAGACCTATCCGTTCGGGCTTTAACCTCAGTCGCGACCGCGCTCATATCCTTGCCTTTTTGTAAGGTTTTGCTCGCTTGCCCTTGTGCTAAGAGCGGAGTCCCCGCGACCGCGCGGGGCGGAGGGACAAGAATGCGTTGGCTGCTGATCCTGCTTGTCGCCGCTTTGGCGGGGGGCGCGGGCTACTATTACTGGCAGCAGCAACCCTCAACCAAGCTCGACATCGAAACGGTAGCCGCCAGCCGGGGCGACGTGCGCCGCCTCGTTTCGACCTCGGGCACGGTGAGCGCGCTCGGTAAGGTGGAAATTCGCTCGCAACTTTCGGGCATTGTCGGTGAGCTGATGGCCGACCTGAGCTCAGAGGTGAAGGAGGGCCAGGCGCTCGCCCGAATCGAGCCTTCGCCCTTCGAAATGAGAGTTCGCGAGGAAGAGGCTAGCGCCTCCGCCGCCAAGGCCAATCTTGCGCTGCAACAGGCAAGCGTCGCACGCGCCGAGGCCAATTTGCGCAAGATTAAGGCCGATTTCGCGAACAGCGATAGCCCCCAAGAGGAAGCGGCAGCCGTCGCTCAACAAACCGCAGATGCAGAGGTTGCCCTTGCCAAAGCCAATGTCGAGAACGCCAAAGCCGCGCTCGCTCAACGCGAGGCAGCGCTCGACAGCGCCCGTCTTGACCTCGAGCACACCTATATCCGGTCCCCCATCAACGGCGTCGTCATCGAGCGCGCCACCGAGGAGGGGCAGCGCGTTGCCGCAAACGGGAAGGTGCCCAAGCTCTTCACAGTCGCGCAGAGCCTATCCAGGGTGCAGATCGAGGCGCAGGTCGAAGAGGCGTATGTCGGCCAGGTCGTGCGCGGTAATCCGGTCAGCTTCACCGTCCCTGCCTACCCCTCCGTCGCCTTCAAGGGGCAGGTCGAGCGGATTCATGCGGTCCCGAAGAGGATAAAGGAAGGCACGACCTATACGGTGGTGGTCGTTGCCGACAATCCGCTCGGACAGCTCCTCCCGGGCATGACTGCAAATCTCGAAATCGTCACCGCGGAAGCCAACGCCGTCCTCGTCGTGCCGAACGAGGCGCTGAATTATCAGCCTCACGGGTCGGCGCAGGCCGCTTTGGTACGAGACAATTGGGCGGCCGGCGTCAATGCAATCTCGGTAACCGATCAGCGCGAACGGTTCGTCGCGCGGCTGAAAGAGGAACTCGAGCTCAATGATACCGAGGCAAGCAACATCGACGCCACGCTCGCGCGCGAATTCGCCGATCTCGATCCGGGAAGCCGGCCAAGAAATCCTGAAGGGTTGCAAGAGTATCTCGGGCAAATCCGGGCGCGCATCTACCGCGTGCTCCGAGCCTCCCTCAGCCCGGAACAATACAAGCGTTACGAGGCGCTGGAGCGCCAGCGTCCTACAGGGCCCCGCAGTGTAACGCTATGGACCTACGAAGGCGGCGTGCTCGTGCCGCATGAGGTACGTCTCGGTTTGGCCGATACGAATTCGACCGAGATAAAGGAGGGTTTGGGCGAAGGCGACCCAATCGTTCTCGGCGTGCGCGAGATCAGGCCCTGAGGGGCCGAAGGTCTGCGCTGGAAGGGAGCCCTGACGCGCCGGTCTAGGGAAGGCGCTCTATCGCGTTGCCGTCGCCGAGGACAACCACAGTCGGGCGGTAGTTGCGCGCTTTCTCGGCCGGCATCTGGCCGTAGGCGACGATGATGACCTTGTCGTTCCTCTGCACCAGCCTAGCCGCGGCGCCGTTTACCGCGATGTCGCCGGAGCCGCGCGGCGCCTCGATGGCATAGGTCGTGAAGCGCGTACCGGTATTGATGTTCAGCACATCCACCTGCTCGTGCGGAAGGATGCCCGCCGCGTCGAGCAGGTCGCGGTCGATGCCGATCGAACCTTCGTAGTCGAGATCGGCACCGGTCACGGTCGCCCGGTGCAGCTTGGCCTTCAGCATGGTCAGGAACACGGCGCCAATCGTCCTTCACTGCGCAGCGGGAAGCGTCGCTTGTGATATAAGGCACGGCGGCCGTTGTTGCAATGCAACATCGCTAGCGCTCGGCGGTCGGTTTTCCACGTCTAGAGAGCCCTGAAGGGTCGTCCGGGTGTCCTGCGGAGCCATCGGCTATGGTTTTCTAGCGGAACCCAAGTCCGGGACCAAAGACGATGCCAAATATCCAAATCGATCCCTTGATCGCCTATCCAAATCGATCCCTTGATCGCCGCGGCCGTTGCTCGGTGCGACGGCTCTTACCGACGCCGTCTATGTTCTGTTCACCAATGCCGTCGTCAAGCGCCGCCGGGTGCCGGCGGCGAGCTGGAGCAGCATCTGGTATCTGCTCTCCTCCTTCGCCGTCATCTCCTATACTAACCATTGGGTCTATGTGCTGTTCGCCGCGGCGGGATCTTTCGTCGGTGCCTATATCACCATGACCTACCTGCACCCCAAGCCCCCCTACCCGCCGCCTCCCATCGGCTCGGCGCCAGGATAGCAGCGGAACTGTTGGGCGCGGTCTGACGCTAAAGTATGTGCCTTGGAGGCCTGAGATCGGCCCAGAAAGGTGATATATTCCGTCCGCGCCGAGTTTTCCCGGTCTGCGCCGGATCGCCGGTTCCAGTAGGGGTGCCAGTAGAGGGTTGTCTGTCATGGCGAACGGAAGGAAGCACGCGGAGACCGTCGCAACCGCCGTCTTGCGCAACCTGCGCGTGACCCCAGACCCAGCCGATTTGGACTACGCGACCGGTGTCATTGAGCAGGCGCTGGCCGAGGCCACCCAGAGACAGGAAAAGCGAAGTCTCCAGCAAATCGCCGAGGTCGAAGCATCGGCGCACGCCCACTTGTCGCGGTTGCTCAATGCATCGCCGGCCGTGATCTACTGCCGGGTGCCGGGCGGCGACTACGAGCCGACATTCGTCAGCGACGGCGTGTCCCGCCTGTTCGGCTGTAGCGCACGCGAATATCTGGAGAATCCGTATCTCTGGCGAGACCGGGTTCACCCCGACGACGTCGCACCCATCAATGCCTGGGTCGATCAGATACACCAGAGCGACAGGCGCTCGATCGAATATCGCATCCGGAGAAACGATGGCGGCTACTTCTGGGTGCATGATCAGCAACAGCTGGTCCGCGATGAGGACGGCACGCCACTCGAGATCGTGGGCTCCTGGACAGATATCACCGAGCGCAAGGAAGCCGAGGTGGAGCGGCAACGCACCCGCGAGCAGCTCGATACGTTGCTCGGAGCCGCACCGGTGGTCGTCTACAGCTTCGCGGCCCATGGAGATTTCGCGCCGAGCTTCGTCAGCGCCAGCATCAAGCCGATGCTCGGCTACGAGCCGGACGAGTATATGCGCGATGCGGATTTCTGGCGGGGCCACGTGCATCCCGCCGATCTGCCGGAAGTCGAGGCAAAGCAGATCGAGCTGTTCAGAGCAGGCGAGCATCTCGCCGCGTACCGGTTCCGCAAGAAAGACGGCTCCTATATCTGGGTCAGCGACGAGCAGCATCTGATCCGCGACAAGGTCGGCCGCCCGGTCGAGGTAGTGGGCTCGTGGAGTGATATCGATGCACGAAAGGCCGCGGAGCTCGCCTGCGAGGCCGCCCAGGCCGAACTGGAGAAGGCAACCCACGCGGCGCTCGAGGCCAACGAAGCCAAGAGCATTTTCCTCGCCAATATGAGCCACGAGATCCGCACGCCGATGAACGCGGTCATCGGGCTGTCCCACCTAGCTCTCAAGACAGACCTGACGCCACGCCAGCGGGACTACGTGCTCAAGATCAAGAGTTCGGGCCAGCATCTGCTCGGCATCATCAACGACATCCTCGATTTCTCGAAGATCGAGGCCGGCAAGCTGTCGATCGAACATATCGATTTCGATCTGGACAGAGTCTTGGAGAACGTCGGCAACCTGATGTCCGAGAAGGCGTCTGCCAAGGGGCTCGAGCTGATCTTCGAGGTGGAGCCGGCGGTTTCAAGCCACTTCAAGGGCGACCCGCTCCGGCTCGGGCAGATCCTCATCAATTTCTGCAACAACGCCGTCAAGTTCACCGACCAGGGCGAGATCGCCGTGCAAATCTGCGTGCTGGAGGACGCTCCAGAAAGCCAACTCGTGCAATTCTCGGTCAGCGATACCGGCATCGGCATGACGGAGGCGCAGATCTCCCGCCTGTTCCAGGCGTTCGAGCAGGCCGATGCCTCGACTACCCGCAAATATGGGGGCACCGGGCTCGGCCTCGCCATCTCGAAGCAACTGACCGAGCTGATGGGCGGGCAGGTCACCGTGGAGAGCGAGCCGGGCAGCGGCAGCATGTTCCGCTTCACCGCGCGCCTCGGAAAGGGCACCGCCATCCAGCGACCCCGGCTGCTTCAGTCCGACCTGCGC
Source organism: Methyloceanibacter sp. (assembly GCA_050728375.1). GTDB lineage: Bacteria > Pseudomonadota > Alphaproteobacteria > Rhizobiales > Methyloligellaceae > Methyloceanibacter. Next base: position 10,098 of record JBOHJE010000148.1, read on the forward strand.
GGCCGACGCGTGCTGATCGTGGACGACAATCCGCATGCTCGCGCCGTGCTCGCGAACATGCTGACGAGCATGACCTTCGTGGCAGACGAGGCGGCTTCCGGCGAAGAGGCGATCGACATGCTTCGGCAAGCCGCCCAATACGGCGAGCGATACGAGATTGTCTTCATCGACTGGCAAATGCCCGGCCTGAACGGCATCGAGACCGGCAAGCGCATCCTCAAGCTCGCCGACATTTCTGGTCCGCCTCACCTTGTGATGGTGACCGCCTATGGTCGCGAGGAAGTGCTGAAGCAAGCCGAGGAGACCGGCTTCGAGAACGTACTCATCAAGCCTGTGACCTCCTCCATCCTGTTCGACACCGCCGTGGTGGCGCTCGGCGCGGACCGCGAGATCAAGGAGACCACGGAGGCCGGGCCCTCCTTCGACATCGACCGGATGCGCGGAGCCCGCGTGCTCCTGGTCGAGGACAACGAGATCAACCAGGAAGTGGCTTTGGGCCAGCTCGAGGACGCCGAAGTCTTCGTCGACTTGGCGGACAACGGCGAGGTTGCGCTGCGTATGATCGCTAGCAACGACTACGACATCGTCCTCATGGACATGCAGATGCCGGTAATGGACGGCGTCGAGGCGACGCGCGTGCTGCGCGCCGATCCGCGCTACGCGGAATTGCCCATCATCGCCATGACCGCAAACGCCATGGCGTCCGACCACCAAGTGTGCCTGGACGCCGGCATGAACGATCATATCGCCAAGCCGATCGACCCGGACCAGCTGTTCGGCGTTTTGCTCCGCTGGATCCGGCGCCTAGATCCGGACGCCAGGATCGAGTTGAAGGAGGCCCGGGCCCCGGCAGCGGCGCGGCCCGGCGCGGACCAACTCAGCATTGACGGCATCGACGTAGCCTCCGGCCTGCGCCGGACGGGAGGCAACCGCAGCCGGTACGAGGCGCTGCTGCGCAAATTCGCCGAGCAGCAGGAGGATGTGGTTCTAACCATCCGGAACGCGCTCTCGGTGGGCGACGCCGCGACCGCGGAGCGCGCCGCGCATTCACTAAAAGGGGCGGCGGGCACTTTGGGCGCGGTCTCCCTTGCCGAGGCGGCCGCCGCGACGGAGGCCGCGATCAGATCGGGCGCCGGCGCCGAAGAGGCGCTCGTGTCGCTCGCCGCCGCTATCGACCCGGCGATGCGGGCCATCCGCGCCAGGCTCCCTGATGAGACCGGGGGGAACGGCGCGAGCGAGCTTCCCGGCGATCCCTCGATGGTCGTCGAGCCCCTCGCCCGCCTGAAGCAGCTTCTGGAAAGCGACGACGGCGAGGCCGCGGACTTCATCGTGGATGCAAGATCGCGCTTCGCGGGGGTGCTGACGCCGGCGGAGATCAAGACGCTCTCGGACCGGGTGGGCAATTTCGATTTCGACTCTGCACTCCAATGCCTCTCCGGCATCGCCTCGCGGCTGTCGATCGATCTCGAAGACAAGCTATGACGGGGGATGGCCGAAAGCTCGTGCTGATCGTCGACGACACGCCGACCAATGTCGCCGTGGTGTCGGGCGTGCTGAAGGACGCCTTCCGCACCAAGGTCGCAACCAACGGCGAGAAGGCACTCGCCATCGCCACGGGCGCAGAGAAGCCGGACCTCATCCTGCTCGACGTGATGATGCCCGGCATGGACGGCTTCGAGGTGTGCCGCAGGCTAAAGGCGAATCCCGACACCACCGAGATTCCCATCATCTTCCTCACCGCCAAGACCGACTCGATCGACGAGGAGAAGGGCTTCGAGGTCGGTGCGGTCGACTACATCCACAAGCCCTTCTCCGGACCCATCGTAGTCGCCCGCGTCAAGACGCAGCTTGCCCTTCAGGAAGCGCTGAGCGAGGCCAAGGCGGCCCGCGAGCAGGCAGACACGCTGCTTCACGTGCTGCTGCCGAAGAAGGCGGCGGACGAGATCCGCAGCATCGGCACCGTGATCCCGCGGAGATACGAGAACGTGGCCGTGCTGTTCTGCGACGTGACCAACTTCACGTCCTATTGCGACAAGCACGAGCCGGAGGACGTGGTCTCCCGGCTCGATGCCCTGTTCATCATCTTCGAGCGGGTTACAGCGAAACACGGTCTCGAGAAGATCAAGACAGTCGGCGACGGCTTCATGGCGGCGGCCGGCCTGCTACACAAAGTCGACGACCCGATCGGCTCGGCCGTGCGCTGCGGGCTGGAGATGACCTCGACGCTGATCGACGCGCATCTCGGCTGGGAGGTGCGGGTCGGCGTGCATGCGGGGCCGGTGGTGGCGGGGGTGGTTGGCCAGGAGCGATACCAGTTCGACATCTGGGGCGACACGGTCAATATCGCCGCGCGCATGGTCGGCATGAGCGCGCCGGGCAGCGTGGCCGCCACGAAGGAGATCTGGGACCAGCTCTCCTCAGCCTTTGCCGGCGAGGCGCTGGGCGAGCTCGAGGTCAAGGGCAAGGGCAACATCTCCATCTTCGGCATCCGTCCGCAGGCGAGCTGACTCTAAGCGAACCGCGAAGCGCGGGGTAGAGCGCGCGGTGGGACCGCGCTCGCTGGCGACGATCAGCTAAACCTCGAAGGACCACAACCGGCGGGGGGTGGGGATGCCGCGCAAATCATGCGCACCAAGGTCCGCGAGGACGGCGCCAGAACCCACACGCGTGGCGACATGGTCGCTGGCCACGATGGCGCGCTGCAGATACTTGGCCATGTCCGCCATGCGGGCGACCTCGTTAACCGCCCGGCCGATGACGCCGAATTTCAGCCGGTCGGCGGTGCCGGCATTGCCGAACACGACGTCGCCGAAATGCACGCCGATGCCGAACTTGATGGATTTCGCCCGCAGGTTGCCCGCCGAATTCAGCGCAGAAAGCCGCGCCTGTGCGCCAAGTGCCGTGCGCAGCGCGCTCGCGCAGGCCTCCGCCTCGGCCGCCTCCCCCTCCGCAACCGGGAAGAACGCCAGGATCGCATCGCCCACGATATCGAGCACCTGGCCCCCCTCCTCCGTGACCGCGCCCGCCGCACAATCGAAATAGAGGTTCAAGAGATCGAGAAAGGTATCGACCGGGAGCGCGTCGGCAAGCCCCGTGGAATTGCGCAAATCGCTGTACCACAAAGCCGCCGCGAGCCGCTCGCCGGCGCCGCGCTTGATCGTGCCGGACAGAATGCGCCCCCCGATGAGGGGCCCATGAAACGTGTTGAGCGCGTTCCGCGTGATCTGGTCCTTGATGACGACGCGGAGCGCGAGCGCGAGCGGTGCCAAGACCTGGCGCATCGCGGCGACGTCGGCGGGGCTGAAGCCTTGCGCCGCACGCGTCGACCAGGAGATGCCGAGCCCGTTATGCGTCTCAGGGCTCATAGCCTCGCCGCCGAACGCGACGATCATGGCGAGATAGTCGGTCAAGCCCCTGCCGCGGAACTCGGCAAGCAGAGGGAAGCGGTCGACGATCGCATCGCGTTCGAGGTGGAGCCTGAGCTCGGTGAGATCGTTGGTGAGCATGTAATAGAACGGGCTCAGGCGGAAGGCCGAGCCGTCCTCGTCAATCGCCTCGAAATACTCGACCTCGACGCCGGCCTCCTCGGTCCAGATGATGCTCATGCCGTCGAACAAGGGATGCAGGATGCGGAAGCCGACCTGCATGCGGTGAAGCGGCAAGCCCGCGGCGACGAGGCGCTGCATGGCCGTCTCGACCAGGTTGGTCACCGGCTGATCGGCGATGCCTGAGGCGATGATCGCCGTGGCGATGTCGATGTGCGGGGCGGGTGCGAGATCCGTGGGGGCCATGGGGTCTTATATCAGGCCGGGGCGTGGCGATTTCGCGACAGCTTTCATGTGGCAGGCAACGCCGCATTTTCCCCTCTCCCCTTGTGGGAGAGCAGCGATCGCTCCACCATACCTCCCCCTCGTGGGGAGGTCCGGCGTCGCGTTTGCGACGCTGGGGTGGGGGCGCGGCGCTCCAGCCGACTAGCGCCCCTACCCAATTGGCGCAGCCCAGCCCCCCATCCGACCGGCTGCGCCGGTCGCCCTCCCCACCAGGGGGTGGGATGAAGCTTGTGGCAACGCTCAGACCGATGGGACAAAAGCGGGGATAACGTCCCTCCCCCTTGTAGGGGGAGGGATGAAAGTTTGTAGGGTGGGCAAAGGCGCATCGTGCCGAGACCGCCATCAAGACCGGCGTGGGCAACGAAGCGTTGCCCACCCTACACCCCCACGGCAAGGGATGGTGCGCCGAAAGGCGCGATGTCTTGTTCTACTGATGCGCTGACGCGTGATGCGTGAAGACGGGCTCGCGGCCGTCGTGCAGCGCTTCCCGGCGGCGGATCCGCGCCGTCGCCCCTCTCAGGCTCCTGCTGCTGCATGTTCGTCGCGGCCGTCTGCACCGAGCGGCCATCGAAATAGGCCCCGCTCTCGATGGCGAGGCTGTGATGGGCGATGTCACCGACGACATAAGCGCGCGACTTGAGTACGACCTCGCGGCCGTGGATCGGGCCCTCGACGCGGCCGTTCACGACGACGCGTTCGGCCTGGATGCCGCCATTGACGGTGGCCTTGGGAGATACGACGAGGGATGTGCAGTGTAAGTCGCCCTCGATCTGGCCGTTGACCTCGACTAGCCCCTCGGCCGTGACACTGCCGACGATTTTCAGTCCTTCCGCGATGATCGTACCTCGACGCCTGAGCATGATCCCTCCTTACGGAAGACTAGAGTGAGACGCCCCGCCCTAAGGGGCAATTCCCCGCATTTCATCCTGCGGTCCAATTCATGGCGCCAATGCGCCGGTCGCGGTCCTTTTCTGGAGTTTTTGCGGCGGAGGTTAACGGGGGAAGTTAATGGGGGTAGATTTCGGTGTCGGGGGGACGTCGCCGCTATGGTCCGCCTACGCCGCCCCCCGTCGTCACGACGCGCGAAGTGCCCCTCAACGGATGAGGTGGGTGGAGTTAATGGAGGCGCGAAGGGCGGGGATAAGGTTTTTGAACTTTCTGAGACCTGGGGAGTCACTGGTGTCCCAGCTTTCGCCGGAATGACGCTGCGCGTCAGTTGTCGAGAAATGAGCGCAGTTTACGCGAGCGGCTCGGGTGTTTCAGCTTCCTTAGAGCCTTGGCTTCGATCTGGCGGATGCGCTCGCGGGTCACGCTGAATTGCTGGCCGACCTCCTCGAGCGTGTGGTCGGTGTTCATGCCAATGCCGAAGCGCATGCGAAGCACGCGCTCCTCGCGCGGGGTGAGACTGGCCAGCACGCGCGTCGTCGTCTCGCGCAGATTGGACTGGATCGCGGCGTCGATCGGAAGCACCGCGTTCTTGTCCTCGATGAAATCGCCGAGATAGGAATCCTCCTCATCGCCGATCGGCGTCTCTAGGCTGATCGGCTCCTTGGCGATCTTCAGGACTTTGCGCACCTTCTCGAGCGGCATCGCCAATTTCTCGGCGAGCTCCTCGGGCGT
>JBOHJE010000149.1:0-3627 GCA_050728375.1 Methyloceanibacter sp.
GTCGGAGAGCATGGACATGGTGTCCTCGATCTGCTCGGAGGATACTTCCTCGGAGGGGAGCACCTCGTTCAGCTCGTCGTAAGTCACAAAGCCGCGCGCCTTCGCGGTCTTGATCAGCTTCTTGACTGCCGCATCGGACATATCGAGCACGGGACCGTCCGTGGTATCGGCGGGGGTCTGCTCTTGGACGTCGGCTTCAGCGGTTTTGGTTGCCATTCATGTTACTCCGAAGCGCTTCATCTGAAGGGCGCGCTCGCGTTGGACCCAAAGGCACGGCGTTTGACGTGGCCGCCCTCGCCACGGCACGGACGAATATCCTGTGCCAGAAGCGATTAACGGGCGTTCCGTTAATCGTCAATTAAGCATGACCCTTAAGCCGGCACTTCGCGCGACTGTCGCTTTACCTGGCCTAAGCTTGGGTCGTCGTCACTCTCCTCAGCGGACACAGCCTCGAGACCAGACGAAAGACTTTTAGACGCCGGCGTTACTTCGGCTGGACTTGATAATCCCCTCAGCCATCGGCCAGGGGCGTCCACTTTGCGGGGTGCCTTTCCAGCCCTCGAACGCGAGGCGAAGAGGCGCTTTTCCCGGCAAAAATTGGGGTCGCGCCGCAGTCGCACGCCATGCTGCATGAATTGGCGAGGGGCAAGGGGCCTGTCAAGGCCGGAACCCTCGCCGGACCAGGATTTTCTCGCCGCTCATCTCGGTCATAACGCGGCAGAACTGGTGCAAGAACGGGGCCCGGACGAGGCTAGCTCCGCTTTTCGGCGCGCCGGCCCCGCTGCAAGGGCCCCTGCCTCAGCCGCGCGACGGTCTCCTCGAACCGTTTCGCGGCATCGCGCTCGCCGGCATCGTCGCCATCGTGTTGCTGGCCGACGCTCGCCACCTGCTGCTGGAGAGCAGCGAAACGCTCGAACTCAGCCTCGGACATCTCGGCGAGGTGGTCGGCGCCGTCCTGGAGCTCGCGGGTCAGGGTCGGCAGCGCGCGCCAGCGATAGAGCAGATCGGCGAACTGCGACTCGGTCTCGCCGGGAGGGCTTTCCGGCTGAAGGAACGCGACCCGCTTGAAGGGGCTCTCCCGCGACAGCCGGTCGAGCAGCTCGGCCTGGGGCCCCCGGCTCAGCCTCTCCAACACCCGCTCAGGCGTTATACCCGGCTCGTCGAGGGCCAGGCGCGTCACCTGCGAGAGGAGCGCGGCAAGGGGCTTCGACTCGATTTCCAGACTGGCGACTTCCTCGGCGAAATGATCGAGAAGCCAGGGGTGGTTGATCAGAACCAGGATGACGATCGTGGCGAAGCCGTAAGGCGATGGCAGCGGAATCTCGTCGCTTTTGCCAGCCGGGCTCAGGGCCGGACGCGAGGCCTTGGCCGGTGCGCGGCGGCGAGGCTGCTCGCGCCATAGCGCAAAGAGCCGGTTCTTCACCTCCCGCCGGTAGTGCTCGCGCACGCGGGCATTCGTTATCTGCGCGATGAGGCGCTCGAGCCGCTCCTCGAAAGCGGCGCGGCGCTCCGGCGTGTCGAGCGCTCCCGCGGACTGCTCCCTGAGCCACACCATGTCGATCAGCGGGCGCGCGCCTTTGAGAATATCGGCGAAGGCGCCGGCACCGGCACTGCGGACTAGATCGTCGGGATCGGAACCCTGCGGCAGGAAGGCGAAGCGAAAGGAATGGCCTTCGCGCAGATGCGGCAGCATGCGGTCGATGGCGCGGGTTGCGGCGGCCTCTCCCGCCCGGTCTCCGTCGAAGCAGATGATGGGCTCGGGCGCGAGCACCCAGAGCTGCTCCATCTGCCGCTCGGTGAAGGCGGTGCCGAGGGTCGCCACAACATTGGCGAAGCCGGCCTGATGCAGTGCGATCACGTCCATATAGCCCTCGACCATGATCAGTTCGCCCCGCTCGAACGCCGGTTGCCGCGCCCGGGCGAAGTTGAACACCATCGAACCCTTGTCGAAGAGCCGCGTCTCGGGCGAGTTCAGATATTTGGGCTCCGCATCCGGATCGAGCGCGCGCGCGCCGAAGGCGATGACCCGCGCGCGCGCATCGAGAATGGGAATGGTGAGACGGTTGCGAAGGCGGTCATAGCTGGGGCGCCCGTCGTCGGGCTTGATGACAAGGCCGGCCTCGATGAGCTGGGCTTCGCTGAACCCCTTCGTCAGGAGCGCGGTCTTGAGGGCATCACGGGAGGCGTGTGCGAAGCCGAGGCGGAACTCCTTGAGCGTCTCGCGCTTAAGCCCGCGCCGCTCAGCGTAAGCGAGCGCCACGCGGCCATCTCGCGACACGAGCGCTTCCTCGAACAACTTGGCCGCGGCTTCCAGCGCATCGAGAAGACCGAGCCGCTCCTTCGCCGCGCGCTCGAATTGCGGGTCCTGCTTCGGAAGCGGCACGCCGGCTTCGCCGGCAAGGCGCTCAACCGCCTCGGGAAAGCTCAAGCCCTCGGTCTCCATGACGAAGGTGAAAACGTCGCCGTGCTTGCCGCTCGAGAAGCAGTGATAGAAGCCCTTCTGGTCGTTGACGGTGAAGGACGGCGTCTTCTCGCGGTTGAAGGGGGAGAGCCCCTTCCATTCGCGTCCCGCCCGCTTCAGCGGCACCCGGCGGGACACGACCTGCGAGACCGGCAGGCGGGCGCGAATCTCATCGAGGAACGAATCGGAAAACTTCATCGGTCGGACAGTGGGCCTTCATCAGGTCCGGCGCGCGGGCCACGTGGCGGTCATCACCGCAATCCACCACGTTAGAAGCCGATTAAGGAACAAATGAGGAACACAACGCCAAGGCACGCTTCGCTTGCGTCGGGGACCGCGCACTCCAGATTAGCCGCGGAATAGCGCCGGGTTCTATCGTTGGTCCACACGCTCATCACCTTTATCCCGCTCATCGTGATTGTGGTCGCCGCCGTATGGGTAGCGCGGGGGCTGCGCGGCACGCAGGTTGCCGACCACACCATCGGCCTCCTCGCACCAATCGCCGGGTTGTTCGTTGTCTTCTTCCTTCGAGGTGCTACGTCGTCTTGTTCCTTCGAGTTGCTACGTCGGCATGCTGATCGGGCTCACGCTGATCGGCATCGGCGCCTTCGCCGGAGTGCAGTGGCCGAATTGAGCGTAGGTCTTGCCCAGGTTGGCGATCGATCCGGACATTGCACCCGTGTTCTTGTCCACAACCGCAGTCCAAGTCTGTAGGGCTCTTCTGCCGTGAAGAATGAGCACCTTTTCGTCTTCATAGATATCCCCGGGCGCAAATAGCCCCTCTCCGCCGAACAGCCCCGAGAACAGCCTTTTCTCCTTGACGTTGAGCGTCACCATGAGCGGGAGATTAGCAGCGCCGGCCGACACCCGCTGGCAGCCGGAAAAAGCCGTACATTCGAACACCTCGCGACCGCACAAGCCATAAGCAATATTCGCAGAGGCCTGTGTGGGCGCGAAACAAATAGCCCAAGTAGCGCCGGTGCCACTAACCTCGAAAGTCGCATCGCATTACCCCCAAGTTTGAGATCCGAAGGTCAACACATGTTGCTGCTCGCCGCCGCGCCACAAAAAAATGACTCTAAGACTAAAGGAAAGCCGGACGAGGCTTGCAGCCCCGCCCGGCTGAAATGCTCATCGAAGAGAGATGAGGAGAGGCTAGTTCGCGG
>JBOHJE010000150.1:0-18390 GCA_050728375.1 Methyloceanibacter sp.
GTTCAAGGCCGACATGGCCGAGGCCGCCGCCGACGGACGTTATTACTGTCTCACGCCGATCCTCATCGCCGCCTGGAAGCGCGTTGCATGACATCTCTGCCCCTGCCTCGCGCGATAACCTGGGATATCCTTGCGAGCCATAGGGTTGCCTCCTATATAACCGCGGAAACCTGCCGGATGAGTCGGCGGGCGCGCCGCAACCATGGGGACCGGCGCCACGCCACACGCGAATGCGGGGCGCGCGCGCAGATGCAGGGTGTCGCTTCAGGGCCCGCACGGTTTGCCGGAAAGAGAGGTTTGGAATGGCGAAAGTGATCGGAATCGATCTCGGCACCACGAATTCCTGCGTCGCCGTGATGGATGGAAAGAATCCCAAAGTCATCGAGAATGCTGAGGGCATGCGCACGACGCCGTCGATGGTGGCATTCACCCCCGACGGCGAGGTTCTGGTCGGCTTGCCGGCCAAGCGCCAGGCTGTCACCAATCCCGAGAACACATTCTTCGCCATCAAGCGCCTGATCGGGCGCCGCTACGACGATCCCACGGTCGAGAAAGACAAGAAGCTCGTTCCCTACAAGATCGTGAATGCCGACAACGGCGATGCCTGGGTCGAGTCCCACGGCAAGAAATATTCCCCTTCTCAGATCTCCGCCTACATCCTTCAGAAGATGAAGGAGACGGCCGAGTCGCATCTCGGCCAGAAGGTCGAGCAGGCCGTAATCACGGTCCCCGCCTATTTCAATGACGCCCAGCGTCAGGCGACCAAAGACGCGGGCAAGATTGCGGGCCTCGAAGTCCTGCGTATCATCAACGAGCCGACCGCGGCGGCGCTCGCCTATGGCCTCGAGAAGAAGGAAGGCCAGACCATCGCCGTGTACGACCTCGGCGGCGGCACGTTTGACATCTCGATTCTCGAGATCGGCGACGGCGTGTTCGAGGTGAAGTCGACCAACGGCGACACCTTCCTCGGCGGCGAGGATTTCGACATGCGTATCGTCGATTACCTCGCCAATGAGTTCAAGAAGGAGTCGGGCATCGATCTGCGCGGCGACAAGCTGGCCCTTCAGCGCCTGAAAGAGGCCGCCGAGAAGGCCAAGATCGAACTGTCCTCGACGCAGCAGACCGAAATCAACCTGCCCTTCATCACCGCCGATGCTTCGGGTCCCAAGCATCTGACCATGAAGCTCACGCGCGCCAAGCTCGAGAGCCTGGTCGACGACCTCATCCAAAAGACGATCGGCCCGTGCCAGAACGCACTCAAGGACGCCGGCCTGAAGCCGGCCGAGATCAACGAAGTGATCCTGGTCGGCGGCATGACCCGCATGCCGAAAGTGGTCGAAACGGTGAAGAACTTCTTCGGCCGCGAGCCGCATAAGGGCGTGAACCCCGACGAGGTCGTGGCCATCGGTGCCGCGATCCAGGCGGGCGTGCTCCAAGGCGACGTCAAGGACGTGCTGCTGCTCGACGTGACGCCCCTCTCGCTCGGCATCGAGACGCTCGGCGGCGTGTTCACCCGCCTGATCGACCGCAACACCACGATCCCTACCAAGAAGAGCCAGGTGTTCTCCACCGCCGAGGACAATCAGAACGCGGTGACTATCCGCGTCTTCCAAGGCGAGCGCGAGATGGCGGCTGACAACAAGATGCTCGGCCAGTTCGACCTCGTCGGCATCCCGCCCGCTCCCCGCGGCGTGCCGCAGATCGAGGTCACGTTCGACATCGATGCGAACGGCATCGTCAATGTATCGGCCACCGACAAGGCGACCGGCAAGGAGCAGTCGATCCGCATCCAGGCCTCCGGCGGCCTGACCGATGCCGATATTGACCGCATGGTCAAAGAGGCCGAGACGCACGCCGAGGAAGACAAAAAGCGCCGCGAGCTGGTCGAGATGCGCAATCAGGCCGAGGCGCTCGTCCACTCGACCGAGAGGATGCTGAAGGATTTCGGCGACAAGGTCGGTGCCGCGGACAAGGCCACCGTAGAATCCGCGGTGACGGAGCTCAAGTCGGCGATTGAAGGCGACGACGCGAACCTCATCAAGCAGAAGGTCGATGCGCTGGCGCAGGCCTCGATGAAACTCGGCGAAGCGATGTACCATTCCACTCAGAGCCAGGCCGGCGGCGACGCCGGCGCCTCGGCCGACGGCGGCGGCCCGGACGACAAGGTGGTCGATGTCGACTTCGAGGAAGTCAAGGACGACGACAGCAAGAAGTCGGCGTAACGAAATGAATGGCGCGGAGCCCTCGCTTGTGGGGGCTCCCTCTGCCCAAAAAGGGGCTTGTGCGCCGCGAGTGAGACGGCGGTGTGAGAGTCCGGAGGGGTGATGGCGAAACGGTGCTATTACGACGTACTCGGTGTGCAGCGCGGCGCTCGCGACGGTGACATCAAGTCCGCTTTCCGGCGGCTCGCCAAGGAATGCCATCCCGACCGCTGCAACGGAGATCCCTCCGCCGAAAATCGATTCAAGGAAGTCAACGAGGCTTATGAAGCGCTGAAGGATCCGCAGCGCCGGGCGGCTTACGACCGCTTCGGCCATGCGGCCTTCGATGGCGGGCTTGGCGGCATGGGCGCCGGCCCGAACTTCGGCGCGGATTTCTCCGCGTCGATGTCGGCGATGTTCGACGATCTGTTCGGCGAGTTCATGGGTCAGCGGCGCCCGCGTCAGCGCTCGGCGCGGGAGCGGGGCGCGGATTTGCGCTACAACATGGAGATCGCGCTCGCCGAGGCCTACGAGGGCAAGACGGCGCAGATCCGCGTGCCCACCAGTGTCGTCTGCGACAGTTGCTCCGGCTCGGGCGCAAAGTCCGGCACCTCACCGACGACCTGCCGCACCTGCGGAGGCGCCGGCAAGGTACGCGCAAGCCAAGGCTTCTTCACCATCGAGCGCACCTGTCCCTCGTGCCAGGGCCGCGGCGAGGTCATCGAGACGCCGTGCCCCTCCTGCAACGGATCGGGCCGCGTCACGCGCGAGCGCACGCTCTCGGTGACGATTCCCATCGGCGTCGAGGATGGCACCCGCATCCGGCTTGCCGGCGAAGGCGAGGCCGGATTGCGCGGCGGACCGCCGGGCGATCTCTATATTTTCCTCTCAATTAAGCCGCATGAGTTCTTCCAGCGTGACGGCGCCGACCTGTTTTGTCGCGTGCCGATCTCCATGACCAAGGCGGCGCTCGGCGGCGACATCGAGGTGCCGACCATCGACGGCGGCAGGAGCCGGGTGAAGGTCCCCGAGGGCAGCGAGAGCGGCAAGCAGTTCAGGCTCAAAGGCAAGGGCATGCCGATCCTGCGCTCCAAGCAGCAGGGCGACCTCTATATCCAGGTCGAGGTCGAGACGCCAAAGAACCTCTCGCGCAAGCAGCGCGACCTGCTGAAGCAGTTCGAGGAAGCCTCTAACTCGAGCACGAGCCCCGCCTCCGCCGGCTTTTTCGTCAAGGTGAAGGAATTCTTCGAGGGTATCGGCGAGTAGGCCGCCGGCCGCCATCACTTCCTCCCGACAAGCGGATTCGCTAGGCAGCCCCGCCGTCGCCCCTAAGCTCGCCTGCGCAAAAGGGAGGCTGCCGATCATGCACGACCGCGCTTCGCCGCCGCACCGATTTTCTCGCTTTCGCGTCCCCGCATGAGCGCTGCCGAGATCGCCCGCAGGACGGCCATCGTCCTCGTTGTGGTCGCGGGCGCGGCCGTTCTTTGGTTTGCGAGCACGGCCTTGCTGCTGCTCTTCGCTGGCGTGTTGTTCGCCGTGCTGCTCGATGGCCTGTGCCGCCCTCTGATGCGCTGGACCGGAATGGGCAAGGGGGTGGCCGTGTCGGTCGCGCTCTTCGTCATCGCGCTGCTCTTGGTGCTCTTGGCCTGGAGCGCCGGACCGGTTCTCCTTACGCAATTGAAGCAGCTCGGCGCCGACCTTGCCCAAGGCATCGCGAGCTTCGGCCGGCAAGCCGCCGACCAAGCGAACCAGGACGGCTTGCTGCGAGACTTCGACTGGTCCAAGCTCGTCCCCCTGCTGCCGAGCCCTCTCGGAATCGCAAGCGGGGCAACGGCCGTCGCGAGCACGGTGTTCGGCGCCCTGACCGCGCTTCTGATCGTGCTGTTTTTCGGTATCTATCTCGCGCTCGACCCCGATCTGTATCTTCGCCTCGTCCTGCGGGCGGCGCCGAAGACTCGCCGGATCGAGCTGCGCGAGGTTCTCACCGAGATCGGCACCGTGTTGCACCGCTGGCTTTACGGTCAGCTTATCGCGATGGCGCTGGTCGGAAGCATTACCTATGTGGGGCTCCTCCTTCTCGGTATTCCGCTCGCCTTCGTTCTTGCGCTGCTGATCGGACTGTTCGAGTTCATTCCCTATATCGGGCCCGTGCTCGGAGCGGCACCGCTGCTGCTCATTGCCACCGGCCAGGGTTTCGATATGCTCATCTGGGTGTTCGGCCTGTATGTTGTCGTGCAGCTTTTGGAGAGCTATGTGCTGACACCGCTGATCCAGTCACGCGCGGTGTCGCTGCCCCCCGTCGTGGTGATCGTCAGCCAGCTTGTGTTCGGTGCGCTGTTCGGCGTGCTGGGACTCGCCATCGCCACCCCGCTCGCAGCCGCGGCATCGGTGCCCGCGCGGCACTACCTGGGCAATGGAAAGTGACGCGTCCTGCGGGTAGATGTTCGGTGAGAATTTCGCCGGAGGGTTCGCATGCCGAGACTGTTGTTCTTTGCCGGAAGTACGCGGGAAGGCTCCTTCAATAAGAAGCTCGCACGCCTTGCCCATCGCGTCGCCGAGGCGAACGGCATCGAGGCCGTGTTCGTCGACCTCAAGGACTACCCCATGCCGCTCTACAACGGCGACCTCGAGGCCAAAGGTGGTCCGCCCGAGCGGGCGCGCGCCTTCAAGGCGCTACTCGAGGAGTATCAAGGCGTGTTCATCGCCTCACCCGAATACAACTCCTCGGTCACACCGCTGCTTAAGAACACCATCGACTGGGTGACGCGGGTCAGGGCGAAAGGAGAAAGCGGCCTCGAGGTCTTCCAGTCGTGTGTGTTCGCGATCTCCAGCGCGTCGCGCGGCTATTACGGCACCATGCGCTGCCTGCTGAACTTGCGGCAAATTCTCGCGGTCGGCACCGGTGCTATGGTGATCCCAGAGCAGATCGCCGTGCCGCGCGCCATGAACGCTTTCGATGAGGACGGCAGCCTCGTGGACGACGCGCAGCAGAAGCTCCTGAACAACGTGGTCGAGGCGCTCGCAATCGCGGCCAAGAGGTTCCGCCCCTCATGACCCCACGCGACCGGCTGATCGTCGCCCTCGACGTGCCCACTCTTGACGAGGCGCGGAAGCTCATCGCGTATCTCGGAGACAACGTCGGCGTCTACAAGATCGGGCTCGAGCTCCTGTACTCGGGGGGGCTTGAGCTAGCGGCCGAGCTGGTCGGGCAAGGACGGCGCGTGTTCATCGATGCGAAGCTGCTCGATATAGAGGCTACGGTCGAGCGCGCCACGGCGGCAATCGCGCGGACCGGCGCGCATTTCCTCACGGTGCATGCCGCCGACCGCAAGACCTTGGATGCAGCTCTACGCGGGCGCGGCGACAGCGTCGTGAAGCTGCTTGGCATCACGGTCCTAACCAATCTCGCGTCTGCCGACTTGGCGGAGCAGGGCGTCGACATGCCGCCGCTTGCGCTCGTGCAGCAGCGGGCGCTTCTAGCGCAGGAGGCGGGCTTCGACGGCGTCGTGGCTTCGGGGCAGGAAGCGGCCGCTTTGCGGGAGCGTGTGGGACGAGATTTTCTGATCGTCACGCCCGGCATTCGCCCGCAAGGGTCGGCAATCCAGGATCAGAGCCGAACCGTTACGCCGCAAAGCGCGATCGAGGCGGGTGCCGATTATCTTGTGGTCGGCCGCCCCATCACGCGCGCAGCCGACCCTCACAATGCTGCGCGCGCCATGGTCGAGGAAATCGCAGCGGCCTTACCGCAATAGGGTTGGAAGCAATACTCACGTCATGCCCGGCCTTGAGCCGGGCATCCAGGGGGCAAGCTCGGAGCAGGCAGCCCTGGTTTGCCGGGTCAAGCCCGGCAGTTGGACTGCTAGGTATTACCCCTAATCGCAACAAGCTTCACGGCAACGGTCTCGGCGAGAGTGTCGGCATCGCCGGCGATCGACACCTTCTTCAGGCGCGACTTGCCGCCTTGCGCGACCTTGACGCTCGTCTTGGGCAGGCCGAGCCAGCCGGCAATGAGCCTTTCGACCGCGTCGTTTGCACGTCGGCTCTCGGGCAGCGCGCACACGCGCGCTTTCAGCACGGCGTCGCCGCCGAATTCCTCGACGCCCGCGATCTCGTCCCTGGCCGCTTTCGGCGTGAGCCGCACGGGCAGCGTCAGATCCGCGGCCGACTTGCGGAGATCGAGACGGAGTTCGCGCCCGTTCAAACGGCCGGCTGCATGAAGGCCGGCAGGATCCAGCCGAGCAGGACCACGTCGCGGATAAACAGGAGGAACAAGATCAAGATGACCGGCGATATGTCGATGCCGCCGAGATTGGGGAGGATGCTGCGGATCGGGCGCAGCGCCGGCTCCGTGACCCGGTAGAGCATGTCGGCGAGCGTGTACACGAAGCGGTTGCTGGTGTTGACCACATTGAAGGCGATCAGCCAACTCAGGATCGCGCTCGCGATGACCACCCAGATATAGAGGTCGATGACGAGAACGATGAATCCGATCAACGGTACCATGAAGACTTCCCTCCCCGGCTCGCGTGCCGACCATGTAGCGGACGCGCACGGGCAAGGGCAAGCCTTAGGTCCCGATGCGTCGTCCTGGCCGAGCGGGAAGTGCGCCTATGGCTTACGCGGTCTGAATTGCCGCATTGTACCTGAACTTCGGGCTGATAAGGCCATCGCTTGACAGCTTGGGAGGCGGCTCCCTAAATGCCTGCTGCTTGGGGCCGTAGCTCAGTTGGGAGAGCGCAGCAATCGCACTGCTGAGGTCAGGGGTTCGATTCCCCTCGGCTCCACCACTTGCATTTGTGACCTCCTTTCGATCAGTGGGTTAGCAGTGCAAGCGTCAAACCTAAGCATCGGGTTTGCCATTTCCCGTTCGCTTTTTAGCCCTGGTGATCGTTCGCATGGCGTGACCAGCGAGGCGCGCGCGGTTGGCTGCTTCGCAGTAGCGTTGGACCTCGGCGAGGCTCTTATGACCGCTGATCGCCATGATCTCGTGCGGCGTGCATCCAGCCTCGGCGAGCGTTCTGCACATGGCCTTCCTCAGACCGTGCCGCGATAAGCCCTTCGGCAATCCAGCCTCGACGCAGCGGTTGCGGAACCAATTGGTGAAACCGGCAGGCGAAAAGGGCTGGCCGTATTCGGTCACGAGAAATGTCAAGTGCTCGGATGAAGCCGCCGCCGCGATGCTCTCTTTCAGCTTCGGATGGACCGGGATAGCGACCTCGACGCCGGTCTTTTGCTGGCGGATCGTTAGTACGTTGTTGCGGACGTGCTGCTTGCCCATTCTGACTACATCGGATCGCCGCTGCCCGGTGTAGAGCAATTGGTCGAGCGCCAGCCGCGCCTTGGTGCCAATGGCGTGCTTCGCTTCGTATTGGGCAATGTGATCCTCGCTCCAGGTCTTGAAACCTTCGGACTTGATCTTGATGCCCTTCACGCTCGCGACCGGATTGTCGCCGCGCCAGCCCTTATCCATCGCTAGCTTCATCAGGACCGAAAGCAGCTTGCGAAACTTGTTCGCCGCTGCCGGAGTCGCTGCATTCGCGCTAACCATTGCCTTGATATGATCGCGCTCAATCAGTCGCACGGGCTTGTCGCCATGCTCGGCACGGAAGCGCTCAAGGATATGCCGGTAGGTTCTCTGAGACTGAGGCGCCAGCGCGGTCCATTCGTCCGACGCATAGTAGACTTGAACCAGCGCGTTGATGCTTCCCGGCTTGGTGCGGCTCTGTCCTATCGGGAGCGGGTTATCAGCGAGCGCCGCCTGATAGGCTTCCACGAACTCACGCGAGCCGATAGGCCACGGTAGCGGGATGCGCTTGCAGCCGCGCTTGCGAAGATAGACGCGCGGCCGCCCGTGGCGGTCGGTGAACTCGTGGACAAATGGGTAGGGCTTACGGGTTTTCATGAAGCACCTCGTCCCAAGGGTTCGCTTTGCACTCAGGTTCTCGCCGGCCGGCCGGCCCGTTACAACGATGATCTTGCCGTCGCGGTTAATCTCGATGCGCGCCACCTCAATGCCGACCGCCTTGGCGCCCTTGAGCGCTCGCACAAGGTCTTGCTGCTTGAAGGTGCAAGGGTCGCGCGACACGCTGTTCACGTCGCAACCTTTGTGCTTGGGCGGTAGCCATCGCTTGCCTGCCTTCTCAGTGTTGGTCTTGTCTTGGTGACATGGGCGGCAGAGCGATTGCAGGTTCGCACGCTCGCGCTTCGCACCGCCTTTTCATAGAAGCGGGTCATGGGTTTGTGACCTCGCACAGTCGAGCACGGTGTAGCGCTTGCGCTCGTCCGGGTGCGTGACGGCTTGCACGTCGAGTTGCTGGCCTTCCCATATCACGCGGTCGAGCGTGCTTAGATCGTCGCGGTAGCGAATGTGGACGCGATGGCCGAGCGTGGCGATCACCTGTTGCGCTGCGAATCGTTCTTCACCCTTCAAGGGCTCGACGCGCGCCCATACGGTTGCCCGCGGAACCCATGTGACGATGGGCTCGCCGAACTCGTCTAGCTCCACGGTGCGATGCTGCAGCTCGACGCGCTCGCGAAGGTTTCCGATGCGCTGGCCAGGATAGGGATTGAGGCTCATAGCGCGCCCCCCACTCGCAAGCCCGCAATGAGGCGAGAGACGTGAAGCGGCGTCTCGTGGATTTGCGACACGTCGCCCGCCGGCCGGTGTTCATGCCAATGCGTCATGAGCGCCATGATCGCCACGCGGGCGCGCTTGGGCACCGTGCTCACCGGCGGGCTGTCTGCAGTAGGCTCATATCCGGCGACGAATTGCACTTGCACCGAGTCGGGATACTCGCCAGTCGCCGGCAAGGCCGTGACGGGCTCGACCGTGGCGGGCTCTGCCGCCGCGTCCACGAGGTAATCAGTGTCCGCCACGAGGGTTTGCAGGATGCCGTCGCTGTTCTGGTATTTGACGCTCTCGACCTCGACAACAGGCGAGCGCGGTAGCCGGATCAAGCAATCATGCGGGAAGCAGCGAAGGGTGAGCAGATAGGTTGCGACCTCGAGTTGCCGCCCGGTCATGTTTTGAACGTGCTCGGTTGCCGCGGCGATCAGCGTTTCGATGAGATCGTCTTCGGCCGTGTTCTCAACCTTGGCGAAGGCTTTGGCTTCGGCAAGGCTGACAGGCTCGGCTACAGCCGGCGTGATTGTGGTGAGTGGCATTGTCTATCTCCGAGACGCGGCGCCATCACGGCGCTGCATGTGCTATACATACAGGTCAAAATAAGGAGGCGAAATGCTGATGAGAAAAATCTACGTTTCTGACAGCGGCAACGACAAAAACGACGGCCTCACCGAAAAAACACCTATCCGTTCTTGGCAGCGGTTCATCCATCTTTGTGAAGGCAACGACGAAATCATCATTATGGGGGACGCCGACACAGGAAGGATGAGGCTCATTGCTGAAATTGATAAGAAAGCCCGTGTCGCCAAAGGCGAGGTTGCACCGAAGGTCTCTTAGTCGCGGCGTTGCGGCCCGCTATATTTTTAGACTCTCTCTCCCCTTATCTAATTTCTACCTCAGTGCCCTTCGGTTCAGCCGTTGTGCATTGGGCATAGTTCGACTTATTCCGCTCCCTCGAAAGGAATGGGCGGGCGGTCGAACTAGCCCCCAGCGATCTTGCTGTGCCCTTTCGGACGAGCCGCCGCTTATGGGCGCTGGCATCCCCTTTGCCGCACGAGCAAAGTCTTCGGTGCTCAGCTTGGCCGCTACTTCACGACAGGAGAAGCATCCTGCCGGCGATCCCGCTTCGGCCTTTCGTTCTGCGGTATGGGCTTGATCGCATATCCCCCGGTAGCCCAATCAACAACAGTGCGCCCGGCGTCTCACCCGCCTCACACTGACGCTCATTCGGGCTACGCGGCGACGCTCACCTCACAGTCTTGACCGATGAGGCCACGGCGCTGCGCTGCGACAGCGCGTCGTTGAGGGCGGCAATGAGTTCCGGCAGCTTCAGCGTGCCACGCTTGCGCTGGCGCTGTGGCAAACAGGGCTTCTGCTTCTTTGAGTGCTTTTCTACCAGCGCCCGGTGCCCGCCGGGCGTTTGGCTTTTCAGGGTTAGCCACTTTGGGCAAAACCCTTTGAGGTTCAACGAGGCCCTCGGGGGCGGTTTGCCGCCTTAAGCCGTTGATCTCCCGCGAGGGGCTTAAACCCCTCGGCTCCACCATTCCGAATTAAATTGCGAAATTACGACGCGCGGCGTGTCGGCGCGGGTGAAGGCGCCGCCTTCCGCGGTGCAGGGGTCTTGGCCCCAGCGGGTCCGCCGTTCGTCTCGATCTCCGGCAGCGGCCCGGGCTCCTGTAAATTGCCTTCGGCGTCACGTACCCGGAAGAACCAGCCGACCGCCGGTATGAGCAGGATGCCGGGCACGAAGCGCACGCCGAGCGCGACCAGCCAATTGAACCAGCCGGAGAGGATGATCCACTTGCCGCGCTTGAAGCGGAGATAGGCGACGCGCGCCATCTCCTCGGCGGTCATCACCGGCAGGAACTGGAAGTAGCGTGAGTTCTCGGCGCCCGCCTTGGCGTGCATATGCGTTTCGATTGGGCCCGGCGCCACGACGGAGATGCGCACCCCGGTGCCCATGGTCTCGTAGGCGAGCGCCCGGCTCCAAGAGATGATGAACGCCTTGGTGGCGGCATAGGTCGCCTGATAGGGCACGGGCATGAAGCCCTCGACGGAGGCGACATTGAGCACGCCGCCACACCCGCGCGCGAGCATGCCGGGCAGGAAGCGCCGCGTCAGGTCGACCACGGCGCGGACATTGATGTCGGTGAGTTGCCGGAGCTTGTCACTGTCCTGATCCTGGAAAAAGCCGGCGATCATCATGGCGGCGTTGTTGACCAGGATTTCGGGATAGAGACCGAAGCGCCGCAGGGCGTCCTCGACCGCATCGCACCCTTGCGTCGTCGCCAGATCGGCGCTCACCATTTTGACCTCGACGCCATGCGCGGCGCCGATCTCGGCGGTGGTCCGTGCGAGCAGCTTTGCGTCGCGCGCCACGAGCAGAAGCGAATGGCCGCCCTTCGCGAACTCGTCGGCCAGCGCCCGGCCGATTCCCTGCGTCGCGCCGGTGATGACGGCGGCAGGAGCCGGCGGATCCAGTCTAGGGTCGATCTCGTTCATGATCTGTCCAAACGTCCAAGGCGCCTTCGCGGTGCCGCTGAAGCGGTCGGGTTCCCCGCGACAAATAAGGCAAGCACCGAACCGGCCGGCTGACAAGGGGCCGGAAACGGCCCCAGCCGTTCGGCGGCAACGGGGGTGCCACGGCCGCATTAGTATGATGTTCTAAGCCGACAATCTTCGCTCGCGTTCAGATGGGTTCTTGCGTCATGGCGTCCACGACTTTCCTGCGGCTTGCCGTTCTCGGAATACTCAGCCTCACCTGCTTTCAAAATGCTGAAGGCGCGGAGCTCAGCCTCGCCGAGGCCGTGGCCAAGGCTGACGGCAAATATCTCGACGTGCCGGAGGTCGGTCATGGCGGCGAGACGCCGCAGACCGTGGTCGGCGGCGGCGAGGAAAGCGCCGGGCCGAGCGAGACGGAGAACGCCCAAGTCCCGCTCAAGGTGACCCTCACCTATGTCGAAGAACAGCCGCAGGAAGAGGAAACACCCGACGCCGACGCCGACCTCGACGAAACCCCGCTCGGCGAGAGCGGTGAGGCGGCCGGCCCTCTCCGCGCCCCCGTGGTGACGGTCTATTTCGATGGACCCGCCGCGCCGACTTCAGGGGACGGCGGTGAAACCACCCCGGCAGGATCCAAGGTCGTCGCCAAGCTGGAAAGCGACAGCGCAGGCTTCGCCGACCCCCCAGTCAGCGTCCAGATCGCCGAGCTCGATCCGAGAAATCCCTACCCCGAGGTCGTCGTCTCCTTCTTTACCGGCGGAGCGCATTGCTGCTCGGTGACGAGCGTGGTCACGAGCAATAAGGACGGCTCGGAGTGGAAAACGGTGGACGTCGGCGAGTTCGACGGCGGGCCCCTGCTCAGCGTCGATCTCGACGGCGACGGACGCTACGAGTTCGAGACGCGCGACAATGCCTTCCTCTACGCCTTCGGCTGCTACGCCTGCTCGGAGGCGCCGCTTCAGGTGCTCGCGCTGGAGGACGGCAAGATTGAGGACGTGAACGCCGACCCCCGCTTCAAGCCGGCCCACGCGGCGTGGCTCAAGACCATGATCGTCGGCGTGCCCGACGCAGACGTGAACGGCTTCCTCGCGGGCTATGTCGGCGAGAAGATCAGGCTCGGCGAAGGCAAGGAGGCCTGGGCGCTGATGCTCGACTATTACGACAAGGACTCGGACATGGGGCTCGAGACCTGCGACCAGCCCCTCAACGACGACGGCGAGTGCCCGGGCGAGACCGTGATGCTGAGCTTCCCCGACGCGCTCGAACGTATGCTTAAGGAAAATGGTTATAAGGTAGAGAAGTGAGCCCGAACCCCTCGGTTTCCTAGGGAAAGGGGCGCGGGCGCCGTTTGACCGGCCCGGCCCGGATTTTCCGCGCCGGCGCTGTCGCGTGTTTCCAAGGAGTTCGCGCATGGCACCCCGCGCTTTCTGGACCGGCCATTTGAGGCTGTCGCTCGTCAACATCCCGGTCAGGCTGTATCCCGCCACGAGCTCGGAGCGGCGCATCGAGTTCCACCAGATCCACGAGCCCTCCGGGAAACGCATCCGCTACCAGAAGGTGGCTCCCGGCGTCGGTGCCGTCGACAACGAGGAGATTAC
Source organism: Methyloceanibacter sp. (assembly GCA_050728375.1). GTDB lineage: Bacteria > Pseudomonadota > Alphaproteobacteria > Rhizobiales > Methyloligellaceae > Methyloceanibacter. Next base: position 12,927 of record JBOHJE010000150.1, read on the forward strand.
CAAGGGCTACGAATACGAGAAGGGCAAATATGTCCTGATCGACCCCAAGGAGATCGACGAACTCAAGCTGGAGAGCAAGCAGACCATCGAGCTCGTCCGCTTCGTCGACGAGGACGCGATCGACACCCGTTATTTCGAGACCCCCTACTACCTGATGCCGGACGGCGACATGGCCGACGAGGGCTATGTGATCGTGCAGAAGGCGCTCAAGGAAACGAAAAAGGTCGGTGTCGGCCAGTTCATCCTGCGCGGTCACGGCAACATCGTGGCAATCAAGCCGCACGGCAAAGGCCTGCTGCTCGCAGTGCTGCGCCACGCCAACGAGATCCGTTCCGACGCCATCTTCAAGGAGGTCCCCGAGGTCAAGGTCGACAAGGAAGCGCTCGATCTCGCCAAGGAGCTGGTGGAGCGCAAAGCCGGCAAGTTCGAGCCGGAGCAGTTCAAGGACGAATATAATGAGGCGGTGTGGGAGCTGATCCAGGCCAAGCTCGAGAACCGCAAGCCCGACATCGTCGCCGAGGAGCCCGGGGGCGCCAAGGTCATCAACATCATGGACGCGCTGAAGAAGAGCGTTCAGCAAGGCAAGGGCGCGACCAAGACAACCGGCAAGAAGACTGCCGCCTCGTCGCGCGCGAGCGCCAAGAAGCCGGCGCGGACACAGAAGCGGAAGTCGGCTTAAGACATGGCGCGCGCGCGAAGCGAGGACCTGCTTGCCGAGTACAAGGCCAAGCGAGACTTCGGCAAGACACCCGAGCCCGGCGCCAAGCGCGCCAAGGCGAAGGGCAGCAGCTTCGTCATCCAGAAACACGCGGCCCGGCGCACGCATTTCGATTTCAGGCTCGAGCATGACGGCGTGCTGAAGAGCTGGGCCGTCACCAAAGGCCCGAGCCTCGACCCGGCCCAGAAGCGCCTTGCCGTCCGCACCGAGGACCATCCGCTCGAATATGGCGTCTTCGAAGGCGTCATCCCCAAGGAGGAATATGGCGGCGGCCCGGTGATGATCTGGGACGAAGGCACCTGGGAGCCGATCGGCGATCCAGACCAGGGCCTCGCCAAGGGAGACCTCAAATTCAGGCTGCACGGCCATAGGCTGAACGGCGAATATGTGCTGGTCCGCATGAAGAAGGACCGGACCGGCGGCAAGCGCGAGAACTGGCTGCTCATCAAAAAGCGCGACGACTATGCGGGCGACGGCAGCGAACCGACCGAGGAGTTCGACACCAGCGTGACCAGCGGCCGCACGATGGACCAGATCGAGACCGGCGACGTGCCGGTGTGGACCTCGAACAAGGCTCAAAAAAAAACTCCGGCGACAGCGAAGCGCGCGCCGGCGACAAAGCCCCCGCGAAGGCCCAGCGCAAAGGCCGGAAAGACGTAGCGCCGCCGTTCGTCGAACCGGAGCTCGCCACGCTCGACCGCGATGTCCCCGAAGGTCCAGACTGGCTGCACGAGCTGAAATATGACGGCTATCGCATCCTCGCCCGCAAGGCTGGCGATCAAGTCACGCTGTTCAGCCGCAGCGGGCTCGATTGGACCGTGCGCTTCCCTGCGATCGCGGAGGCGGTCGAGACGCTTCCTTGCGAGAGCGCTCTAATCGACGGCGAGGCGGCTTTCGTGCTGCCATCGGGTCTCACCGACTTCAAGTCGCTGCAAGAGCATATCGACTCGCCGAACCCCGCCATACGCTATTTCGCCTTCGACCTCCTCTTCCTCGAAGGCAAGGATTGGCGCAAGGCGAAGCTCATCGACCGCAAAGCGCGCCTGCACGAGTTGATGAGCGCGAAGGACATCTCCTACTACATCCTCTACTCGGATCATGTGAGGGGCTCGGGCGAGCGCTTCTACGAGCATGCGTGCAGCGCGCATCTCGAAGGCATCGTCTCAAAGCGCGCCGATGCGCCGTACCGCTCCGGCCGCGGCAAGGACTGGCTCAAGATCAAATGCACGAAGGGCGCGGAGTTCGTCATCGGTGGCTATAGCCGCTCCGACGTCAGGGGAAAGCCCTTCTCCTCGCTGCTGCTTGGCACTTTCGCCGGCGGCGAGCTGATCTACGCGGGCAAGGTCGGCACGGGCTTCGATGCCGCCGACCTGGACAGGCTGGCGAGAAAGTTCAAACCTTTGCAGCGGGCGAGCTCGCCCTTTGAGGAGGTGCCGGCGGCCGAGTGCAAAGGCGCGGTGTGGCTCGAGCCGAAGCTGGTCTGCCAGGTTGAGTACACGGAATGGACGCGGGATGGCCGCCTCAGGCACCCGAGCTTCAAGGGATTGCGCGAGGATAAGCCGGCGCGCCAAATCCGCCGCGAAGAAGAAGTGCGGCGCGAGCAAACCGACGATCGGGAGCCCGACATGGCCAAGACTGCCGAGGACAGGACCAAGGTCACGTTCGGCACCATCGACCTCACGAGCCCCGACAAGGTGCTCTACCCCGATGTCGGTCTGACCAAGCTCGATATCGTCCGATACTATGAGACCGTCGCGGACGCGATGCTCCCCTATCTGGTGAAGCGGCCCATCAGTCTCGTACGCTGTCCGGAAGGCTATGTGAAGGAGTGCTTCTTCCAGCGCCACGCCATGAAAGGGATGATCAAGGCCATCAAGGAAATCGCAATTCCCGGCGGCGAGACCAAAAAGAAATATCTCTATATCGACGGCGAGGACGGCCTGTTCGGCCTCGTGCAAATCGGCGTTCTCGAGATCCACGATTGGGGCGTGAAGCTGCCGAAGGTGAGCGAGCCGGACCACATCGTGTTCGATCTCGATCCCGACGAGGAGCTCGATTTCCCGACGCTGAAATCCGCAGCGGTCGAGGTTCGCGATTTTCTTTCCGCGCTCGGTCTCACCTCCTTCCTCAAGGCGACGGGCGGCAAGGGGCTTCACGTCGTGACTCCGCTCACACCGAAATTCGGCTGGGACGAGGTCAAGGGATTCACCAAGGCGGTCGCCGACGCGCTCGTGAGCGTGCGCCCGGACCGCTATACCGCCAACATGTCGAAGAGGGCGCGCGCGGGAAAAATCTTCGTGGACTATCTGCGCAACCAGCGCGGCGGCACGGCCATCTGTAATTACTCGACGCGGGCGCGCAAAGGGGCGACGGTCGCCTGCCCGTTGCGCTGGGAGGAGCTGAAGGGTCTCGAAAGCGCCGCGCCCTACACGGCGCAAACGCTGCCCTCGCGGCTGAAGCGCCTCAAGAGCGACCCGTGGGAAGGCTATTTCTCCACGCGCCAGTCGATCACCGCCAAGGCGCGCAAGGCGCTTGGCCTGAGTTAGCTCATCACCCGAAGAAGACCGGGAGGATCGCGAGATGGCGCATGGGATTTGTCTTGCCGCACGATTGGTAGAGGCATTCGAATTGGCCTTCGGCTTTACCGCATCGCAGGCGGCTCGCTGAGGATCTGCTGTCGCCGCTCGTGGCAACGCCCCATCGCCTCGCCGCATCCGGTGCTCGGCTCCGACGACAAGACGCATCTCGCTTACGAGCTCGTTCTCTTGAATATCGGCAAGACCAAATTCAAGGTCGACAAGGTCGAGACGCTCGATGCCGAGACCGGCGCCGTGCTGGGCTCGGTCGAAGGTTCTGCCCTCCTGCGGCTCATGCCGGCCCTCGGCGACGCCAAGGAGGCTGCGTTAGGTGCCGGTGTCACCACGCTCCTCTTCATGGACGTCACGCTCGACAAGAGTGCGGAGATCCCGAAGGCCTTGACGCAACGCTACACGCTCGTCGTCGATCCCGCCGCTGGTAGCGACGATGCACCCCAGAACCAGAGCTTCGTCAGCGATCCTTTGCCGGTCGGCGCATCTGCAGTCGTCGTTGCGCCGCCGCTGAAGGGCAAAGGCTGGGTGGTCGGAAACGGATGTTGCGCGCCGCCGATCGCTCACCGGGTGGCGACCCTCCCGATCAACGGCGCGTTCCGCGTGGCTGAACGTTTCGCCATCGATTTCGTCCAGCTCGACGACAAGAACGCGATGATGTCCGGTCCGAAGGACAAGCTGGAGAGCTACTCCTATTTCGGCGATGAGATCTATTCGGTTGCGGACGGAACCGTCGTTGCCATCAAGGACGACGAGCCCGAGCAGGTTCCCGGCAAACTTCCGGCGAACGCCAACATCCAAATGGCTGGTGGAAATATGTGGTCGTCGATATCGGCGATGGCCGCTTCGCCTTGTACGTTCACATGCAGCCCGGAAGCCTCAAGGTGAAGGTCGGCGACAAGGTCACGACGGGCCAGCTGATCGGGCTACTCGGCAACAGCGGCAACACCGACGCGCCGCATCTCCATTCCAAGTAATGGACGGCCCCTCGCCGCTCCGCGCAAGCGGCCTCCCCTATGAGTTCACGCGCTTCGAGTCCAAAGGCGTGGTCACCGACGAGGCGGCGCTTGAAGCGGGCGAGACCGTGACCATCGACAGGGGCGTTCCCCGGGCCCCACCAAGACCAACTTCCGCTCAATCTTGAAGTGGTCACCTTCCCCTGAGCTGTGGCATTTTGCGCCCGTTCACTTTTCGTGCCCGATCCCCTATATGGGGACCATCCCAGCAACCAATCGAAAGGAGGTGATCCAGTGTCTCATTGTTATTGGCCAAAGAACCGGCTTGAGGGTGGATCATCTGGCCGATCAACGGCTTAGCACCTTGATGCCTTAGCCATCCCCCTCCGAAGGTAACCTAGTAGGTAACATCTAGGAGGAGCCAATGGCCAAAACTCTCACGGTGGCGCGCTCTCGGGCGGCCACCGTTTTCGTTTGGCTCGCGCCCTCCACAACCTCAGGAGGGATTTATGACGCGCGCAAATCGGATCGACCGCCGCAAGGCTCTGACAACCATCGCTGCTGCACCGGTTGCCGTTGCGGTAGTGGGCGCCGCAGCCATCACTACGGGTGAGCCCGGAGAATTGGTGGCGCTCATCCGGCAGTTCTGGCAGGAGGTCGATGCCTCAATGCAAATCCGCCAGAGGATGGGGGAGCATTCTTAAATGCCCCACACCATTCTTAAATGCCCCACACAATGACATGGAGCAACGACTCGTCGGCTTTCCGGCACACACTGCCGAAGATGCCCTTACTGCGCCGATTTCATCGTGCGGGATTCGCGCGACTTCGATTTTTCGGCGGAGAATGCCGTTACCGCGTCACTTCTCGACGCCATCCGCGGCTACATTGTAGGGAGGGCGTGACCATGAGCGCAGAGCGACGACGGCTATGCGCCTCCGGGCACAATTGACCGGTTCGTCGAGGAGACCGAGCCGCTCCTCGTCGCCTTTCTCCGTCTACCACCACACGAGCGACGGGCTCTGCTGGACGCTCTTGAGGCAGGCTGGGATGCATGTGGCTTAATGTTCGGTCCGCGGCGGCAGCTTCTCTAAGAGCCAAGCCAGTGTTTCTCGACGAGCTCGCGCCCGTCGTCGTCGATCGCGTCGATGTCCGGCTCCTCGGTGAAGCGGCGAATCTGTTCTAGCTCCTCGGGTGAGAGA
>JBOHJE010000151.1:0-3180 GCA_050728375.1 Methyloceanibacter sp.
CATAGAGGCTGACGATGGCGCGAAACGGCGATCCTCGCCGGGGCGACGACACCGGCACTCACATCATCACCAAGACGCGGCCGAAGACCAAGCGGCCGAGCCTCTACAAGGTGCTGCTTCTCAACGACGATTACACGCCGATGGATTTCGTCGTGTACGTGCTCGAGCGATTCTTCAACAAGCCTCCCGAGGAGGCGACCCGCATCATGCTTCATGTGCACCAGAAGGGCGTCGGCATCTGTGGGGTCTACACTTACGAAGTGGCTGAGACTAAGGTAGCGCAGGTGACGAGTTTTTCCCGTCAGCATGAGCACCCGCTGCAATGCACGATGGAGAAGGAGTAGGACTTAAGTGGCTTCATTCTCGACCAGTCTCGAGCAGGCTTTGCGGCGCGCGCTTCAGTATGCGAACGAGCGCAGCCATGAATATGCGACGCTGGAGCATCTGCTCCTGTCGCTGATCGACGACCGCGACGCGGCCGCGGTGATGCGCGCTTGCGATGTCGATCTCGATCTCCTGCGCGACAAGCTTACCGGTTACGTCGACAACGAGCTGTCTGGGCTGGTGCTCGATACGCATGGCGACGCGCAGCCGACCGCCGGCTTCCAGCGCGTGATCCATCGCGCCGTGGCGCATGTGCAGTCCTCGGGTCGCGAGGAGGTGACCGGCGCCAACGTGCTTGTCGCCATCTTCGCCGAGCGGGAGAGCCACGCTGCCTTCTTCCTGCAAGAGCAGCACATGACCCGCTTCGACGCGGTCAACTACATCAGCCATGGCATCGCCAAGCGGGCCGGGATGTCCGAGCCGCGCGCCGTGCGGGGCGTCGATGACGACGCCGCGACGGTCGAGGGCGGCGACGAGAAGAAGCGCGGCGCCGACGCGCTCGAGGTCTACTGCATCAACCTCAACCAGAAGGCGCGCTCCGGCAGGATCGATCCGCTGATCGGTCGCGGCCCCGAAATTCAGCGCACTATCCAGGTGTTATGCCGCAGGCAGAAGAACAACCCGCTGTTCGTGGGCGATCCCGGCGTGGGCAAGACCGCCATCGCCGAAGGGCTAGCGCGCCGCATCGTGATGGGCGACGTGCCGGAGGTCCTGATCGACTCCACGATCTTCCAGCTCGACATGGGCGCGCTGCTCGCCGGAACCCGATATCGCGGTGATTTCGAGGAGCGGCTCAAGGCCGTGATGCGCGAGATCGAGGCCTATCCCGGCGCCATCATGTTCATCGACGAGATCCATACGGTGATCGGGGCAGGGGCCACCTCCGGCGGCGCCATGGATGCGTCCAACCTGCTGAAGCCCGCGCTTCAGTCGGGCACGCTCCGCTGCATCGGCTCGACCACCTACAAGGAGTACCGCCAGCACTTCGAAAAGGACCGGGCACTCGTGCGCCGCTTCCAGAAGATTGACGTGAACGAGCCGTCGGTGCCCGATTCCATCGAGATCCTGAAGGGCCTCAAGCCCTATTTCGAGGACTTTCATCGCGTCCGCTACACGAGCCAGGCCATCAAGTCGGCGGTTGAGCTGTCGGCCAAATACATCCATGACCGCAAGCTTCCCGACAAGGCAATCGACGTGATCGACGAGACCGGCGCCTCTCAGATGCTGCTGCCTGAGCGGCAGCGGCGGAAGACCATCGGCGTCAAAGAGGTCGAAGTCACGATCGCCACCATGGCCCGGATTCCGCCGAAGACGGTCTCCAAGACCGACGCGGAGGTGCTCCGCGCCATCGACGAGGATCTGAAGCGGGTGGTGTTTGGCCAGAACAAGGCCATCGAGGCGCTCGCCGCCGCGATCAAGCTTTCACGCGCAGGGCTCCGCGAGCCCGGCAAGCCGATCGGCAGCTACATGTTCTCCGGCCCCACCGGCGTCGGTAAGACCGAGGTCGCGCGCCAGCTTGCGACGCTACTCGGCGTGGAGTTGCTTCGCTTCGACATGAGCGAGTACATGGAGCGACATACCGTGTCGCGCCTGATCGGCGCGCCTCCCGGCTATGTCGGCTTCGACCAGGGCGGTCTCCTGACCGACGGCATCGACCAGCACCCACATTCGGTGTTGCTGCTCGACGAGATCGAGAAGGCACACCCCGACCTGTTCAACATCCTGTTGCAGGTGATGGATCACGGCAAGCTGACCGACCACAACGGCAAGCATGTCGACTTCCAGAACGTCATCCTGATCATGACCACGAACGCCGGCGCGTCGGACCTTGCCAAGGCCGCTATCGGCTTCAACCGCTCGAAGCGCGAAGGCGACGACGAGGAGGCGATCAACCGTCTGTTCTCGCCAGAGTTCCGCAACCGGCTGGACGCGATCATCCCCTTCGCCAACCTCTCGCCCGAGGTCATCGCCAAGGTGGTGGAGAAGTTCATCTTCCAGCTCGAAGCGCAGCTCGGCGACCGGAACATCACCATCGAGCTCACGCCCGAAGCGAATGCCTGGCTCGCCGAGCGCGGCTACGACGACAAGTTCGGCGCCCGCCCGCTGGCCCGGGTGATCCAGGAACACGTCAAGAAGCCGCTGGCCGAGGAGATCCTGTTCGGCGCGCTGAAGGATGGCGGCATCGTGCGGGTGCTGGTCGAGGAGAAGGCGGACGAGAAGGCGCTCGGCTTCGAATACATCAAGCCCGACACGCCGGTCAGGCCGCGCGATCCGGAGGACAGCGATCCTGACGCCGACGGTCCTGGCAGCGGCCCCAAGGGGCCGACCAAACCTGGCGGACCGAAGCCGCGCGCCAGAGGACGCAGTCCGCGCCTGCCGCGCGCGGCGCGCAGCCGAAGCGTCGGGGCAAGCCTCGTCCCCAAAGTGCCGCTCGGCACGAAATAGCTGCCCCAGGCAGAAACGGGAATCTTCTCAGAATGTAGCCTCGTCATGCCCGGCCTTGTGCCGGGCATCCACGAATTGAGCCCGGCTCGCGGCTAGACGTGGATGGCCGGGACAAGCCCGGCCATGACGAGATCGCTTGGACGATGTGACTAAACCTCTAGTGCCTTCCGGATCTTTTCCGCGGTGGCGGCAAGCTTGGCCTGATCTTCCATCTTGCCGGCATGCGGCTTGAGCGGCTCGCTCTCCTTGCGCGGGACGATATGGACGTGAAGGTGGAACACGGTCTGGCCGGCGGCCGCGCCGTTGAATTGCTGGATGAGCACGCCATCGGCGCCGACGGCGTCCCTAATT
>JBOHJE010000152.1:0-11151 GCA_050728375.1 Methyloceanibacter sp.
TGATCGAACAGCTCGCTGATCTCCGCCGGGTTGAATCTTCCGCCCTGGGCAAACCGCACGTATTTGAGGATGGCAAGATCCAGGACGATCTCGGCGAGCGCCTGTGCCTCGAGATCAGCAGGAAGCGCTCCAGGCTGGGGAAGCGTGAAAGCCTTGGCCTCGAGGCCCCATTCGTCAGCTTTATCGATCTCGAACAGCGCCGCCTGGCCTCGCGCTGAGAAGCCCATGTCGGTCATCCAAAGCGGTCCTGCCGTCCGGGCGCCGTAAAAACTTTCGAGCGCAGCGAGATCCTCGGCGTTCTGCCATTTGCGGATGGCCGGATCGGCGAGCTTCGCGCGGATGATGACAACCACCGGATCTGCGGGTTGCGCCTGCGCCGTTTCCGTCGGGCTGGCGCTCGGAGCCTGCGGCGCGGATGGCTCTGCACGCGCGCAATCGGCGCCCGCCCAGGCCATGGCTTGAGCCGTGCACAGCAGGACCGCGACGAGGCGACGCCCACGCATCCCTATCCCCCTCGACCGCGGGGAGATTACCGCGTGGAGCTCGTTTTAGGCCACCCCGAACTTCCCCCATTCCTTCGAGCCGAGGAACAAAGGCGATCGGAAGCGCGGCGACTCTGCGCCGAGCTACCCGCAGGCGCCAGGCGCGGCGCCGCGCGGGAAGGCCTCCGCGCCGGGATAGCTTGTGTTGAGCACGACCGCCAACTGGTCGAGCGCCGCGAGGATGTCGACCAGCGTGTCCGATACGTCCTCGGGGGTCGCCGATGCCATTTCGTCCGCGAACGCGTAGTCTTTCAGGATCTCAAGCGCCCGCTCCATCGACGAGACTAAGTTTTCGCTCTTCTTGATGTGGTTCTTGATGGACAGCCCGTGCCAGTCGAGCACGCGAGCGAGCAGATTGTCATTGGTGTGCTCTTTGCGCCTGGCTCTGGTCCGCAGCCGCACGACCCGCTCTGCCGCCCGCTCATGATGTGCGATGCTTGCCTTACGCTCGGCGATGTCCTCGATGATGGTCTGCTCGATCAGGGCAACCACATCCATCGAGGTCACGTCCTGCTCGGCGTGGATGATAAGACCTAGCTTCTGCGCAATCACCTCGAGGGCGGCGCCGTCCGAATTGTCGGGGCGCGGCGGCTCTATCTCGCCGGTCTCGTCGTAACGTGCCCGCCGCTTGGCGTCGGAGAGGACCGCGTAGGCCGTGACCACTTCGTTGAATGCCGCGACCGAGCCGCCGACATCGGGGTGCGAGGTCTTTGCCTTGCGCCGATAGGCTTTGTGGATGTCCTTCCGGGCCGCGCCTCGCTTCACCCCTAGAATCTGGTAGAGGTCGGTCACCGTCACCCCCGTCACGCATCGCAAGGCCGGCGCTCCTCCCCCTTTTCTCGGGGAATGCCTGCAAAGCCGTGACTATTTTTCTGGCGGGGGTTTGTGTCCTGCTAATGGCAGGCCGAGGCTGCCGGGCTGCGGACGGGGCGAGAATCGTGGTGAGCGCGCCCTGATAACCCTGTGAAAGACGGCGCCTGGACTAGTTTGGTCGCTGCTCAAACAATGCACACGTCAGGGGCGGCTCGAGGATGCGCGTAACGCGAGCGGAATCGAACTCTGGAAGGCTGGCAGGAGCATCAGACAGTCGGCTCGTTCGCGCTTGGCAAATCTGGCGAGCCGCTGCTCGACAGCTTCCGCGCCATCTGGAGCCAGCGCAGCCAAGATTCTCGCCTTCGTCGCCGTGATCGCGAGCTTCCCCACGATCATCTACGCCAAGAGGTGGCAGATCTACTCGCTGTCGCCGGCCGGTACTTTCCGACCTTCTGTCCGTGACGGCGGCTACAAAACCCCCGCATGTCGCCATGATCGCGGGCGCGCTGCTGGCGCTGCTCGTCACGTTGATCGTGTGGTTCGGCGGCGGCTCGGAGCGAGGCTCGGCCATCATCGGCGGGACGCTCCTGAACATGGCGGTCTTCGTGCCATGTTCTCCTACATCCTCCAGGCGGCATCATTCATCATGCTCCGCCGGAATCTCCCCAATATCAAGCGGCCATTCCGCAGCCCGCTCGGCATTCCAGGCGCGGTGCTGACGATCGTCATCGGCCTGGTCCATTTCGAGGTCTCCGACCCGTTTACCGGGTGGGGGTCATCGCGGTCGCCTGTTGGTTCGTGTTGGGTATCATCTACTTCGCACTTTTCGCTCGGCATCGTATGATCCTTTCGCCTGAGGAAGAGTTTGCGATGGAGCATCAGAAGAAGACCTGATGCCTTTCCGGAACCGGGGGCGGTCACCGATCGAAGCGGGAGGCCGCCCCCTCATCCCGGCATTGCTGACGCGAGCGAAATTAATCATGCGCTATTCCCACTCTGTCGGCGGGCATGCATACGGCTTCGACTCGCTGAGGGACGTGCTCGCCAAGGCGAGCCCGGCGCGCTCCGGCGACTACTTGGCAGGGATTGCGGCGGGCGACGACGAGGAGCGCGTGGCGGCGCAGATGACTCTCGCCGATGTCCCTCTCGCGACCTTCTTGTGCGACATGGTGGTTCCCTACGAAAGCGATGAGGTGACGCGGCTCATCGTAGACGATCACGACCAGCGCGCATTCGCGACCGTCTCGCATCTCACCGTCGGCGGCTTCCGCGATTGGCTCCTGTCGGATGAGGCCGACGAACTCGCTCTCACCTCTCTGGCGCCGGGGCTCACGCCCGAGATGGCCGCCGCCGTCTCAAAGATCAGCCGCGTGCAGGACCTGGTTCTGATCGCGCAGAAATGCCGCGTGGTCACCAAGTTCCGCAATACGATCGGCCTCAGCAAGCGGCTCTCCACCCGCCTCCAGCCCAACCACCCGACCGACGATCCGACCGGCATCGCCGCGAGCATCGTCGACGGGCTCATGTATGGCAGCGGTGACGCCGTGATCGGCATCAATCCCGCGACCGACTCGATCGCCGCGGTCACGGCCCTAATCGACATGCTGAACGAGATCATTTGCCGCTATTCGATCCCGACCCAGTCATGCGTCCTGACCCATGTCACGACCAGCATCGAGGCGATCAACCGCGGCACGCCGGTCGATCTCGTATTCCAGTCGATCGCCGGTACCGAGACCGCCAACAAGAGCTTCGGCGTGAACCTTGCCATTCTGCGGGAAGGCCGAGAGGCGGCGCTGAGCCTTCAGCGCGGCACTGTCGGCAACAACGTCATGTATTTCGAGACCGGCCAGGGCAGCGCGCTGTCGGCCAACGCGCATCACGGCGTCGACCAGCAGACGCTGGAGGCCCGCAGCTATGCCGTGGCCCGCAAGTTCGAGCCGCTCCTCGTCAACACCGTGGTCGGCTTCATCGGGCCCGAATATCTCTATGACGGACGGCAGATCGTGCGCGCCGGCTTGGAGGACCATTTCTGCGGCAAGCTGCTGGGCGTACCGATGGGCGTGGATATTTGCTACACCAACCACGCCGAAGCCGACCAGAACGACATGGACGTACTCCTCACCCTGCTCTCGGTCGCCAGGGTCAATTTCATCATGGGCATTCCCGGCTCGGACGACATCATGCTGAATTACCAGACCACGTCCTTCCACGATGCGCTCTATGTGCGGAAGGTCCTGGGCTTGCGGCCGGCTCCCGAGTTCGAGAGTTGGTTGAAGGAAACCGGCATTTTCGAGAAGGGCGACCAGGTTCGCCTCGCCCAGCAGCTTCCGAAATCATTCCAGCGGGCGCTCGAGCATCTGCACTGAGGCCACGTCGGTGACCAGCGACAAGCGCCAAAAAATCGTCGTGGGCGATCCCTGGGGCAAGCTTCGCCGCTATACGCCGGCACGGATCGCCCTCGGCCGGGCGGGAACGAGCTTGCCGACCAAGCCTCATCTCGAATTCCAGCTGGCGCATGCGCGCGCCCGCGACGCCGTGCATCATGAACTCGATGTCTCGAAGCTCGACCAGGCGCTCAAATCGCGCATGCTGGCGACCATCCTGCTTCACAGCCGCGCCGACAGCAGACCGCTATACCTGCAACGCCCCGACAAAGGCAGACGCCTCGACGAGGACTCGCGCGCGGCATTGGCGAACAGGCCGAGACCCGACGTGCCCTACGACGTGGCCTTCGTCATTGGCGACGGATTGTCGGCCATGGCCATCGAGGAGAGCGCCGTCCCCTTCATCGAAGAAATGCTGCCGCAACTCAAGCGGAAGGGCTGGTCCGTGGCGCCGTTCTGCATCGTGAAGGAGGCGCGGGTTGCGATCGGCGACGAGGTCGGCGACCTTTTGGGCGCGCAGATGGTCGTAATCCTCATCGGCGAGCGGCCGGGTCTGAGCTCGCCTGACAGCATGGGAATCTACATGACGCTCAAGCCCCGCGTCGGTTTGACCGACGAGGCGCGGAATTGCATCTCGAATGTCCGCCCTGAGGGTCTCAGCTACCGGCATGCCGCCTATAAGCTCGACTACCTGATGAGCGAGGCGCGGCGGCGCGGCGTGTCTGGCGTCAACCTGAAAGACGAGGCAGAGGCCCTGCCCCGGGTCGGAGCGACCTCAGCCGACAATTTCCTTATCGATAATGGATAGGCAGAAGGGGTGCATTTATTTGCCCGCGCCGCAGCCGGAATAGGTTTCCTTGCTGTCGGCGCCCTCGGTGATGAAGGCGGTGTCGCCCTTGTTCCAGAACACGAAGCTTTCGTCCGCATTGGTGTAGCGGGCGCCCGACCCAGACATGCCCTGCGGCAGCTTGAGCGTGCGGCCGTCGCTGAGCTTGAGATCGACCGAGTCCGCATAGAACGTCGCCTCGATCGACTTGCCTTCCTTGCACTCGAAGGTCGCGATGGCGACCGGCGCCTGCGCCAGCGCAGCCTGCGCTGACAGCAACGCGGCAATACCGATGACCCCAAGACCGGCAGTCGATCGATTGGCCATGGCCTTCCTCATCCGGATGTTGTCGTGCTTCTTCCAGGGTATCTCAAGTCTGGCGCAACTCTGGAGTGTGCGACGCGCTTGCGCGGGCGCCTGCGTGCAGGACAGGGGCAAGGCTCATCGCCTCGCCGCGATCCACAGCCGCGCCTTCCGAGTCTACTCAGTTGTCCGCGCCCCTCACCACGCGCCGAGTGGCGCGTGTGCTTCCCCAAGGGGAGAGCGGCAAAAGGAACGCGCCTCCTGGTGGGCTCGTCCAGCCGATCGGCCCGCTCTGGGGGCCGCGGAACCGCTTTAGCGAGCACTCCGTTGTTACAACGTTTGAACCACGAGGGACCGTTCAATGCGCGACATTCGCGGCGATCTACAACTCCGCGCCGACCGGATCAGAGAGCAGATCAAGCTCGCGCAAACCGAGTTCGAAAAGAACGTCGGACAACTCAAGATCGAGCAGGAGCGCAGGCTCGACCATCTGAAAGCCGAGCGCGAAGCCGTGACGCGACTCATGAAGATCGTGAGGTGGCACCAAGATGTCCGCGCGGTCCTGACAGCGGCGAAGACTGCCGCCGAGGCGGCGGAAGCCGCTTGCCGATCGACCGTCGAAAAAACCAAAACCAATGCGTAGGCAACCACGCGGCGCGCGTCGTGGTAGGCCGACTAAAGTCCCTTTACGGCGGCACGAGACCGAGCTGCTGGCGCGGGGCCAGCGCATCGTAATTGACCGAGGACTCGACGATCTTGCCGCCGGCGATGCGATTGAAGTCGAAGCCGGTGTAGCTCACCCTCCGTTCGATCGGCGCCGCGGCCGAGGAACGGTCCTTCTTGCGTGCCGCGCGTGGAGAAGCGGGTCATACCAGGTCGCGCCCTCGGCCATCTCTTCGTGAAGGGTGAATCGCAGGTCCGGGAAGGCGCTGCGAAACAGCATGACCGCCTGCTTGATCCCCTCAGGCCCCTTGACCTGCCCGGACTCAGAGCCACGGCCGACATGATCGACGTAGTCCGGAGCATAGAGTTCGTCGGCCACCTCGGTTCGGCGCGAGTGTCGCCTGATCGCCCATTGCAGTCTCCCCGAGATGAAAGCTCGCTCCGCCGGCTATTGCTTCCGAGATCCGGGCGAGCAGACCTGACGGGGTCCGTCTCACGGCACGGGCTTGGGGGGCGCAGAGGCCGCGCCTCACTGCCCCTTACCGCTCGGATCGATCTCCTCGGCCTTGGCCAGGAGCTCGTTCAGAGACATGCGGCAATACGGCCTGAGATCGGACCTGCCGCTTCGCGTCGCAATTCTGAACCCCTCGTCCTTGTGCGCGACGGCCTCTTTCAGCAGGCGGTCCTTATCGATGGAGGAGTCGCGCTGCAAATAATGCATCTCGATCTTCGCGATCGCCGCCTTGGCCAACGCGGCATCGGCGGCCCCGAGCTCCGCCTGCTCCTGGCACTGGAGAACGATCTCGTACTCGGCGTAAAAGTTCCTGAGCGAGGCCGAAAGATTGGCGCCGAGCGCGCCCTGCGACATCAACACGATACAACCGGCCACAAGCCATCCACCAGCGCCCCGACGCATCTCGTTTTCCCTCGTTAGCTGAGACTGAAGCGCGTCTTGTTATACGAGGCGGGACGACGGAGCAAATGCCGCGAGGGCGGCTCACCAACCTCAGTGAGGTGGATGGGTGTGCGAACCGCTCAGACGACTACATTCTCAAAAAGCTGGTGACCGTCGTCACGAATGGCGAAAAAATACCCGGATGTCGTGTTCCGCCAAGCCTCGGCGCTCGCAAGCGGAGCAAACCCGCCAAACGTCGGGAGCCAAAACGCATTGATCAACCAGGGTCACTACGTAAACGGCGTTGCCGCTGGCTTGTGCACGACCACCAACAAGCTCGGCTTTGTGGCCGGCATGGCGTTCGGCACCGTGCTCCTCAACGTGAATTGATTCCTTCTGGGCAGCCGCCAGACCAATCCCGATGCGACCGTGCAAACCAACTTCACCGGCGGTTGGGAGGACGTGCGGCGCGACGCCGACGCGACGAATGCGCTCGTCGACGCCGGCTGCGATGTCATTACGTGTCACCTGGACGCCCCGAGGGTTGTCATCGAGACGGTCGAGGCCCGCGGCGTCAAGACATGCGGTCACGCCTTCGACCAGGCCTCGCTCGCCCCCAAGGGCTACATCACCGGCACCGACTACAATTGGATCGAGATGTTCGAGACGTTCATCGAGACGCTGCAGAGAGGCGGAACCCTGCCGAACTTCGTCACCGGCGGATACGACAAGGATTATGTCCGGTCGAGCCCGTTCGGTGCCGGAGCTACCCCGGAGGCGATCAACGCCGCCAAGACCGCATGCAGGCGATGAAGAACGAGGACGCAATCTTCGCTGGTCCGATCAAAAACAACACCGGCAAGCAGGTGGTTTCGGCCGGAACGACCTATGGGCCCTATGCCGACGAACTTCAGCAGACCAACTATCTGATCGAGGGCGTTATCGGCTCGATCACCTGATACATTTTTACCGTGGAGCAAATGGCCGGGGGACTCGGATTCGAATCAAGACTGGCGGAGTGTCGCGAACAGTCAGAACAGCCAGGTGAAGCGGCCCTTGACGCGTTGATGCCGGTGTTGAGCGAACAGCGGGATATTGTCGTGCTTATGAGTTGACCTGGGCATCGCCTCGGCGATTTCAAATAACCCCGTCATGGACGAGTTTCTGGTGTAGCGAGCGGATGCGTTCCCTGAGGCAGGATCACCTCGTTCATAGGTGACGGGGGAGCCAACTCTCACTGGCCGCTACCGCTCGTGGCCGCTACAGCGGGATGTTGTCGTGCTTCTTCCAGGGGTTCTCGAGCGTCTTGTTGCGCAGCATCTGGAGCGCGCGGGTGACGCGTTTGCGCGTCCCGTGCGGCAGGATCACCTCGTCGATATAGCCCCGCTCGGCCGCAACGAACGGATTGGCGAAGCGCTCCTGATACTGGTCGATGCGCTTCTTTATCTTCTCTGGATCGCCGAGCTCGGCGCGATAGAGGATCTCCGCCGCGCCCTTGGCCCCCATCACCGCGATCTCGGCCGTGGGCCAGGCGTAGTTCACATCGCCGCGAATGTGCTTTGAGCTCATAACGTCGTAAGCGCCGCCATAGGCCTTGCGCGTGATGACGGTGACCTTGGGCACGGTCGCCTCGGTGAAGGCGAACAAGAGCTTCGCGCCGTGCTTGATGAGGCCGCCATATTCCTGGTCGGTGCCCGGCAGAAAGCCCGGCACGTCGACGAAGGTGACGAGCGGGATATTGAAGCAATCGCAGAAGCGGACAAAGCGCGCGGCTTTGCGCGAGGCGTCGCTGTCGAGCACGCCGGCGAGCACCATGGGCTGGTTGGCGACGACGCCGATGGTGCGGCCCTCCATGCGGGCGAAGCCCGTGACCATGTTGCGGGCGAAGGTTTCCTGGATCTCGAAGAAGTCGCCCTCGTCCACGACCTTATGGATCAGCTCCTTGATGTCGTAGGGCTTGTTCGGGTTGTCGGGGATCAGCGTGTCGAGCGACGGCTCGATCCGGTCCCACGGGTCGCGGGTGGGAAGCTCCGGAACGCCGGAGAGATTGCTCAACGGCAGGAAGTCCATCAGCCGGCGCATCTGGAGCAGCGCCTCGACGTCGTTGTCGTAGGCGCCGTCGGCGATGGAGGACTTGGTCGTGTGCACGATGGCACCGCCGAGCTGCTCCGCGGTCACCTCCTCCTTGGTCACCGTCTTCACCACGTCGGGCCCGGTGACGAACATGTAGGAGGTGTCCTTCACCATGAAGATGAAGTCGGTCATGGCGGGGGAATAGACGTCGCCGCCGGCACACGGCCCCATGATGACGCTGATCTGCGGGATGACCCCTGAGGCGAGCACGTTGCGCAGGAACACCTCGCCATAGCCGCCGAGCGCCGCCACGCCTTCCTGGATGCGAGCGCCACCCGCGTCGAACAGGCCAATGACCGGCGCCCGGCTTCTGAGCGCCATGTCCTGGATCTTGATCATCTTGTTGGCGTGGGCCTCCGACAGGGACCCGCCGAACACGGTGAAGTCCTTGGCAAACACGTAGACGACGCGGCCGTTGATGGTGCCCCAGCCGGTGACCACGCCGTCGCCGGGGACCTTGCTTTTCTCCATGCCGAAATCGGTGCAACGGTGCTCGACATACATGTCGAACTCCTCGAAGGAGCCGTCGTCGAGCAGGAGCGACAGCCGCTCCCGGGCCGTGAGCTTGCCGCGCTTGTGCTGCGTCTCGATGCGCACCTGGCCACCCCCGGCGCGTGCCTTCTCGCGGCGAATCTCAAGCTCTTCAAGGACTTCCTTCACTGCCGAACCCCATATGACCACCCCTTGAAGGTGAATAGCATGGGGTTTGCATGACGCAAAATGGCGCGGACGACGGACTAAATGCGGAAGCATTGCCCGCCGGCGGCAAACGGGCATGCTCATGCCCCAATCGGACCCGAGGCTAGGCTGGGCCATGAAGGTGGGAATCATCATCGCTGTGCTGGCGGCCGCCGTCGTCGCCAGTGGGCTCGGCATCTACTTCTACGACCGTTGGGTTGGCAACGAAATCGCGGACATCCGCTCGCGGCTCGTGACAGAGGCGCAGCTCGCCGAGCCCAACGATCCCGACACGACCTCGGGCATCAAGCTCGCGCCCATCCAATGCGAGCGCGTCTACGACCTCCGCGCCAATCCGATTGCCAGGGTGCTGCGGCGCGCCGAGCTCAGGGCGGTGTGGCGGCATTGCGAGCGCATTGCCGACATGGCCTCGGGCCTCGACAAGATCGAGAAGAAACTCCCGGAGTAGATGCGTTGACCCCCACCCGGCGCACGTGGGGCCGGCCGTCATCCTGAGGAGCGAGCGGAGCGAGCCTCGAAAGACGGCCCGCCGCCTTACCTGACATACGCCGCCCTCCCCCCTTTCAGGGGGAGGAATTCTCCTGCCCCACCAATGCGAGCATCTTCGCGGCGGCCTCGAAGCCTCGCCGGCGGTTCTCGCGGCGCGCCGCCGCCTCGGCATCCTCGCCCCACTGGCCGATCTGCCAGTCCTCATCGACGTAAGCGGCCTTCCACGCCTGCTCGGGCGACAGCTTGCCGAGCAGGACGGCGAGAGGCAGCAGCGCCGAGCCCGTCAAGGTCGTCATCACATGGAGCGCCCCGAGGCTGAATGCATCGAGATGCTTGAGCCGCGCCTCGATGCGATCGAGCGAGGTCTTGGCTTGCGCCACGGGCATGACGCCTTCGGTCAGGACGAACGGGGCCTCGAGCGCAGTCTTGGCCCAGGCGACGACCGGGTCCCAGTGGCGTGCCTGCGCAGCCACCAAACTCTCAGGCCCGTCAGCGCGATAGCACAGAAGATCGGAGCCCGCATGCGCCAGGATGTTGTCGATCGCTTGAGCTTCGCGCCCGCGTAGACCGTCGATGGCGCTGTTGGCGAGCTTGGTGAACGGCATGGTTCCGGGGTCGATGCGCTCGCCCTGTGCCCGCCACTCCCCGGCAACCGCCTCGGCGAGTGCGGGGTTAGGCAGGATGAGCCGGTTCTTGCCCGGCGTGCGCACGGTCTTGCCGTCGAGCAGCAGCGCCGTGCCAGCGGCCTCATCCTTGGTGGCGACATCTTTGTAGAACCGCTTGGGAAGGGCGGCCGCCCCCGGTCCCGCCGCGCTCTCCGCTCGCTTACCGGATTTCTTCTCGCTCACGGCTAAGACCGCGTGCGCGGTTTCCGCGCCCCCGACTTCAGGGAAGCCGCCTGGCGCGGCGTCCGCTTCGGCTTGAGCGCCCTGCCCTGTTGGGCAAGCTGCTCGTACTCCTGCCTGATCTTCTCGAGATCGTTGTCTTCGAGCTCCTCGAGGTCGAGCAGGACGTTGCGGGCGCTCCGCGAAACGCGGATCAACTCGTCCAGCTTGATCTGCATGGCCATCGTATCCCGATTCTGCGTGTTCTGGATCACGAACACCATGAGGAAGGTAATGATCGTGGTGGTGGTATTGATAACCAGCTGCCACGTGTCGCTATAGCCGAAGAAGGGTCCCGAGAGGCCCCAAATGAGGATGGCCGTGAGGGCGAGGGCGAAGGCAGTCGGGCGTCCCGTGATATGGGAAACCCATTGCGCGAAGCGCACGAACCAGAGCTTATGATCGGGCATTTTTCATTCCCTTCTTCTTTTCCTGAGCGGAATGCTCGCGATTATAACGCGCTTCAGCCCTCATCCTTCCCCTTCTCCTCGAAGCCGAACAGAGAGAAGCTCTGTTT
>JBOHJE010000153.1:0-12479 GCA_050728375.1 Methyloceanibacter sp.
ATGGCGACTATCTCCGCTCGGGCGCCATGGCGGCGCATTCGCCGGTAATGCGCGAGGTGATTAGGCGCGCCAAGGCCGGCGTCCCCGTGCTCGGCATCTGCAACGGCTTCCAGGTGCTGACCGAGGCGGGCCTGCTACCCGGTGTCCTGATGCGCAACGCCACGCTCCGCTTCATCTGCAAGGACGTCCATCTCAGGGTGGAACGCAGCGACAGCATCTTCACCACCGGCTACACCGCAGGCGAAGTGGTGCGCTTTCCCATCGCGCACAAGGACGGCAGCTATTTCGCCGACGAAGCGACGCTCGCCAGGCTCGAGGCCGAAGGCCGGGTCGCCTTCCGCTATTGCGAGCCATCCGGCGCGGTGACCGAGACCGCCAATCCCAACGGCTCGCGCCGGAACATCGCCGGCATCTACAACGAGACGGGCACCGTGCTCGGCCTCATGCCGCACCCCGAGCGGCTCGCCGACCCTTCGCTCAGCGGCACCGACGGCGCGAAGATGTTCGCCTCTCTGGTGGAGACGTTGCATTGAGCCGGGCGGCGCAGGCAGCGCGACAGGCGCGGGATGGCATTTCCGCCGCCCTGATCGCCGAGCATGGGCTGAGTCGCGACGAATACGCGCGCCTCGTGCAGGCGCTCGGGCGCGAACCCACCCTCACCGAGCTCGGCGTCTTCTCGGTGATGTGGTCGGAGCACTGCTCCTACAAATCCTCGCGCGTGTGGCTGAAGAAGCTCCCCACCACGGGCCCGCAGGTGATCCAGGGACCCGGCGAGAACGCTGGCGTGGTCGATCTCGGCGACGGCCAGGCGGCGGTGTTCAAGATGGAGAGCCACAACCATCCCTCCTATATCGAGCCCTATCAGGGCGCCGCGACCGGAGTCGGCGGCATCATGCGCGACGTATTCACCATGGGCGCGCGGCCCGTGGCCAACGTGAATGCGCTCCGCTTCGGCGCGCCCGATCATCCCAAGACCAAGCATCTCGTGGCGGGCGTCGTTACCGGCATCGGCGATTACGGCAACTGCATGGGCGTGCCGACCGTCGGCGGCGAGACCAATTTCGACCCGCGCTACAACGACAACATCCTGGTCAACGCCATGACCGTGGGCGTCGTCGATACCGGCCGTATCTTCAAGTCCGCCGCCAAGGGCGTCGGCCTGCCCGTCGTCTATGTCGGCTCGAAGACCGGCCGCGACGGCATCCACGGCGCCACCATGGCGTCGACAGAGTTCGACGAGGCCTCCGAGGAGAAGCGACCCACGGTTCAGGTTGGCGATCCCTTCACCGAGAAGCTGCTGCTCGAGGCCTGCCTCGAGCTGATGGCCGAGGACGCAATCATCGCCATCCAGGACATGGGCGCGGCGGGCCTCACCTCCTCCTCGGTGGAGATGGCGGACAAGGGCGACGTCGGAATCGAACTCGAGCTCGACCGCGTGCCAACCCGCGAGGAAGGCATGAGCGCCTACGAGATGCTTCTATCGGAGAGCCAGGAGCGCATGCTCATGGCGCTGAAGCCGGGCTCCGAGCGGTTGGCGGAGCGCGTCTTCCGCAAATGGGAGCTCGATTTCGCTGTCATCGGCTACACGACCGACACGGGCCGCTTCGTGGTGCGTCACAGAGGCACCGTGGAGGCCGACATTCCGCTCTCCGCGCTCGGCCACGGGGCGCCGGTCTACGAGCGGCCTTGGGTCAAGCGCACGTCCCAGCCGCTGGTCTCGCCGCAGGACGTTCCGGCGCCGAACAGCATTCTCGGCGCGCTCGAATGCCTGATGGGTTCGGCCCATCTCTCCTCGCGCCGCTGGATCTTCGAGCAATACGACCACATGGTCATGGCCGACACGGTGCAGCGGCCGGGCGGCGATTCGGCGGTGGTGCGCATACACGGAACCCGCAAGGGCATCGCCATCTCCTGCGACGTGACACCCCGCTATTGTTCCGCCGATCCGGAAGAAGGGGCCAAGCAGGCCGTGGCGGAGTGCTGGCGCAACCTCACGGCCACCGGCGCCGATCCTCTTGCCATCACCGACTGCATGAATTTCGGCAACCCCGAGAAGCCGGAGATCATGGGCGACTTTGTGGGCTGCGTCGAAGGCATGGCGGAGGCGTGCGCTGCGCTCGACTTCCCGGTCGTCTCCGGCAACGTGTCGCTCTACAACGAGACGAACGGCGCCGCCATTCCGCCGACGCCCGCAATCGGCGGTGTCGGGCTCATCCCCGATATCGCCCAAATGGCCACGGTCGCGCTCAAGAAAGACGGCGATCTTCTGGTTCTTATTGGCCCTGAGGCTGGTCATCTCGGCCAATCGCTCTATATGCAGGTGATGTTGAACGCGACCAAGGGCGCCGCCCCTCCCCCGGTCGATCTTGAAGCCGAGCGGCGCGTGGGCGACGTCGTAAGACGCCTCATCAGGGACGGCGCCGTGTCAGCGGTGCACGACGTGTCAGACGGCGGCATGCTGGTGGCACTGGCCGAGATGGCGCTCGCCGGCGGGCGCGGCATAAAGCTCGAGGCGGCGCCTGGCCTGTTGCCGGCACACGCTTTGTGGTTCGGCGAGGATCAGGCGCGCTATGTGGTCGCGGTCGCTCCCGACAAGATCGACGCGGTCCACAAGACCGCCGCCGTCAGCAAGGTGCCGATCCGATTGCTCGGCAGCGTCGGCGGCGACGCCGTGCAACTCGCGGGCGAGTCTCCGCTCGCCCTTTCGGCGCTCCGGACGGTTCACGAGGACTGGTTGCCGCGCTTCATGGCCCACGGCTAAGATCGCACCGAGACGAGGAGCTAAGGCCTATGGCAATGGCAGCGGACGACATTGCGCGGCTGATCAAGGAGCGGTTTCCCGACGCTGAGATTCGCATCGAGGATCTCGCGGGCGACGGGAACCACTACTCCGCGAGCATCGTATCGGAAGCTTTCCGCGGCAAGTCGCGCGTGCGGCAGCACCAGATGGTCTACGAGGCGCTCCAAGGGAATATGGGCGGCGTGTTGCACGCTCTCGCCCTCAAGACGGCGGCGCCGTAAGGCGCCAGAAAGGAACGACGATGAGTGAGCAGGACATTCAGGACTGGATCGGCAAGCAGATCGCGGGAAACGACGTGGTGCTGTTCATGAAGGGCACCCGGACGATGCCGCAATGCGGCTTCTCCATGCAGGTCGCGCAGATACTCGGCCATCTCGGCGTGGACTTCAAAGACATCAACGTGCTCGAGGACATGGGCGTGCGCGAAGGCATCAAGGCCTATTCCAACTGGCCGACCATCCCGCAGCTTTACATCAAGGGCGAGTTCATCGGCGGTTGCGACATCGTCCGGGAAATGTTCCAGGCGGGCGAGTTGCAGGAGATGCTCTCGAGCAAGGGCATTGCGCATAACACGCAGATCGCGACGGCCTGACCTCAGCCTACCGGCATCGCCACGAAATGGGTCGAGTCGCCGGATTTGACGCGCGCGAGCACGTTGTGCCTGGTGCCGTTCCGCGCCTCCTTCAGCGCCTTCTCGACGTCCGCGGGCACTTTCACCGCCTTGCCGCCGACCTCGAGAATGATGTCCCCGGGCTGAAGCCCGCGCTCGGCCGCGATTCCGCCCGGCTCGACATCGGTCACGACCACGCCCGCCGCCCGCGGATCGAGGCTGTCGCCGGGCGCGAGCGAAACTCCGAGATTCGCTGAACCACCGCCGGGTTTCTGAGGCTCGTTCGCCGTGCCTTCCGGGGGCTTCTTGTTGGACGGCCCCGGGTGCTGCGCGAGCGTGACCTTCACCTTCTTGGCGTTGCCTTCGCGGATTAGGCCAAGCTCGATGGCGCGGCCGGGCGTGGTATGGCTCACGACCTGGGCGAGCTGGCGGTCGCCGCGTACCGGCGCGCCGTCGATGGTGATGACGACGTCACCCGGACGCACGCCGGCCTTCGCGGCGGGCCCGTCCGACTCGGCGTGAGCCACGAGGGCGCCGCGCGCCGGCTTGAGGCTGAGGCTGTCGGCGATCTCGGGCGTGACGTCCTGGATCTGCACGCCCATCCAGCCCCTCGTCACGATGCCCTTCGTTTTGAGCTGCGGGACCACCGCCCTCAGCGTCTTGGCGGGAATCGCGAAACCGATGCCGACGGAGCCGCCAGTCGGCGAGAAGATCGCACTGTTGACGCCGATCACCTTGCCTCTGATGTCGAAGGTGGGGCCGCCCGAATTGCCCTGGTTCACGGGGGCATCGATCTGCACGAAATCGCTATAGCTTTCGGTCATCAGGTCGCGGCCACCAGCCGAGACGATGCCGGCTGTCACCGTGCCGCCGAGGCCAAACGGATTTCCGACCGCAATCACCCACTCGCCGATGCGCGGCGTCCGGTTGGCGATCTCGACGAATGGAAAGCTCTGCTTTCCATCCACCTTCAGTACGGCGATGTCCGTTTCCGGGTCGCTGCCGATCAGCCTTACCGGATAGCTCGTCCCCTCATTGGTGGTGATCTTTATCGATTTGCCGCGCTCGATCACGTGATTGGCCGTTACCGCATAGCCGTCGGCTGAGATGAAGAAGCCCGAGCCTTCGTTCCGCGTGAGGCGCGGACGCTTCGGCACTTGCGGCTGATCCTGAGACTTGTCCAGGCCTTCCGGCTTTTCGTCCGAGGGACCGAACTCCTGGAAGAATTCTCCCAGGGACGGGTCGTCGATATCGGTCTGCTCCTCGACGACCTTGGTGCTGACGCCGAAGACGGCGGGCTTGACCTGATCGACGATCTCCTCGAACCCTGGCGGAGCTGCGGGGGCTGCGAAGTTCCCGCCCAGCCAGGCGCGAACGTAATGGCGCGTGTCGGATGGACCGGCCATCAAGGTGATGGCAAGGATGAGCGCCGCCGCGCCGAGAAGCATGGCGGCGATCCGCAGCTGCCCGCCGACCTTGGGGCTTTCGATCATGAACCTCTCCGCGTCATTCACCCGGGCGTCGAACTCAAACGCCGATATGGGCACCGCAGACGGCACGGCCGAGGCAATCCCCAGCCGCAAAACCGGTCGCAATGTCCAATCCCCGCCGATCCGGCCCTTCAGGGATGCCGGAGTGGGCTGTTGAGGAACGCAGGGCCCACGGCGAGGTTCCCCGCAATCGTCCCTGGAGCGGTCAGGCCGCGCGCCGAAGCAGCCTTTGCCCGGCCCTTGATCGTGCCATAATCAGCGCCATTGTCATCAGCGCCATTGTCGCTTGCTCTGGTGTCGGGCGGGACGAGGTCAATGCGAGGAGAGCCGCCAAGATCGACTTCGGGCTCGACATCGAGGGACGCACCGCCCGGGCTCATATCGAGGGCGTGCTCGAGATGCGTGGGGAGCCGATCCTGAACCCGGTCACGGGCGCGGAACACCACGTCAGGATCGTGCAGCCGAACGGCTTCGAATTCGTAGAAGCGGAGATCGGCCGCGGCTGGTCGAAGACCCAAGGCCCGATCGGCTATGAGCTCGCGGACAGCTACGGCCAGTTTGCCCACATCCATCTCTGCCAGAGTGGCATGGTCCGGTAGAGACCATGGCGGCCACCACGCTCGAGACGCTTCTCAGGCGCGAGAGTGCGGTCGTCCTTGCGGCGATTGTGGTGCTCGCGCTTCTTGCCTGGCTCGCGCTCCTGGCGGGCGCAGGAACGGGCATGGCCCCGGCAGCCATGAGCGGCTGGTGGCCGCCAATGGGGCTGCCGCCGGCCGAGAGCTGGCCGTGGACGCCGTTCTACTGGCTCATCGCCTTCTTCATGTGGGCGGTGATGATGGTGGCGATGATGCTGCCCTCGGCCTCGCCCCTGGTTCTGCTCTATGCCAAGGTCGTGAGGCGCACCGAACGCGAGGGGCGGAGATTTGAGGCTTCTGCCTCGGTCGCGGCTCTCGCGTCCGGTTATCTCTCGCTATGGATTCTTTTCAGTGCCTTCGCCGTTGCGCTTCAATTCGCGCTTGAGCGCAGCGGCCTGATCTCGGCGATGATGAGTTCGCGCAGCGCGCTCCTGTCGGGAGCGCTGCTCATAGCGGCCGGGTTCTACCAGTTCAGCCCCCTCAAGACGGCCTGTCTCAAGCATTGCCGGGGGCCGGCCGCGTTTGTGTCCGCCCATTGGCGCCCTGGGGTGATCGGGGCCTGGCGCATGGGGCTGTTGCACGGCGCCTACTGCGTCGGCTGTTGCGCCATGTTGATGCTCCTGCTCTTCGTGGGAGGGATGATGAACCTGATATGGATCGCCGGGCTGACCCTGTTTGTGGCGTTCGAGAAGTTCGCGCCCTTCGGCGAGGCCGTCAGTAAGCTTGCTGCGGTCGTTCTTATTTGCGCGGGTGTCCTGCTTCTCGCGTCGGTTTAGGAGAAGCGCCACACAGAGCTTGCTTCAGAAGGCGTAACCGAGGTCGGCGATTTCGCGCGCATACCAGCGGCCGACGATGTCGCGGGTGCGCGGCGTGTAATAATCGCGCCAAGTGCGATCGTCCCGGTAGCCGCCCTTCACCTTGAGAAGCTCGACCTCGGCGTCGATTCCCATCCGCTTAAGAACATGGGCCAGATTCGCCTCCAGACTCTCGTAACGGCAGACGTAGTCGACGGCGATCTTCCCGTCGATCGCGTAGGTATCGAAATTAGGGGAGATCTTCCGCCGGAAGGGCGAGAGAATGAAGCGCTCGAAGCTCGGCTTAGGCTCCTGCCCCCGATAGTGCCAATTGTAGAGCGACACCTGCCGGTCCCAGGGGTTGCGCTCGATGGTGAATTTGAAGGACCTATTCCAGACGTCCTCGCCCACCAGGCGTCTGACCTCACCCGCCGGGATGTGATTGTAGAAGCCGCCATAGCCGATCGCCGGCTTGCCGAGCAGGCTCCCCAGGATGCGGCGGGGACGCGTGCGCTTGCCGTAGCCCGGTAAGCGGAAATTGCGCGGGCCCATGCCCTCGCGCAGAGGCTCCTCCTCCTTCCGCAGCGGGGTGACGATGTCGTCGTCCCCACAGAAGCGCGACAGGAAGAGCTCCACGCTGGTGCCGCCGACTTTCCTTGTGCGGATGAAGATGAAGCGATGGGATCGGGACAGGATCATGGGCAAAGTCTACCACCAGGCTCGTGGTCCCGAAGGCGGGGCTGTTCTTATCGACGCCGACCTGGCCGCCGCCCTCCCCTAGAGCGCGGCGCAACGGTTCTCAAGGGAGTGCTGCGATCTTCGCGCGCGACCGACCGGCCGGCGAGAGGGAGGAAACCATGGCTCAAACTTATGCGTCCGAGGCTGCTTGGAGCGTCGACGCAGCCGAGACGCTTCTGTCAGCCATGCCGACCGGGTTCAGTTCGCCGACCCCGCGTTTCGCGCCGAGTTTGTTTCCTAGATGCATCCTCTGACCACGGCGAGCGGCGATGGGCTGGCAGGGCCTGGATTTGGCTTTCCGGATTCCGTCACGCGCATGGCCGCGGCTCTGTTTCGCCTCTTAGATCTCGGCGGCTTGGTCGCTAATATGGACAAGCCCGCCGCAACCGCGGCGCCGCTTCTCGGCGTCTTCACCACCAAGGATGACAGAACGCGGCACTGGGTCGCCACTGGGCGCGCGCTGGCCGAGGTGCTTCACAGGCTGACCATGCTCGGCTTGGTCAATGCCTTCCTCAATGAGCCGGTCGAGGTGTCGGCGATCAGACCGCGTTTAGCCGCGCTCGTCGCGCCGGGGCAGACGCCGCAGCTGTTGAGCCGCTTCGGCTATTTGAAGGAAGGCGTCGCCATGCCGCCGCATGCCGCGCGGCGGCCGCTCTCTGAGGTTCTGATCGCAGCCTGACAAGACGGCTAGCGCGAGTAGAACTCGATGACGAGGTTCGGCTCCATCATCACCGGGTAAGGCACGTCGGTGAGGGTGGGGATGCGCGTCAGCTTGGCCGTCATCTTGCTGTGGTCGACCTCGATATAGTCCGGCACATCGCGCTCGCCGCTCTGCGCGGCCTCGAGCACCATGCCCTGATCCTTCGCCTTGTCCCGCACCTCAATCACGTCGCCTTCGCGGCAGCGATAGCTCGAGATGTTGACGCGGCGGCCGTTGACTCGGACATGACCGTGGGAGACGAACTGGCGCGCCGCGAACACGGTCGGCACGAATTTGGCGCGATAGACGATGGCGTCGAGGCGCCGCTCCAGGAGACCGATCAGCTTCTCCGAGGTGTCGCCTCTGAGCCGCGAGGCCTCGCGATAAATCGCCTTGAACTGCTTCTCGGTGATGTTGCCGTAATAGCCCTTGAGCTTTTGCTTGGCCCTGAGCTGCTGGCCATAGTCGGAAAGCTTGCCGCGCCGGCGCTGGCCGTGCTCGCCGGGGCCATATTCCCGCTTGTTGTATGGGCTCTTGGGCCGCCCCCAGATATTCTCGCCGAGCCTGCGATCGATCTTGTGCTTGGCGTGAATGCGCTTCGTCATGCCCTAAAACTCCGAGGCCAAATCAAGCTCCGCGCGGGCGGTCCATCCCGCGCCTGCTGCAAAACCCTTGGTTAGTGATGGTATCAGGCTGCCGGGGCCTTCCCGCCAGTCTCCGAAGCCCAAGCGTCTTGTGCTTCCCCGTTCTGTTACACGCAATGCTTGGAAACTGTCAATTGCAGCCGTTTCCGGCCTCAAGCCTATTCGGGGGCCGCCTGGGCCGATTTCACATAGGCGTTGATGGCGTGCATCACCTTCTGCTTCTGCTCGGGCGGACATTTCGGCGGCGCCGCCGTGATGACCTCGCCGGCGCCCCCCGCCTCGGCGCTGGGCGGGATCTCGGCGCTTGGCGGGGTCTCGGCCGGCGGCGTCTCGGCGGCTTGCGCCCCCTCCCCCTTGGAGACCGCCGTGGCTCCGGCGCCTTGATTGGTAGGCGGCGTGCCCGCGGGCTCCTCCTTGGCGGTGATCTTGATGTTGCCGGTGAAATACGAGACCGAGAACACGTGCAGCGCATTGATCATGAGGAGCTGCTGCTCGCTCCAGGCCTTCTTGGACTCCTCGCCCTTGATCAGCGTCTCATAGTTCGCCCGGGCCAAATCGGCCAGACCGCAAACCTCGGCATAGGCGGTCCGCGTGGCGACGCGGATCACGCGCCGCGCGTCGTCGGTCGGGATCAGGAACTTGTTCGGATCGGACTTGTCGAGCTTGACGGGCTTGCCTTCGGTGTCTGGCTCGTTTTCGGGAATGATCGAGAAGGCGTAGGTCATGAGCACGCGCACGGCGCTGTCGCTCAATCCCTTCGCATTGGCTGGGGCCTCTTCGCCCTGGCGCGTGCGCTTGTCGAGTTCCCCCGCTGCAACCGCGTTGACGCCGACGCCGGTGTCATCCGCGGCACGCGCAGGAGGCACCATCAGTAGCGCCAAGACCGCGGCGGCGGCCCCGCCCCGCTGAATCCACGCAATTTTCATTGAGAGGCCCCCTCCTTCCCAGTGGCGGAAGCTAGCATCGTTGAAGGCAATCGCAATAGGAGAAACGGGGCGGAACTATGACAGTTTATCCCTGGCGGCGCGAGCGAGCGAGGCCACAATTCCGTGCCACGTGCGCACGTCCTGGTCGGTCGCGCCCATGCGATGAAACATATTGCGGATGGAGCGCACCATGGTCGCGCGTTTCTCGGACGGCCGCAAAAACCCCGACCGATCGAGTTCCGTTTCCAGATGTTCGAACAGGCCGAAAAGCTCACTCCGTATCGCCGGGCGCGTGCCGAGCAGCGCGACCCCTTCCGCCGCCGGTCCGTCGAACGCGGTGACGCGGCCGAGTGGCGCCGCGCTCTGGCATTTCAGCCATTCATAGGCGAGCAGCAGCACCGCCTGAGGTAGGCTGAGCGAGGCGAATTCAGGATTGACCGGCGCGGTCAGGATGGCGTCGGCGAGCGCAATGGCGTCGTTGTCGAGCCCGCTCCGCTCGGGGCCGAACAGCACGCCGGTCCGCTCGCGCGCGAGCGCCCTGCGGTAGAGCTCGCGCGCCGCGCTCTCGGGGCTCAGTACAAGCTTCACCATCTCGCGCGGCCGCGCGGTGGCGGCGAGCACGAAATTGAGTTCGCCGACCGCCTGCTCGACCGTCTCGTGGACGATCGCGCTATCCGCGACAGAGGCCGCGCCCGCGGCGGCGGCCCGCGCCTTGTCGTTGGGCCAGCCGTCGCGCGGGCTGACCAGACGCAGCTCGGTGAGGCCGAAATTGGCCATGGCGCGCGCGGCGAAGCCGATATTCTCGCCAAGCTGCGGCTTGACCAGGACGATCGCGGGCGCAAGCGCCTGGCCTGCACTTTCGGAGACGTCAAGGCAGGCCCGGACCGCGTCCGCGGTGTGGCGCTCGCGCTTGCCGGTGCCGGCTTTTGCTTTCATCATGGCCGCACGATGCTATAGGGGGCGGCTGCCTGCAATGGGGGCCTCCTCCAGGCAATGCCCTCCGGCCCGACACAATCCCGCAAGCGGAGATTTGCGCGTGGACAAGATCAAGGTGAAGAACCCGGTCGCCGACCTCGACGGGGACGAGATGACACGAGTAATCTGGCAGACGATCAAAGTAAGGCTGATCGAGCCCTATCTCGATTTGCCGCTCCTCTATTTCGACCTCAGCATCCGGAATCGCGATGCCACCGACGATCGGGTCACCATCGAGGCCGCCCACGCCATTCAGAAGTGCGGCGCCGGCGTCAAATGCGCGACCATCACGCCGGACGAGGCACGGGTCAAAGAATTCGGCCTGAAGAAGATGTGGCGCTCGCCGAACGGCACCATCCGCAACATAGTCGGCGGCGTCATCTTCCGCGAGCCCATCATCTGCAAGAACGTGCCCCGGCTCGTGCCCGGCTGGACCAAGCCCATCGTCATCGGCCGCCATGCCTATGGCGACGTCTACCGCGCCACCGACTTCCGCGTGCCCGGCAAAGGAACGCTCATGATCAGCTTCGTCGGCGAGGACGGCGCGCGAATAGAGCACGTGGTGCACGAATTCGAAGGGGGGGGCGTCGCGCTCGGCATGTTCAATCTCGACAACTCCATCCGCGACTTCGCCCGGGCCTCGTTCAATTACGGGCTTCACCGCAGCATGCCCGTGTATCTCTCGACCAAAAACACCATCCTCAAAGCCTATGACGGCCGCTTCAAGGATCTGTTCGCCGAAGTGTATGAGGCGGAGTTCAAGGACGAGTTCAAGGCGCGCGGGCTCACCTACGAGCACCGCCTGATCGACGACATGGTGGCCGCCTGTTTGAAATGGTCAGGGGGCTATATCTGGGCCTGCAAGAACTATGACGGCGACGTGCAGTCCGACACCGTGGCGCAAGGTTTCGGCTCGCTCGGCCTGATGACCAGCGTGCTCATAACGCCGGACGGCAAGACGGTTCTCGCCGAGGCCGCGCATGGCACCGTCACCCGCCATTTCCGCCAGCACGAGCAGGGCCGCGCCACCTCCACCAACTCGACGGCCTCGATCTTCGCCTGGAGCGGCGCGCTCAAGCATCGCGCCAAGCTCGACGGCAATGCGGAGCTCCTGCGCTTCGCCGAGACGCTCGAGAAGGTCGCGGTCTCGACCATCGAGGCGGGTTTCATGACCAAGGACTTGGCTCTGCTGGTCGGCGCCGATCAGGCATGGCTCTCGACGAGCGGCTTCATCGACAAGATTGGCGACAATCTCAGAAGCGCCATGGCGGAGCGTGCCGCGGCCTGAGGGATGCGTCGTGGCAGACGATGCACGGGGCGCTTACCCGCCCTTGAACATTCTCAAGACTGTCGCCGGGAATATTTGGATTGTCGACGGTCCGATCATCCGCTTCGGAATACCGTGGCCGAAAATGCCCTTCTCCACGCGGATGACGGTCATTCGCTGCGCCGAAAACAACCTCTTCATCCACTCGCCAACGGCTCTGACGCCTGACCTCAAGGCGCAAGTTGAAGCGTTGGGGCGGCCGCGTTGGATCGTTGGGCCAAACCGTATCCACTATTGGTGGATCCCTCAGTGGAAGAGGGCATTCCAGCACGCTGACGTGTATCTGGCCCCGCGGATCGAGGAGCAAGCCGGCCAGCGGATCGATTTCGACTGTCTGCCGTTGGATCGCGGTGGCGGCTATCCCTGGGATTCTGAGGTGGCGACGCTTCCGGTCAGAGGCCGGTTCATGACCGAAGTCGTTTTCTTTCATGGAGCAAGCAGAACGCTTGTCCTCACGGACCTCGTGGAGAATTTTGAGCGGCAGAAGCTCGGCCCGGCGATGCGCGTCGTTGCGAGGTTAGGCGGGGTCCTCGGCCCCGACGGTCAGATGCCGCGTGACCTGCGATTGACCTTTCCGAAGTCCGAGATTAGGGCGGCGGCCGAGAAGATGATCGCCTGGGGCCCCGAGCGAGTAATTCTTGCCCATGGACTTTGGTATGATCGGAACGGCACCGCGGCGCTTCGCCGAGCGTTTAGGTGGGCTCTAAACTAGCGCATCAAAGGCGCGGGCCTGCCGCCACCGGCGTCAGGCGGTCGTCATTGCCATCTAGGCTTGTTTCGCCCGGGGTTTGGCGTTCGGCGTTTCGGCGCCGTCGGAGAGGCTCGCGGCGATCGCCTCGA
>JBOHJE010000154.1:0-5507 GCA_050728375.1 Methyloceanibacter sp.
CCGGCCGTCGGCTCGTCGAGCAGGAGAAGCTGCGGATTGGGCAGGATGCAGGCGCCGAGCGCGAGCCGCTGTTTCCAGCCGCCCGACAATTCGCCGGCCAGCTGACCGGCGCGGCCCTTGAGGCCGAGCCGGTCGATCGCGTCCTTAGCCGCCTGCCGCGGCACGCCGTAGACACGCGCCACGAATTCCAGATTCTCGCGGATTGAGAGATCGGCGTAGAGAGAAAAGCGCTGCGTCATGTAGCCGACATGGCGGCGGAGCGCGTCGCCCTCGGTGAGGATGTCGTAGCCGAGGCAGGTCCCCTTGCCCGAGTCCGGCGTGAGCAGACCGCACAGCATGCGGATCGTCGTCGTCTTGCCGCTGCCGTTCGGGTTGAGAAAGCCGCAGATCTCGCCCTTGGGCACTTGGAGCGTCAGATCGCGCACCATCGTCCTGCCGTCGAAGCTCTTGGTGAGCCCCTCGACGTCGATTGCGATCTCTTTCATCGCCGCACTACCTGAGGCGCCGGGCCAAGCGTCACCGTGACCGGCTGGCCGGCCGTGAGCGCTGCGGCCTCGCCGTCGGGGCGGGCCTCGACCAGGAACACGAGCTTCTCGCGCTGCTCCCGGGAAAAAATCACCGGAGGCGTGAACTCGGCCTCTCGCGCGATGAAGCTGATCTTGGCGCCTAGATCGGGCGGACAACCGTCGCAGGTAACGTCAACGGTCTGGTCGACCTGAAGCTTCGCCCTGACCGGCTCGGCCACGAAGAAGCGGACCTTGAGATTTGAGGGCGCCTGGCCCGCATTCACCACCTCACCCGGCCTGAAAAAGACCTCCTCGATGGTGCCGGCTGTGGGAGCCGCTACCTGACGTTTGGTCAGGTTCTTCTCCGCCTCCTCCAGCTCGTGGCTTGCAGCCTCGACATTGGCCGCCGCTGCATCGATCATGTCGGAGCGACCCGGCAGCTTCGCGGCCTCGATGCGCCGCTCGGCCTCCTTGGCCGCGGCGTCGTCGCTGTCGTGCCGGGCTATGGCATCGTCGAGCTGTGCGTTAGATACCCAGCCTTTGTCGAACAAGGCCTGGACCCTGGCGAGGTTGGTGGCGGACTGCTTCAGCGAGGCTTTCGTCCGGGCAAGCACGGCTTCAAGCACCTCGATCTCGCTCGGTCTCTGCATCTCGGCCTTCAAGTCCGCGAGCCGCGCCTTCGCCTCTATGAGCCGCGATTTTGCGGCGGCGACTGCCGCTTCCTGCTCCGAGCTTTCCAGCGTGAAGATGGGATCGCCTTGCTTGGCGGGGTCGCCTTCCTTTATGGCGAGGGTATCGATCCGGCCGCCTTGCTCCGAGCCGACCAGAACGAGATCGGCTTCCATGTATCCCGGAAACTCGGCCGCTTCGTTCGCCGGATGCGTCATCAGTGCCAGTGCGATGCCGAGGACGACAACACCTGCGACGGCGATGACGATCCGCCTCATCGCGATTCTCCCGCCTCGCGCGGCGCCCTGATGGCATCGAGCACAAGCTCGATATGGGTCTTGAGCAGTGCGTCGGTGTCGAGATGATGGTGGCGCTCGAACAGCGAGCGCCAGATGACCGCCATGAGCGCTGGGGCAATAAAGATTTGTGGGTAATCCCGCAAAGGAGTCTTCCGGAACTCTCCCCGCTCGACGCCGCGATCGATGAAAGCCTGCAATGTCTCGCGGCCTTTGGAGATTACCTGCTCATAGTAGAAGGCCGTGAGCTCGGGATGCTTGTGGCCTTCGGCGATCAGTAGCCGCGCGATAAGGATGCGGCGCGATCTCACGAGATCCTGCATGAACGAGAGGAATGGCCCTTTGAGAAATGCCTCGCACGACATCTCCGTCGTGAGCATCCTCTCTCGGATCGCGTCGAAGACGGGCGAGATGACGCTGCGGATGACCGCCTTGAACAGATCTTCCTTTGTTTTGAAGTAGAGATAGGGAAGGCCCTTCGAAACGCGGGCCCGCGCCGCCACATCTTCGATCCGCGTCCCAGCATATCCCTTGACCGCAAACTCCTCGAAGGCGGCGGCCACGATTTCCTGCGGCCGCGTGTCCTTGGCTTTGCGCTCGCGCCGGCGCGGCGTATCCGTCATTTCCCGCTCTGTGGCTTTCGCTTGTCGCTTCTTCGGCTTTGGCTCGGACTTGGTCATGAGGCTCCTCCCCCTCCGGCACGCCCATAAATTTATGACTGACTGGTCAGTACCGCAAGAGCATGAAAGATTCTCCTCCCGGCGTAAGGGCGGCCAAAGGCGTGATCGCCGTGCCCACCGTCTCGATCAGCGTGGGCAACGAAGCGTTACCCACCCTACGGCCCCCCAGTTTGAGGGTGGTGGCGCGCCGAAAAGCGCAAACCTATGGTGTCCGCATCTATCGCCAGATGCGGCGGGCGCCCTTGGCGAGGTGCCGGCAGTCGTTTGACATAGACCTTACGGTGGTCAACCACGCTCCTGGGCAGGGAATCTTAGTGGACCCGGGCGGGGAGCCCCGGCGCCGCCCGGGTGACATGTCAGCGAAACATGTCCCGCAGGGCACCGCACCTCGTCCCGCCGTCACGACGCCTCGCGAAGCGCCCCTCAAGGGACGAGGTGATACCGAGGCAACGGAGGTTTTGCACCGGGGATAACACTCCCTCCCTTCTGAAAGGGAAGTCGCGCCTCCCTTCCCCTTATCGGGGGGGAGGGATAGGCGAGCTAGGCCCTCGGATGCGCGCTCGTGTACGCCTTCAGCAAATGGACCCGGTCGACCTCGGTATAGCCTTGGGTGGTCGACAGGCTCGCATGGCCGAGCAGTTCCTGGATCGACCGAAGATCGGCGCCGGCGCCCAACAGATGCGTAGCGAAGGAGTGGCGCAGCGCATGCGGCGTCGCCGTCTCGGGCAGGCCCAACGCTGCGCGTGCCCGCTCCATCCTCAGTTGGATGATGCGAGGCGAGAGCTGACCGCCGCGCGCGCCGATGAACAGCGGATCGTCGGACGCGAGCTTGGCGGGACAGAGCGCAAGATAGCGCTCGATGGCCTCGCGTGTAATGGGTAGCACCGGCACCACGCGCGTCTTGCTGCCTTTACCCGTGACGCGCAGCATGTTGCGCCCCTTGACCGGCGCGTCTCTCCGCCTGAGCGACAGCGCCTCCGAGATGCGCAAGCCCGAGCCGTAGAGCAGCGTGAGCACGGCGGCGTCGCGCGCGTTGATCCAGTCCTGCGCATCCGGCGAAGCGATGTCGGCGCCGCCGACCAGTGCCGTCGCCTTCGGCGCGGTGAGCGGCTTAGGCACGGAATGCGGCAGCTTGGGCAAGGAGACCGCGCGAATCGCATCGTTCTTGCCGAGTCCCCGCCGCTCCAGGAACCGATAGAACATGCGAAGCGCGCTCAGGCTGCGGGCCAGGCTTCGGCTGCCGACATCCTTGGCGCGCCGCTCGGCGAGAAAGGCGCGGACATCTCGGGCGGACAGTGCAAACAGGAGCTTGAGGGTGGCCGGATGGTCGAAATGGCCGGCGAGGAAGGCGAGGAACTGGCCGAGATCGCGCGAATAGGCCTCGATCGTGTGGCCCGCAAGCTGGCGCTCAGTCATCAGATAGACGAGCCAGGCGTTAACCGCCCGCTTGACATCGGGGCCTCCGAATACCTCCTGCGTCTTTGCCTTTAGGCCCAACGTCGCAACCCCGATTTGCCGGGCACCCCGTAGGTCTACTATGGGTGCCTGAGTCGTTAACTGTTGCCTAACCCGAAACGAGCCTACCCTGGCCAAACCTAAGACCACACCCGAAACGGTCCCCGTTCTGCTCCCGCTCGCGCTGCCGGCGCCCTACGACTATCTAGTGCCCACAGGAACGCGGCCGGAACCTGGGCAGTTCGTCGTCGTACCGCTGGGACCGGTGGAATATGTGGCGGCGGTCTGGCGGCGCGATGAAATCGCTGAACCGCCCAAGCTCGACCGCAAGAAGCTGCGCGAGATCGCGGAAGTCCTCGACGACGTGCCGAAATTGCCCGCGGTGTCGCTCGACTTTGCTGACTGGGTCGCCAACTACACCCTGTCCTCGCCGGGCATGGTCCTGCGCATGATGATGAGCGCGGGTCGGGCCTTCGAACCGCCCGCGCCGCGCTACGGCGTACGGCTGGCGGGCCCGGCGCCATACCGGCTGACGCCCGCCCGCGCGCGGGTTCTCGAAGTGGCGAAGAACGGCCTCACCTGGGTCAAGTCGAGTCTCGCCGACGCGGCCGGCGTGAGCCCCGGCGTCATCGACGTTCTGGTCGATGCCGGCACACTTGTCGCCGAGCAGCTCCCCGATTGGCACGCCGGGCCGCTCGACACGTCGCGCGCGCGTGCCAGGCTTTCGGAGGAACAGGTCAAGGTTGCAAGCGAGCTGCTCGGCTATACCGGCGACGGCTTCGCGGTGACGCTGCTCGACGGCGTCACGGGGTCCGGCAAGACCGAGGTCTACTTCGAGGCCATCGCGCAAGCCCTGGACCGTGGCCGGCAAGCGCTCGTACTCATGCCCGAGATCGCGCTCACTAGCCAGTTTCTCGCCCGGTGCGAGGACCGTTTCGGCGCGCGGCCCGCCGAGTGGCACTCGGGCGCGTCGGCGCCCATGCGCGGCCGCGTGTGGCGAGCGGTGGCCGAGAACAAGGCGAAGCTCGTCGTCGGGGCGCGCTCGGCGCTATTCCTGCCCTTTCCCGATCTCGGCCTGATCGTCGTCGATGAGGAGCACGATCAGGGCTACAAGCAGGAGGAGCGCGTCACCTATCAGACGCGCGACATGGCCGTGGTGCGCGGGCATCTCGGGCATTGCCCGGTGGTCCTGAGCTCGGCCACGCCGTCGATCGAAACCCTCGTGAACGCGGAGCAGGGCCGCTTCCGGCACATCAGGCTCGCCAAACGCTTTAGAACGGAATCGGCTGGTGAGGCCCGTGACCGGGCTCACCCCACCGGGCCCGGCCCGGCCGATGTCCGGCCCCAGCCACCCTCCCCATCAAGGGGAGGGATGGAGAGTGTAGCGCCACCACAAACCCCAATACCTCCCCCTCGTGGGGAGGTCGGCACGCAAAGCGCGCCAAGCGGGGGGCTAGGCACACGCCCTGGAGGCGCCGGGCTGCCGGTGATCGAGGCCGTCGACATGCGCCGGAATCCGCCTGAGCGGGGCCATTGGCTCTCGCCTGTCCTCGTCGATGCTGTTGCCGAGACATTGTCGCGCGGCGAGCAAACGCTTCTGTTCCTCAATCGCCGCGGCTATGCGCCGGTGACGCTGTGCCGGACATGCGGCTTCCGCTTCGAATGTCCAAACTGCTCGGCCTGGCTGGTCGAGCACCGTTTCCGGCGGCGCCTCGAATGCCACCATTGCGGCAAGTTCGTTCCCATCCCGCAGCAATGCCCGAGCTGCGGCGCCGAGGAGTCCCTCGTCGCCTGCGGTCCGGGCATCGAGCGCATCGCCGAGGCGGCCGCCGAGCGCTTCCCTGACGCGCGCCGTGTGCTCTTGTCGAGCGACCTGACGCCATCGGTCAGCGATCTACGCG
>JBOHJE010000155.1:0-22066 GCA_050728375.1 Methyloceanibacter sp.
ACGCCCGCAGGGGCCACGGGAAGGGTCACCAAGCCCGCAGGGGCCACGGGAAGGGTCACCACGCCCGCAGGGGCCACCACGGCAAGCATTACGGTCATCACCGGTACGGCCATCACCGGTACGGCCACAGCCGCCACCACCGGTACGGCTACTACGGCTACGGCGGCGGGTGGGGCGAATGCTACCTCCGGACGCCGATTGGTTGGGTTTGGATTTGCGGCTAAGGGCGCCGGGCTGCATCGCTAGGCCGTGGCCTTGAGCTTCACCGACTTCCCCTTTTGCCACGCGCGGGCATGATGTGTCGGGCAATAACTCGACTTCGCTGCGTCGGCGCGACACAGAAGCGATGCCGCTGTCCTGCCTACAGGCCACCGGCACTCGCCCGCGTCAAGATCGACTTCAACACGCCTCCAAGGCTCGCCGTCAGCAAAAACGATTACCTCGGCTCGGCGTGCCCTCTTAAAGGAGAGAGGGCCGTGGCAGAACGCCATTGGCTCGTCGGTCGTGCGCGACTTTCGAGGCGCCATGATCGGCCGCGCAGACAAGGGCCTCATCATCACGACTGGCCGCTTCTCCACTGATGCCCGCAAGGAAGCCGCTCGGCGATGGTGCGCCTACCATTGACTGGTGGACGGGAACGATCTGTGCCTTCTGCTCAAGAACCTCGGCATCGGGGGTGAAGGTTCGCCAAGTCGAAGAAGTAGATATTGACGAAGCGGTCTTCGCGTCCATCTGAAGCTACCCCTACCGCGACCGCTCCGTTTTTGAGGCGGCATCCTTTACGTATATTGACTTCACGTATATTAACTTCGCAATAGCGCAGCCCGCAGGGCATCGTGCAACGCAACGGGAAAACGGCGCGCCCTTAACCGCGACAACGCTTGATTTACAGTGGATTATTCATCGCAATTGCCGTCTGAAAGACGCCTTTGCGAGCGCACCGACCTTCGCATCCAGACCCCGTTACTGCACTAGACCGATATCACATCTTGAAAACAGCAAGCAGTCTCCCCATTTACCTCAATAATGCGGCGTATTTCTATTGTAAGGCGGAGGCACTACTAGGGGGAAGAGTGCCATTACTTGGCACCCTTGCACTCTTGCACCCTTGACCCCCGGCACCCTTCCCCCTGCTCAAGGGCTAGAGGGGCACAATCAGGCACAATCAGGGAGTCACAGCATATGGGAACAGACGGGGCGGCGCGGACGGCGCGCTGGAACGGGCGCTTGCAGACAAGATCACGACCGAGGCCGAACGGCTCTTCGCCAGCTATGGGCAGCATCCGACGCCGGAGCTATGGCAGGGGTTGCGAGGCGATAGCCGCGAACATCGCCGCACAGGTCTACGGCACAGCGCGCCGGAACTATCACCTGTCCTCACTGCCCACGGGGGGCGGCAAGACAACAATGCTAGTCGCTGCCGTGCGCGTGTTCACCAGCGACCCGGCTCACGCTAACGTTGGGGTAGCTATCTTCGTGAACCAACGAGACCTCATTCCGAAGCTCATAGCGCAGATGGGCCTGCGGCCCGATCAGTTCGCAGTGCGGGCGGGTAACTCTAACTTAGCGCTGAACGCGCTGGGCGTCGGCCCGGATCGCCGCACCGCGAAGCAGAAGCGCAAGACGTTGAAGGACGGCGCGCCCAATCCCGACTACCTTCCGCATCCCGCGACGACGGCCCAGGTGCTGTTCACCACGCAGGCCAAGTTGCTCACGATGTCGGAGCATCACGTAGGGGCTTCACCGATGACCCGTTTTTTCGGTACCGGGGGCATGAACGCCAGGTGCGCGTCTGGGACGAGGCGATGCTGCCCAGCGAGCCCATCACGGTCTTGGGTAAGGGTGATTGTGCCTTCGCTGACTTTCTAGGAAGTGGCGGTCACGAAGGGCCAGCCGACACGCTCCGCGCATGGGCAAGCGGGTGCATCTGTACTGGGACAAGCACCACGGGGGCGCCGTCGTTACGCACTATCGCGACATGCTGCCCCGCGCCTTCGCGCCTGTCCTTGTGCTCGACGCCTTTGGAGAGCTTCAGGAGGTCTACAGGGTTTGGGCTGAGAAGCGCGGCGACATTGAGTTCCTACCCGCGTAAGTACTACCGCAACCTGACGGTCAATTGGGCGGATATGGCGGGGGGCAAGAACGCCTATCGCAACGCCAAGGGCTACACGCGCGAAGAGCTTATTACTGCCGCTGTCGACCCCTTCCGCTCGCTCCCGGCTGACGAGCCGGTGCTCTACATCGTGCATAAGCCGGAAGAGGGCCATTACGTCATGATGGGGGCATCCGTATGGGGGAGGGTATACTGAGTCAATCCGCCGCACTGGCTGGTGGTGGCTGAGCGCAGCCGCTAAAGGAGGCGACCATGCTGC
Organism: Methyloceanibacter sp.; assembly: GCA_050728375.1. Lineage (GTDB taxonomy): Bacteria > Pseudomonadota > Alphaproteobacteria > Rhizobiales > Methyloligellaceae > Methyloceanibacter. The sequence continues at coordinate 2,373 of JBOHJE010000155.1, forward strand.
GGGTTCTTATGAAGGTAGTGACCCTGGCGGGGCTCGCTGCCCTCGCAGGGTGTGACGCATCCCCGCCGCCGTTCCCACCACAAGCACGGGCGTGGCTGAACCAGTCCGAGGCCTTCTGCAAGGACAAGAGCGAAATGTCGCGCCCGCAGTGCATGGCCCTCATGACGAACGGCGCCGAAGTGGCGGCAAAGGCGATACGCGAGGGTCACGAACGGAAAGCCTATCTCTGTGTGGAAAGGACCAGGCGGGAGAATGGTGGCTATCTCGATTTGGTGTCGGCGGGGTCTTGCATCGTCGTGGCGACATGGCGCTAGCGGCCGCGCCTCCTGTTCGACGGTCCGCGCGCGTTGCGGCGCTCCTGCCCGGCTAACCCCTGGCTAATTGCCGTGGCCGACCGCCCAAGCGCGAGTTAGAAAACCATACCCCCGACAGAGTGGGGGAAAGTCATTCCTGCGCTCAAGCAAATAGCAAAGCCGTGCCTTTGAGTTCACTGCGCGCTATGCCCACCTTCCGAGACGCACAGACCGGAGTTTCGGAATGAACTTCTTTGCCCCGGAGTGGGGCTGTGGCATCATGCGCGCAGCTACGGAGCGTTGGCGCGCCCCGCAGCCACGACTTGCCACAGCAACCTGAGTGAGAGGCTGCCATGACCACGCAAGACACTAGCCCATCTCTGCCCACAGTCCAGGCACCCACGCGCGGCAAGCTGAAGCCGCCCGAGTGCGCCCCCAAGCGTCTCAATTATCGTGCGCTTGTGCGGGAGCTGAAAGACGCGCCCCCAGGCACGGCTATTTCGACCCGTCCGTTGACGGGCTGCGTTGGCGCCGCACTGGCAAGACTGCCATCGTTGCCGAGTACCGCTGGAAAGACCCCGTGACGGGAGAGCGCCGAATATTTGAGGGGGCAGAAATTTGAGCAGCGTATATCTCTGTGGGTCTCAGACCCCGTACAGACCCCACGCACAGCGGCAGGCGGGCACAGCAGCAGGGCGTTGCCTTCCAAGGCGTTACTGGCCAAGTGCTCTGCGAGCTGGAGAGCCCTGGACCGAACTTAAAATCCTGAGGCCGAAAGGCCGTGAGGGTTCGAGTCCCTCCGTCCGCACCAACATTTTCAAGGATTACGGGGAGCGCCCGCCAACTCGCTCCGGAGCAACGCACGTGACTGCCCCACGGGCTGCCACACTGCACCCTCGCGCTCAACGGGCGTACCGGGTAGGGGGAGGAGCCGGTCGGCGGCATCGGCTTTCTCCCGCGGCGGGGGGTCCCCGCTCGGCTGAGGTTGGGGCCCAGCGTCCAAGGTAGTCAATCCGGGAAAGCACTGTAACGGGACTTGCGCGGCGAGCCAAAGCGCAAACCGGGCAACACCAGAAAGCGCGGAAAAGGCACCCGTTTAGCGAGGCACTGGGAGAAGGAAGACCGGTGCCCGCCAAGCGGGCAACTTGCAGCGACGTGCAGGGGGGATGTGCAGGCGCCCGCAAGCGCGCTGGACGATGCTCCTTCCCTGTAAGCCGCGCGGGAAAAGTGCCTGGAAGATGCCCGGCTTGCTCTCGCTAGTGCTCTGCTGTGCGATAGTCGGAGAAGTCACGCCAACGGTGCGGAGAATGTCAACCATCGCACCGATGCGTGTTTGGCCCTGGGGGGTCTCGGTCGAGCCGGGCTTTCCCCTGGCGGAGGTTGTGTCAATCGCGAACCTCAATCGCCAAATCGGAAAACCCAATCGACAAGGCTTTCGTGGCCCCCTAGGCTGGAGATGCGCCGGCTGGGCAGAGATTCTGGCCCGCAAGGTTGAGGGAGCGAAACATGAACGAGCAACCGGCACGCAAGACGTTCTTCGGGGGCTGTCCGCACGACTGTCCGGACACCTGCGCCATGATCTACGAGGTCGAGAACGGCCGGCTGGTTGAGGTCAGGGGCAACAAAGAGCACCCGATGACCCGCGGCGGCCTCTGCGTGAAGCTCAAGGACTACCATGACCATCACTACAATCCCGACCGCGTGCTCTATCCCTTGCGCCGCGTGGGGCCGAAAGGCTCGCGCCAATTCGCGCGCATCTCCTGGGACGAGGCCATCGCCGAGATTACGTCGCGCTGGAAGAAGATCATCGCCAAGCATGGCAGCCAGGCGATCATGCCCTATTCCTATCTCGGGAATGAAGGGCTCGTGCAGGGGCTCACGGCCGGGGACGCATTCTTCAACAAGCTCGGCTCGACCGTGAACGAGAAGACGTTCTGCGCCTCGGGCTCGTCGACCGCGTGGCTGTTGACCGTCGGCCCGACGGGCGGCGTCGACCCTGAGAGCTTCGTGCACTCGCGTTACATCGTGATCTGGGCCTGCAACTCGATCTCGACCAACCTGCATCACTGGCCGTTCGTGCTGGAGGCGCAGAAGCGCGGTGCCAAGGTGGTCGTGATCGATACCTACCGCTCGCGCACGGCTAAGCAGGCCGACTGGCACATCGTGCCGAAGCCTGGCACCGACGGCGCGCTCGCCATGGGCATCATCGCCGCGATGATCGAGAACGGGCACGTCGATCGCGAATGGGTGGAGAAGCATACGGCCGGTTTCCCGGAGCTCGCGGAGCGCGCCGCGGACTTCACCCCAGACTATGTGGAGCGCGTGACGGGCGTTGCTGCCGCAGATGTCGCCAAGTTCGCGCGCGAGTTCGCCACCATTCAGCCCTCGGTGATCCGGTTTGGGGTTGCACTGGAGCGCCATGCCGGCGGCGGGCAGACCATACGCGCCGTTTGTGCCATACCGGCGCTTGCCGGCTCATGGCGCCACGTCGGCGGCGGGCTCCTGCAAATGCCGCTCTGGGAGTTTCCGGTCGATTGGGCGCGCGTCTCGCGGCCCGATTTCATCCGGCCCGACACGCGCGTGGTGAACAATCTCCAGCTCGGCCGGGCGCTTGTCGGCGACATGCAGCTCGATCCGCCGATCATGAGTCTCTACATCTACAACACCAATCCGGTGAGCCAAGCGCCGGAGACCAACAAAATCGTCAAGGGGTTGTCGCGCGAGGATCTGTTCTTCGTGACGGCCGAGCACTTCGTCACCGATACCGCCGCTTACGCCGACATCGTGCTCCCCGCCACGATGGCAGGCGAGCACGACGACATGATGTTCTCGTGGGGCCATTTCTATCTGACGATCAACGAGAAGGCGATTCCGCCATGCGGCGAGGCCAAGTCGAATGCCGAAATCTTCCGGCTGCTCGCCGCCGCGATGGGCTTCGACGACCCACAATTCAAGATGAGCGACATGGAGCTCGCCGAGCATTACGTGCAGTGGGACGCACCGCAGATGGCCGGCATCGACATGGAGTACTTCCGGCGGCACGGCTATTTCCATCTCGCCGTCGGCACGCCGGACGACCGGCTGCCGCACGCGAACGGCAACTTCCCGACGCCCTCGGGCAAGGTTGAGTTACTGGTCAAGGACGCCAAGAACTTCGTCGCGCCGCCCTTCCGCATGATGTACGAGGCCATGCAATCGGGCGAGGACGTAGATCCGCTGCCGGGCTACGTTCCACCGCGCGAGAGCGCCGCGAGCAATCCCAATCTCGCCGAGCGCTACCCGCTCAACATCATCTCGCCGAAGAGCCACGGCTTCCTGAATTCCTGCTACGCGAACGAGCCCCACAAGATCAAGGGGCAAGGCGAGCAATTCGTGATGATCAATCCGAAGGACGCCGCCGCCCGCTCCATCCGCGAAGGCGACCCGGTGCGGGTTTATAACGACCGGGGCGATTTCGAGGGGCTGGCGCGCGTCACCGACGACGTAGGCGACGGCGTGGTGGTGGCGACACTCGGCTATTGGCGGAGCCTCAACCGCTCCGACGGCTCGGTGAACTCGATCTCATCGGCCGAGTTCTGCGGACTCGGCCGGGCGCCCACCTTCTCCGACAATCTGGTGCAGGTCGTCAGGGTCAATTGACGCTAAAGCGCCCCCCTGGTGGGGGCACCAAGCCTTTCAGCCGCGCGTGACGAGCATCGGTCCTCTGCTATTTTGAACGCCGGGGCCGAGACCGAAAAGTGGCTTGAGACCGCCGACGAGCCAGCCTGCGCCGCCTCGACAATCCCGACGATTTCGTGCGCATCGAGATCGAATCGGCACTCACACAGAAGAAGCGAGGGAATCCTGTTCTGGTCAACGACGCCAAGATGCCCGGCGCGAAGGACCGGCCCAAGCCGCTCGCCGCGCTCGCGCGCTGCAACGCCGTGCGCCTGTCGCACGACCGGTTCCGCGCAGACATGCAGGGTCTCATCAAGTCGCTCGAACGCGTGCTTGCCGAGGCGGAGCGCGCCCGGCTGGCGAAGGAGGAGGAGAGACATCGCAAAGCTGAGGCGGAAGCCAGAGCTGACGCTGAGCGTCGGGAGGCGCACTCGGAACGGGCTCGACGCCTCCAGCTGAAAGCCGAGGAGGAGGCCAAAGCTGAGACCGAGCGGCGAAAGACTTTGGCACGCAACGAAGCGCAGCCACTGGAGAAGCCACACGGCGCGAGCTACTTCGGCAACGGAAATGGCTACCGGGCGGCGGCGGTACTGCTGGCGGTTTCTTTTGCGCTTGCGACCCTAGGCATCCTCGCATGGCGTCGCTCCAGGCTCAGGCGACGAGAGTTCGCGGTCTACGCAACCGGTCTCGCGTATCTTGTTCTCGCGAGCGGACTGCTCAAATGAAATCGTCGCTGGGATGCGCGGAGCGATCCGTTATTCGGCGGCGATACCTCGCGCGTTGCCGGATTTCACTTCCTGCAAGACGGCGAAACCTTCGAATTCAGGATGACCGAGATAGAGCGGCTTGTTGCCGCCGGCGCCGGCATGCGCTTTGCGGAAGGCCTCTGATTGCGTCCATTTGCGAAAATGCGATTCGGATTGCCAGAGACTGTGCGACGCATACAGCACGTAGTCGTCTTGCTCAGGCCCCTTGAGCAACTGGAACTCGACGAAGCCAGGGACGTCTTCGAGATGCGTCTCCCGTGTGAGCCATACCTGCTCGAAATCGCGCTCAGATCCTTTGCGCACTTTGAACCGGTTCATAGCAATGAACATCAGGCACTCCTCGGTAAATTGTGCTGGTCTACGCCAGGATAGCCGAGCAATTGCAGCTTCCGTAGTGGTTTCGGAACGAGACTTAAGCCCCGCAAATTCTAACGCAGGCCAATGCGTGACAAGGGGTCTCAGGCGACACAGGCTTCGGGCGGCTGGCTCTAACCCCATGCATTCCCCATTTTCTGGCTCTCACCAAACGTTGCCCATCGTCCAACCCTGTAGGGAGGCTTACCCATGAACAAGGAGCTCACCGCGAAGGAACGCCGCAAGGCCAAGCTCGATACGCCGACCGATCTCGGGTCGAACGCGACCACGGACATCTCGGGCGCGCTCAACGCGCTGCTTGCCGATGTGTTCGCGCTCTACCTCAAGACCAAGAACTTCCATTGGCACGTGAGCGGTCCCCATTTTCGTGGCTACCACCTTCTGTTCGACGAGCAGGCAGTACAGATCCTGGAAATGACCGACGAGATCGCGGAGCGCGTGCGCAAGATTGGCGGCACGACCCTACATTCGATCGGCGAGATCGGTCGGCTCCAGCGCCTCTCGGATAACGATGCCGCTTACGTCGACCCGCTCGACATGCTGGCCGAGCTCCGGGAGGACAACCGCACGCTGCTCGCCAGCATGCGCGAAGTCCACGACCTCTGCGACGAGGAGCGGGACGTGGCGACCGCAAGCGTGCTCGAAAACTGGATCGATCAAACGGAAAAGCGGGTCTGGTTCCTGTTCGAGTCGAGCCGCAGGGGCGATCCCACGGGCCACTAGAGGAGCCTTCTCAGGCGCCGTCACTCGAGTGTGGCGGCGCCTCGTCCATTTCAGGCTTTGAGTTTGCCTCGGCGGCCTCGCCTGTGTAGGAACGGCGTTCCTGCCGCAACCGCCTGTCTCATGCCTCTCGATCGTCGCACACGCTCAGCCTTCCAACGCTTTGCCGAGTCGGAAGCTTCCGGCGGTCTCGTGCTGATGGCGAGCGCCGCGCTCGGCATGGTCGTCGCCAACTCCCCGCTCGCCGACGATTACGTCCACATATTGCACACCAAACTTGGCGGCCTCGACGTTCTGCATTGGATCAACGACGGCCTGATGGCGCTGTTCTTCCTACTGGTCGGACTCGAGATCAAGCGGGAGATGGTTGAAGGCGAGCTCGACACCTGGCCAAGTCGGACACTGCCTCTCATCGCAGCGCTCGGGGGCATGGTCGTTCCGGCACTCGTCTACTTCGCCGTCAATTTTCGCTCGCCGGAGAATTGGCAAGGCTGGGCCATCCCGACCGCGACCGACATTGCCTTCGCGCTCGGCGTGCTTGCGCTTTGGAGCTCGCGGGTGCCGAGCTCGCTGAAAGTGTTTCTGACCTCGCTTGCGATCATGGACGATCTCGGTGCGATCTTGATCATCGCGCTGTTCTATGCCTCCAACCTCTCAGGGACGGCGCTTTGCATCGGCGCAGCGCTCGCCGCGGTTCTGCTCGCGTTCAACCAGCTCGGCGTGACGCGCCTCTGGCCTTATCTCGCGGTGGGTGCGGCGCTTTGGTCGGCCATACTGTTCTCTGGCATCCACGCCACCCTCGCCGGCGTGGTTCTGGCGTTGACCATTCCGGTGCAGCCAAGGGATGAGGAAGAACATTCGCCGCTTAACGTGCTCGAGGACGGTCTTGGGCGGTGGGTCGGCTTTATTGTGCTGCCGCTGTTCGGGTTCGCCAACGCCGGGGTTCCGCTCGGCGGGATGAGCCTCGACAACCTGCTCGCGCCGCTTTCTCTGGGAATCGTGCTTGGGCTCTTCGCGGGCAAGCAGATTGGCATCATGGGCACGATCTTAATCGCGAGGCGGGCAGGCATCGTACGGCTTCCCCCCGGCGCGTCCTGGCGACAGGTCTACGGCGTCGCCATTCTGTGCGGCATCGGCTTCACCATGAGTCTTTTCATCGGCCTGCTGGCCTTCGACGCTGAGGCGAGCATAGCGGCGACAAAACTTGCGGTATTGGTCGGATCGTTGCTCTCGGCCATCGTCGGCGCGCTCGTCCTGATGCAGCGACGAGATGTCCAGGCCGGCCACTAAACGCTCGTTCCACGGTGTCCGTACAGCCAGTCGAAGCTTGCAAGACTGCGCTCCTTCCGCGAGAGGAGGAAATTGCGCGCCGGACGCATCGGGCCCGCCAAGTGATAGAGCGCGCCGAGGCGCTGCGAGACACGTTGAACGCGCGCGGCTCGCGCGCGCCTGAGCGACTCGTAGTGGCGGAACGCGTTGGCAGGATCCTTAGGCGTCCGTGCGAGGCCTTCCGCGAGCGTGATCGCATCCTCCAGGCCGAGAGCCGCACCTTGCCCGAGGTAAGGCAAAACCGGGTGCGCGGCGTCGCCGAGCAGCACGACGCGCCCCGTGCTCCAGCGAGCAAGCGGCCGAAGACGGTAGAGCGACCAGCGGCGCCAGCTGTCGGCTTGCTCCAGAAGCGATCTCGACTCCTTGCACCAGCCGCCGAAGCTCCGAAGCAGCGCCTCGGCGTCGCCTGTTTGGCTCCAACCTTGTCCCTCGGCGCCTCCGGCCGTGACGGCGACGAGGTTGACATGGCTGCCGCCGCGCACAGGATAGTGCACCAGATGAGCGCGCGGGCCGAGCCACAGCCCAACCACAGGCGCATCAAACGGGGCCCGGAGGCTGCTGACCGTCATCAACGCGCGCGAAGCCGTCGCGCGCGCAAAGCGCAGCGCTGCTTCGGGCGCGACGTGCTGGCGCACCGTCGACCATAAGCCGTCCGCTCCAACCAGGCTCGACCCTTCTGCCCTGCGACCGTCGGCAGCAATCGCCGCGACGGTGTCACCGGCTGCTTGCGCCGCTATCACCTCGAAGCTAGGTCTGAGACCGACCTCCGCCAAGCTCTTGCATACCGACAGCAGCGCGCCGTGAAGGTCTGCGCGGTGCAGCGTGAGATAGGGCGCGCCAAAACGCCGTTCGGCTTCCATGCCGAGCGGCATTGTGCCGAGGCGGCGCCCGGTGATCCCATCGAACAACCAGACCGCTTCGGGCCCGAAGGCGGCTCTCTCGACTTCCTCGAGGTTGCCGAGCGCTCGCAGAATGCGCGTGGCGTTGGGACCGAGTTGGATTCCGGCGCCGCTCTCCTCCGTAAAGGACGAGCGTTCGAGCACGACGCTGCCGAGCCCTTTCCGTGCCAGGGCAATGGCGCTTGCCAGTCCGCCGATGCCGCCGCCGGCAATGAGAACATCGCGCTCGGCGTTCGCCATGAACCCGGATCAGGCGGCGGGTGCGCCGGCCGGGGCGGTCGCCACGAAGACGCATCCCGAAGGCGCGCTTTCATTAGCCGCGAGCGCCGGGTCATGCTCGAACAACGTCGAACAATAGGGGCAAACGATCTCTTCCGCGTTTCCCATATCCAGATAGACGTGGGGATGATCGTGAGGTGGACTGGCGCCCATGCACTGGAACTCCTTGACGCCGATCCTGATCCGGTCGACGCCCTTGTCGTTCACCAAATGGGGTACCAACGTTTGAGCCATGAACTTCGCCCCGCTTGTGTTTCCGCGGGTTCGGGAAAGCGGCAGCATAGTGAGCCTAGAAGGAAAGCGGTAGATGGGAATGCCGAGCTTCGACTCCGACGACGTCGAGATCGTGTTCAGCGACGAGGGGGAGGGGGAGCCAATCCTTCTGATCCACGGCTTCGCCTCGAATACTGCGACCAATTGGATGGACACGGGCTGGGTGCGGGCCCTGGCCGAAGCGGGGCGACGGGTCATCGCGTTCGACAATCGCGGGCACGGCCAGAGCGAGAAGCTCTACGCGCCTGAGCTCTACGGCGCGCCGACGATGGCGGAGGACGCAAGGCGCCTTCTCGATCATCTCGGCATAAAGTGCGCCGATATCTTCGGATACTCGATGGGCGCGCGGATCGCCGCGTTACTGGTCTTCCGTCATCCCAAGCGAGTCCGCAGCTTGATCTTCGGCGGTCTCGGCATCAACATGGTCCGCGGCATGATCGGCGCGGGGCCGCTGGCGCGCGCGCTCGAAGCGCCACGCATCGAAGACGTGACCAACGATACGGCGCGAAGTTTCCGGGCGTTCGCCGAGCAGACGAGGAGCGATCTCAACGCGCTTGCTGCCTGCATGCGCGGTCCACGCGAGAAGGTCACGGCTGACCAACTCGGTACCATAGCGGTACCGACACTCGTTGCGGTCGGTAGCGAAGACGTGATCGGCGGGTCCGGAGCCGAGCTTGCAGCGCTGATCCCGGATGCACAATTTCTGGACATCGCCGGCCGCGATCACATGAAGGCGGTTGGAGATCCACGATTTAAGCAAGGCGTGCTCGACTTTTTAACCTCGCGCCCTTAGGTGATGTCTCTCGTGGTAGACTAAGGCCGTTGGCCCTGCTAACCGGGGCAGAGTGAGGCAGTGATGCATAAGACTTCCGCAGCGGCCGGGCCGCAGATCAGCACCTACGATCCAATCTGGAGCCAGGTGCGCCGTGAGGCAGAGGACATCAGCGCAACCGAGCCGGCGCTCGGCGGCTTCATCTATGCGACCGTGCTTAGTCACGATCGTCTCGAGGACGCGGTGTGCCACCGGCTCGCGCGCCGGCTCCAGCATGCAGCGCTCGACGCCGGTCTGTTGCACAAAACCTTTCATGAGGTGCTGGAGAGTGAGCCCTCTCTCGGCGACGCATTTCGGGCCGATCTGGTGGCCGTCGCCAAGCGCGATCCCGCATGCAGCCGTCTCATCGAGCCGCTGCTCTACTTCAAGGGCTTCCATGCGCTCGAGACCTATCGCATCGCGCACTCTCTTTGGAAGGTGGGCCGCAAGGACCTCGCCCTGTACCTGCAAAGTCTCACGTCGCGCTTCCTCCAGGTGGACATCCACCCCGCAACCAGGATCGGCAGAGGCATCATGTTGGATCATGCCACGGGCATCGTCATCGGCGAGACGGCGGTGGTCGGCGACAATTGCTCGATGCTGCATGGCGTTACGCTCGGGGGTTCGGGGAACGAACGGGACGACCGACATCCCAAAATCGGCCGCGGCGTGATGATCGGCGCCGGCGCCAAGATCCTCGGCAATATCAAGATCGGGGACTGCGTCAGGGTGGCGGCCGGAAGCGTGGTGCTCAAGGACGTGCCGCCGAAGCGCACGGTCGCCGGCGTGCCGGCGCGCGAGGTCGGCGTGGCCGGCTGCGAGGAGCCCGCTTTGACCATGGATCAAATGTTCATCGGCGATGAAGCGAGCCGCAGCTAGAGGCTGGGCACAACGGGAACCTGTTAGATTCAAGGCTTCCGGGGGAGGTGCGGTGACACGAGACGAGATCGTCAAGCTCGAACACTATTTGAAGAAGGTGTTCCGGCTGCCTGACATCCAGGTGCGGCAAAGGCCGCGCAAGGAGGATTCCGCCGAGGTCTATATCGGCGAGGAGTTCATCGGCGTGCTGTTCCGCGACGACGAGGACGAGGGCGAGACCGCTTATCAATTCCAGATGGCCATCCTCGATTTCGACCTCCAGAGCTGACGCGGCGTGTCAGCCCGGCACGCCCGTTAACCACTCCTTAAGAAGTAACGCAAAAGACCGAATACCCGTTGCTAGAGTGCTTCGGAGCACGACGGCGAGGGGCCCGATGCAGTCCGTTGTACTCTATCTTTACATTATGGCGGTCGGCTTCGTGATGGCCGGGGTGCTCGCGAGCTTCGCTCAGCTCGTTTCAGGCGAGCCGATGCGCTTCAGCCTCGAGCCCCGTTCCATTCTCGCCTCGATCGGCGGCGTTCTCCTTCGCGTCCTGGCCGGGCCCGCCATCCTCATGCGGAACGCCTGGTGCGGGATGCGGTTCGAGGCGCGGATCTGGTTCGGTATCTCGGTGATGATTGCCGCCGCGTGGAGCCTATTCTCCGGGGCGTTGCTGCTCGATCTGATATTGAGCCTGTAGACCCCCCACAAAAAAGGAGCCGGCCTCTTACGAGACCGGCTCTAGGAAAGAGCCCGGTTGGGTCGGGGATGGGTGGGGGATGGTCACCGGGCTCTCAAACTCGTCCCAGCGGGTGCTGAGTGTAATAACTCCTTTAGCGGTTGGAGGCTGACACCGAGGGCTGCGGTGCCAGACTCGGCGGCAGGAGCGAAATCCAGACGAGCGGGTTCCGCGCGGACTGCCGCTTGATAAAAGTGTAGGGCGTCTTTGCCCAGAGCTTGACCTCGGCCAGCTTGTTGTCGAGCACGAAGTCACCCTCATCGGTGCGGACGGTCAGAACGGCGTGACCATCGTTGGTCTCGTCACGCACGACCGTGATGAGAAGGACGCTCTCGGGCCAGCCGCGCTCGATCAGAATGCGGCGCTTGAGGAGCACGTAGTCCTCGCAGTCGCCCTCGTTGGTGGGATAGGTCCAGACTTCGACCTTGCCGTAGAGCTCCTGGTCGGTGATCGGAGCCACGGCCTGATTGACCTTGCTGTTCACCTGTATGAGCTCGCTGAACCGAGCGGGGCTCAGCTGAACGCGGTCGGCGAAGCGGCGGCTGGTCGGCCGGCACTCGGCTTCGCGCTCGCGGCAGAAATTCACGTAGCCGACCGGAGGCAAGGTATCGCCGAAGGCCTGCATGAAGACTACCTTCTGCGGTTCGGCCTTAGGCTTGAGGCTGATCGCATGAGTATTCGTGGCATCTGCCGACATAGACGAGATGAACATCAAAAACGCGGAACCTAGAACGAACTGTTTCATTGCACCCCCCGTATTGTTGGGTGCACTTTCTCAGAGAGAATTTGAGATCCCGATAAGGGAAGCAGTGGTTTTGAAGTAGTATTGGTAGTTGTTTTTTAGTGAGAGCTACCCAAATCTGAATGTTCCGACATTTTCTAAAATTTTAGGCACTTTAGAACAAACCGGGTCCAGTGGCGGAATCCCGCGCGAACGCGAGCAAAAGTGGGGGCTGAGAAGCCCGACGGCGCGTTACCCGAAGGTGCGGGCGATGTTGTAGGGATCCTCTGAAGCTCGGCGAACTGGATGGTGGCGGACAACCCGACCGCGCATGCGGTCCAGAATGACTTCCGTATCGATCGGCGGCTTGTTGCGGCAGGCGATCGAGGCGTCGCTCAGCGACACGTCGATGACGCGGCAATTCAGGACCTCGCCAATCGGGCAAGGTGGGCTTAGAGGACTCGACGCGGACGACGCGCTCATGCTTGCGCTCTTCTGATAGACCGAGGGTCTGTTGATTGATGAGCCAGGATCTGTTGATTGATGAGCCAGGTAAGGCAGGTTGGCGATGTGCTCGCGCTTATATCGGCTATTCGCCCTCGGCCCGGCCACCTTCGACAACGCGGAAACGGCGGCGCGTCAAACCCTGGGTCTTGGCGCCATGGGCGACAAACGCGGGGATTCCCTCCGGCCAATGAAGGTGAAGCTCGACGATCTCCTGACGTGTCAGGGGCTCCGCGCCGAGCCAGAAGGGCGGCTCGATCGCCGTGATGGCGCCCAGCAGGCGGTTGATGGAGCGTCCCCTATGGATCAGCGGCAAAAGCAGAATCTCAAAATCTACCTGCCGGGAAGTTTCGGTGTGGGCCCTGAAGGTGCCATATCCGACCGCGGCGTCGGCGAAGACGTTGCGGGCGAGGGACGTCACGGCATCCCGGTCATCAGTGCTCCAAAGGTTCAGGAAATCCATCCCCCGCAGCTCGCGGCCAAAATGCTCGCAAATCTTCGTGCCAGCGAGCCGGAAACGGATGCCGAGGAGACCAGCGCCCTCGGCGATGAAGGTCTCCGGCAATAGGCCCGCGATCTTCGCCGGTTCGATCTCGAAGCGGCGGGGCGCGATACGGCCATTGCGTACCTTGTCCCAATACGCGAAAAGCTGCCTAGTCGTTGGCTGCTGCATAACCCACCTGACGCGAACGCTACTCCGTACCTCGGCGGCGGCCCACTCCTCCGCCGCGCCAAGGTAAACATCCCATCTTGGCACGAAAGAAGAGCTTGCCATGCTCAACGCTTGTTTTAGCAGGAGATGTGCCAGCAGCGGGATTGGGCGAAATCGCTGGTCCGTTTACGGTAATCGCGCGTGATGGCCAGCGAACCTATCCTTAACGTGCCGCGGAGCGTGAGCGCCGCCGCAGGCCTGATGGCGGCGCTCCAATTCATCAGGGGCTTCCTGCCCGACGAACTCGACCTCACGGTTCTGTTGGCGCTCGCCTTCATTCCGGCGCGCTATAGCGGCGCTGCGCTTGAGCTGCCAGGGGGATATCTCACGTGCGTCACGTCCTTCGTGACCTACATGGTTGTGCATGGGGGCTGGGTCCATCTCCTCGTCAACGTGCTGTGGATGCTGGCTTTTGGCACGGCAGTCGCCAGGCGCATCGGGGGCAGGAGCTTCTTTGTCTTCTCGATCCTGTGCGGCATTGCCGGCGCACTCACCCATCTCGCCTTCCATTACGGCGCGATGGCGCCCGTGGTTGGCGCTTCCGCGGCCGTTTCCGGCCAGATGGCCGGCGCGCTCAGATTCATCTTTTGGGCGAGGCGAAATCCAGGCGAACGCCTGACTTCATCAATGCACCTCTTGCCGGTCTTGGCCGAACATTGCGGGACCACCGAATTTTGGGCTTCCTGATCTTTTGGGTCGTCCTCAACGTCTATTTTGGGCTGAGCTCGGTGGGGGTTTTGGGTTCGGAGGGCGGGATCGCTTGGGAAGCCCATATCGGCGGCTTCGTTTGCGGCCTCCTCATCTTCGGCTTCTTCGACAAGGAACGTGAGTCCGAGGTCGAGCGACCGCCTCTAAGCCAATGGAATTGACCGGCTCCGTTCCGGCGTCTTGCGCGCTTTTTCAGTCCGGGACAGAATGTCGCATCATAACGGGACCGAAAGTTCCCGGGCTGGAGGAAACCTCAATGAACGTCGCTGCAATTTTGAAGTACAAGGGTAGAGAGGTCGTCACCGCCCCGCCCGACATGCCTTTGCTTGCGATCGCCGAGCTTCTTGGGGTCAAGGGTATCGGCTGCGTGGTTGTCACCGGAACCGACGGCAAGGTCGCCGGCATTGTTTCGGAGCGGGATATTGTCCGCAGAATCGCCCGCGTCGGGGCCAAGGTGCTGAAGGAGCCGGTCGAAGCCAGCATGACCAAGACGGTCGTGACCTGCCGCGAGTCGGACACAATCGACAGATTGATGGGCGAGATGACTTCACACCGGTTCCGCCACATGCCGGTGGTTGAGCGCGGCCGGTTAATCGGCCTCGTGTCAATCGGCGACGTGGTGCGGATGAGAATCGCGGAAGCCGAGATGGAAGCGGCCGCGATGCGGGAATATATCGCCACGGGTTGAGCCTAGGCGCGCCTTTAGGCGGCGAGTGCACGCACCGCGATCTTGATCTCGTCGATTTGCTTCTCGGCGGCTTTTGCGCCGAGTGCGATCGCTTCCTGTGCGCGGTGAAAATCGAACAGCCCAATGCCACCGGTCTTGGGACCGATCGTGATGTCCGGCGGGTCGCCGGCAAGCCGCGATCTGGCAATGCGGTCCTGAGTGATGTTGATCGCATCCATCATTACCGCCGACATACCCGGGGCGCCGTTGCTTCGCCCAAAGATTTGCCGGTGAAGCAGATGCACGGCGGCCCGGCCGTTGTTGCCGACGAACTCACCGTCATCGGGCGGCGGCGGCTCGGCGAAGGCTTCCTGGTCGGGAATCACGGCTCCCTTGCCGAATAAGTCGCAGTTGAGGTTGACGGCTATCACGATGCGGGCGCCAAGGGCGCGACACACGGAAACGGGGATGGGGTTAACGAGGGCGCCGTCGATCAGCCAGCGGCCATTGATTTGCACCGGGCGGAAGATACCGGGCAACGCGAATGAGGCCTTCAGCGCGTTCACCAAGCTTCCCCGGTTGAGCCAGACCTCGTGTCCGGTGCCGAGTTCGGTGGCCACCGCCACGAACTTCCTCTCCAGCTTCTCGATCGCGAACTCCTGGAGATGGTTCTCAAGCCGCGCGCTGAGGCGCTGGCCGGTGATGAGGCCGGACCCTGCGAAATTGAAATCGAGAAAACCGAAGACCCGACGCCGGGTGAGGGTGCTGGCGAACTCTTCGAGAGCGTCGAGGCGGCCGGTGACGTAGCACGCACCGGCGACCGCGCCGATCGAGGTTCCGGCCACGATGTCAGGCTCAAGACCCGCGGCGATGAGGCTCTTGAGCACGCCGATATGCGCCCAACCCCGCGCCGCGCCGCCGCCGAGCGCAATGCCGATCTTAGGTCTGCTCATGGTACGCATTCTGCAAGCCCCATGCCGGAGAAGGTCCGGCAACGCGTGACCGCAGGCGGCCATCCTGGAGCTCGATACAACCGGCCGGGCCGAACGCGGACAATGCCCCTCACCTCTATTACTACGGAGTCTTTAAGGTTCCCTTTGCGGCATCTCCGTGACCGTAGACCGCTTCCGGATCGAACCGACTCTCGGCGTCGACCCAGCTCAGCATAAGCTCGCCAGGGGCGGCAGCGCCGATTGGGACCGAGCGATAGAAGCACGATACGCGGCCCGTGTGACAACACGCCCCGGTGCCGGTCATCTCGACCTTCAGCCACAGCGCATCCTGGTCGCAGTCGGTTCGCATCTCGACCACACGCTGGCGATTTCCGCTGGTCTTGCCCTTGCGCCAGAGTTCTTGCCTCGACCGCGACCAATAATGCGCTTCCCCGGTCTCGATCGTCCGGGCAAGCGCCTCTTCGTTCATATAGGCGAACATCAACACCTCGCCGTATTGAGCGGAGGTGACGACCACAGGGAGGAGGCCGTGCGCGTCGAAATTGGGCGCGAAGACGCTCCCTTCCTCGCGCTCGTTCTCGCTCTTCACGTCAGGGAAAATGCCGCCCTTGGTCACCGCGATTTCTTCCTTCGCGGCCGATCGCGTCAGGCGCGGCCCCGCTCGGTCGCAAGCATCATGAAGCGCGCCTGCTGCGCCGGATCTTCCTTGAAGATGCCGGTGAATTGGGTGGTGATGGTCGCGACGTCCGGTTTCTTGACGCCGCGGATCGACATGCATTGATGCACCGCCTCGATCATCACCGCCACGCCTTTCGGCTTCAGCGCCTTGTCGATGGTCTCGGCGATCTGGGCGGTCATGGTCTCCTGCGTTTGCAAGCGGCGGGCGAAGACCTCGACCACCCGCGCAAGCTTGGAGATGCCGACAACCCGGTCGGTCGGGAAATAGGCGACGTGCGCCTTGCCGACGAACGGGATCATATGGTGCTCGCAATGCGAATTGAGCTCGATATCCCGTAGCATGACGATATCGTCATAGCCTGCTACCTCGTCGAAGGTGCGGGACAGAACTTCGAGCGCGTCCTCGCGATAGCCGGCGAAGAACTCGTCATAGGCTGAGGTCACGCGCCGGGGGGTTTCGCGCAAGCCTTCCCGGTCGGGATCGTCTCCGGCATAGGCGATGAGTGTGCGGACGGCCTCTTCGGCTTCCCCCCGCGAGGGGCGGATGACACCCGGAGCGCGATCGATCTCGGTTTGCGGCTTTGTCCGCAATTTCTTTACCGTGGCGTCCATTTATTGAACTTTCCTCATTGAATCACGCGGATAGGGGACCGCAGTGCAAGCTCTCGGGAGCGTGGAATCTGGTCCTTTTGCCCCACGGGCTCTCATTTGCCCCACTGGGGTGCATATATAATGCGTGAACCTCGGCCGCAAGGCGAGCCCCGCCACTAGGAAAAGACGATGACGTCGCCTGAAGACCTCTATAGCCAACAAATCTTGGAGCTTGCCGCGGCTCTACCGCGCACGGCGCGGCTCGCCGAGCCTCAGGCTACGGCAACCGCTCACTCCAAGCTTTGCGGCAGCCGGGTCACGATTGACCTCGCCATGGAGGGCGACACGGTGACCGATTACGGCCAAACCATCAGAGCTTGTCTGCTCGGCCAGACTGCGGCCTCGGTGATGGGGCGCGAGATCGTGGGCTCCACCGCCAAGGAGTTGCGTGCCGTCGGCGCCGCCATGCGCACGATGCTGAGAGAGGCGGGACCACCACCCGGCGGCAAGTGGCGCGATCTCGCGCTGCTCGAGCCCGTGCGAGACTACAAGGCCCGTCACCCATCGACGCTTCTCGTGTTCGATGCGGTGGAAGACGCCATCGCCCAGATCGAGGCTAACCGCGCGGGAGAAAGCTCGGCGGCTGTTGCGAGCCATGTCTGACACGCAAAAAGATGCGGCGAGAGCGACTGCGGTTTTCGGGCGCGGCCTCGCCAAGGCGCTGATGGTCGTCCCGATCCTCATATATCGCTGGACGCTGTCTCCCTTCGTCGGCTTCCACTGCCGGCATCTGCCCTCCTGCTCGGACTATGCGCGCGAGGCCATCGAGAAGAATGGCGCGTGGAAGGGCGGCTGGCTGGCCTTCGCACGGCTCTGCCGCTGCCACCCTTGGGGAAGCCACGGCTTCGACCCGGTGCCCCACCTCATGGCCGAGCACCATCCCTTTGCGCCGTGGCGCTATGGACGATGGCGTTTGGCGGAAGCGTCGCGGTCCGACCGGCGACGTGGTAATGTCGTCCCATGAACGAGCTGTTCAAACAGCGTATGACGGTTGATGAGTTCATCCCTTGGGCCATGGCGCGATCGATTTGTCGTCCATGCCGCTCAGTTGCTTCCGTCGGGTCCTCCGTCAGTGAAACGGGCGCACCTCGACCGGCGCCCGACAGGCGACGGCGGCCTTGCGCCCCCACGCCAGCGCCTCGTCCAGGTCAGCGGCTTCCAGCACCCAAAAACCGCCCACGTGCTCCTTGGTCTCCAGGTACGGCCCGTCGGTGATGAGCACCTTACCATCGGGCTGCGCCCACAGCGACTTCGCGCTGCTTGCCGGGTGCAGGCCGCCAACGAAAATCCTGACACCAGCAGCCTTCATCTCGTCGTTGAGCGCGTCGATATCGCGGTGCATCGCTTCGTCCTCTGCGATGGACGGGTCGTAGTCGTCGGGGTGGTGAATAGCAACCAAATATTTCATCATGACTTCTCCTGTAACGGTCTTCGGGCGGGCCGGTTGCCCTGTCTTCACTACATAGACGAACGGCCGGACCGGAATTCGACAAACTGTCCAAGAAATTTTCCGGCCGCTGCTGCGTTGAAGGAGTGCGGACGGGTCCGTACGCTATCTCGGCCGAGTCGGCCTGCCCGCCGAGGGTTCCGCCGACACTGACGCCGAGGCGGAGCGCCCCGGCGCCCCTCCTTACATTGGGCGGGTGCGCCCTAATAGCGGCTATTAGAAGCCAAACTTTGGGGCATGTGCTCCCCAATAGCGCGGCGTCGCAACCAGCTCAACGTCGCTGAAAAGGTGACGCGGAGCCAAAATCCCGCTACAAGGCGCGCTTCAAACCATCCCTTACCTGCGCTGGTACGCAGGAGTGAGAGGAGCTCAAGATGATTTCCCTCAAATTTCCCGATGGTTCCGCCCGCGACTTCAAAGCCGGAGTCACGGGTCGTGACGTTGCCGAGTCCATCTCGAAGTCGCTCGCCAAGAGGGCCGTGGCGATGGAGCTCGACGGCGAGGTCCGCGACCTCGCCGATCCGATCAAGGCCGATGCCCGGATACGCATTCTCACACGTGAGGATATCGAGGCGCTCCCACTTATCCGCCACGATGCGGCGCATGTGATGGCGGAAGCCGTGCAGGAGCTATACCCCGGCACGCAAGTCACGATCGGTCCGGTGATCGACAACGGCTTCTATTACGATTTCGCCCGCGACGAGCCGTTCACGCCGGACGACCTCCCCAAGATCGAAGCGAGGATGCGCGAGATCATCGCGCGTGACTCGCCCTTCACCTGTGAGGTGATTCAGCGCGAAGCGGCGAAGAAGCTCTTCCGCGACAAGGGCGAGACGTTCAAGCTCGAGCTGATCGACGCGATCCCCGAGGGCGACGAGATCAGGATCTACTCTCAGCGGGAATGGCTCGATTTGTGCCGCGGTCCGCACATGACCTCGACGGGGAAGGTCGGCAAGGGCTTCAAGCTCACCAAGATCGCCGGCGCTTATTGGCGGGGCGATTCCTCCAAGCCGATGTTGCAGCGCATCTACGGCACGGCGTGGGCGAGCGGAGAGGACTTAAAGGCTTATCTCCATCAGCTCGAGGAAGCCGAGAATCGCGACCACCGCCGACTGGGCCGCGAGATGGATTTTTTCCATTTCCAGGAAGAAGCTCCCGGCGCCGTGTTCTGGCACGCCAAGGGCTGGTCGCTATTCACCGCGCTGATCGGCTATATGCGCCGGCGGCAGCAGGCATGGGGCTATTTCGAGGTCAACTCGCCCGACATGATGGAGCGGTCGCTGTGGGAGCAGTCGGGCCATTGGGAGAAGTTCCGCGACAATATGTATGTCGCCGAGACGCCCGACGAGCGCATCTATGCATGCAAGCCCATGAATTGCCCCGGCCATGTGCAGATCTTCAAGCACGGGCTGAAGAGCTATCGCGACCTGCCGCTTCGCATCGCCGAGTTCGGAAAGGTGCATCGCTACGAGCCGTCCGGCGCTCTGCATGGTCTCCTTCGCGTGCGCCATTTCACGCAGGACGACGCGCACATCTTCGCGACCGAAGATCAGATTACGGAGGAATGCGTCAGACTCAACGAGCAGATGCTCCAGATCTATCGCGACTTCGGCTTCACGGATGTGCGCATCAAATTCGCCGACCGGCCAGAC
>JBOHJE010000156.1:0-24433 GCA_050728375.1 Methyloceanibacter sp.
GAGGACCTCACCAACCTCCTCAACCGCTATCTCACGGAGATGACCAACATCGCGCTCGATCACGGCGCGACGATCGATAAATATATCGGCGATGCCATCATGGTCTTCTTCGGCGATCCCGAATCCAAGGGCGTCAAGGAAGACGCCCTGGTCTGCGTGCGCATGGCTGTCGCTATGCAAAAGCGCATGCGGGAGCTCCACGCCGAATGGCTCGAGCTCGGTGCCGATCAGCCCTTCCATCTGCGAATCGGCATCAATACCGGATATGTCACGGTCGGCAATTTCGGCAGCGAAGACCGCATGGACTACACGATCATCGGCAGCTCGGTGAACCTCACCGCGCGCCTCCAGTCCTATGCCGAGATAGACGGCATCCTGCTGGGACATGAGACCTATTCTCTGGTGAGGAACGAGGTCAACGTGGAGGAGCGGGGAGCCGATCAAGGTTAAGGGCATCGCCGAGCCCGTGCGCTGCTACCGGGTACTCGGTCTCTATGATGATCTCGTCAACGAAGGTGCCGTCATCCGCGAGGAATCGGACGGCTTCAAGCTACTGCTCGACCTCCAGAAGCGCGATCGCGCCGAGGCCATCGCCACGCTCGAGGCCATCGTTTCCAAGCTGAGGAAGTAGCAACGGACTTCACAAGAACCAGATCCAGGTATTCAGCGCGAAGATCGGCAGCAGGACCGCGCCCGACCACAGCATATATCCGAGGAAGTTTGGCATCTTAATGCCACGGTCCTCGCAGATCGAGAGCACCATGAAGTTTGGCGCGTTGCCGATATAGGTAATGGCACCCATGAACACCGAGCCCGCCGAGATGGCAAGCAGGGGGTGAAACGGCCCCCCCGAACCAGCCCGAAGCATGGCTGGATGGGGACCATGGTGATGAAGATGGCGGCGAACAGCATCGCAATCTCCTGCATCGGCTTCCAGGTGAACGCGTTCTCCACGCGGATCGAGCGCGGCGTGGTCCGCCAGGAAAGCAGGGCGATGGCGATGAGAACCACGTCGCGCGCCAGCCCGTTGACCGGCACGTCCAGGCCAAGCCCTATCGGTATTAACCCGTCCCGGTTCCAGATGCCGCTGACGAGCACCGTCGCCGCGACAGCCATCAGGTAGAGCACGTTGCGCAATCCCTCGCCCCGGAGCCGCCCCGGAACACTGCTCTTCATTCTGACTTCGGGCTGTTCGCGGCTCCAGGCCAGCCGATCGATCAGGTAGAAGAGGGCGAGGAGGAGCCCGCTCGTCAAGAGCATGGGCCGCAGCATGGTCTCGAGGGTCCAGAGGAAGTCGACGCCCTTGAGGAAGCCCAAGAACAGCGGCGGATCGCCGAGGGGCGTGAGCGCGCCGCCGATATTCGCCACGAGGAAGATGAAAAAGACGAAGACGTGGACGATGTAGGTCCGGTCCTGGTTGGCCCGGATGACCGGCCTAATCAACACCATGGATGCGCCGGTAGTGCCGAGAAAGCTCGCCGACAACGTGCCGAAGGCGAGGATCGCTGTGTTGAGGATCGCTGTGTTGGTGGCTGGCGTGCCACCAGATTTCCGCTCAGTCTGATGCCGCCTGCGACCACGAACAGGGCGAACAGGAGCAGGATGAACGGCAGATAGTCGAGAAGCAGAACTTCAAGGACTTGCGCGGCCGCCGTCGGGAGCCCGAACACGATCGCGCAAGGTGAGAGGAAGACGAGGGACCAAAACACGGCAACAGTGCCGAAGCGATGCTCCCAGAAGCGCGGGGCCACGAGGGGGAGAAGGGCTATGGACAAGAGCAGGCCGGCGAATGGCATGCCCCACAGGAGGCTCAGGCTTGCCCCATCGAGATGCCGGGCGGAGGCGATGGCTGCCGCGCTGCTTGAGACCCAATCGATCATAGAGGTTGGCTGACCCGCATGGGTCGCACCGTCAAGTGCCGTGGCGCGGGGGCGGGACGTCGTCGTTGGCGGGAAGGCGCCGCGCGCTCTCCCTCAGGGCCTCCTTCAGGGAGACCGGCCGGTGATATTTGCGCAAGAGGTCGAGAAAGGCTTCGTCAGCCAGCGCCTGCACGCTGCCGCCTTGGTCCATGGCCAGAAGCTCAAGCGCCTGCAAGATCTCAGCCCGGAACTCGACCAGCTTGCGTCTGACTTGAAGGCTGCGTGAGGGAGCCGCCATGCCTGAACCGTCACCTTAGAATGCTTTGGCGCACCGTCTTCCTCCTCCAGCATAGCCGATTCGCGCGTCAATCGGCATCGCACGCGAGGCGGGAACTTCCCTGTTGTTGCGCGATTATTTGTCGATGAACCGTCCGGAGAGAGAGTTCCACCGGCTTAGCCGGTCCATCTCATGAACCAAGAACACAAACAGGAAAGGGTGCGATCATGGGGCTGTTCACTAAGGACATCAAATCGATGGAGGACTTATTCCTGCATACTCTGCAGGATGTCTATTACGCTGAAAATCAGATCGTGAAGGCTCTGCCGAGAATGATCGACAAGACCAGCAACCGCGAGCTCGGCGCAGACTTGCAGACGCATCTTCGCGAGACCGAGGGACAGGTGAAGCGGCTCGAGCAAGTCTTCGACAAATTGGGCCGGTCGCCCAAAGGTGTGGATTGCCCCGCCATCGACGGGCTCATCAAGGAGGCCGACGAGGTCGCCGGCGAGGTCGATGACACGAAAGTATTGGATGCGGCCATCATCGGCAGCGCCCAGGCCGTCGAACACTACGAGATCGCCCGCTATGGCACTTTGATCGCTTGGGCCGGCGAGCTTGGCCACGTCAATGTTATAAGCCTGCTAAACGCAAATCTAAGGGAAGAGAAGGCCGCCGACCGGAAGCTCAACATGCTGGCTGAAGGTGAAGTGAATCGCCGGGCCTCGGGCCGGACCACCGCCAGACGTCCCGCGGCTACCAGGCGCCCCTCTGCGACCGGCCGGAAGAAGACCCCGGCGCGGCGCGACGCCGCGAAGAGCGCCACGATGCGGCGCAAGACCGGTACCGCCAAGAAGCGAACCGCAGGGGCTAAGGGAACGACCCGGGCAACGCGGCGATAGGGTTGAACCGGACCCTGCGGCAAACTCGGGCTCCGCTCATGCCCGCGGCTTGTCGGGCGCGATGACGCGAAGGGCGCCCGGACGGGAGCGATAATTCAGCGGCGAGCGGAGCACCTTGACCTCGCCATCCAGCGCGACTGGCAGCCGGCTCGACTTGGCCTCGATCTTCGCCGCGCTAAATGTGAACCTGTCGAGGTCGCGGTCCTGGTCGAGATGGCTGAAGCACAGCCGCCAGATCATCAAGAAGAAGTCCGGCGGCGTGCGGGGCTTCACGACATAGAACCAGAGCGTCCCCTTATCGAGACGCGGACGTTTGCCGAACGACAGGAGCTCGGTCGTATATTCGTTGTTCCCCACGAAGAGGCAGGGAGTCCGGTAAGGTTGCACCCAGCCTTCGGCTGAAATGCGCAAGCGCCGCCGCGGAAAGTGCCGCAACATACGGAAGAAGGCGGGGACCATCGCCATCCATTTGGCGAATCTGTGGGCCGCGCGCCGCCGTTCGCGGGCGATGACCAGATAGGGGTAGATGCCGATCGAGGAGTTGTTGATGAAAGTCTCACCGTTTACCTCGCCGAGATCGATGTCTCGCGTGTACCCGGCTGCGATCGTGGCCGCAGCCTCCTTGATACTCAAGGGAATGCCGAGGTCTTTGGCCAGGTGATTGAGCGTTCCCAGCGGCAGGATCCCCAACGGAACGCGCGTGTCTGCAAGCTTGGCGGCAACGGTCTGGACGCTCCCGTCGCCGCCAGCAACAACAACGGCACCGATCTCGCCACACTCCGCCCGCTCAAGACCTTGTGCGGCTTCCATTGCGAGATCGGCCCCTGCCACGGGCACGATCTCGACGGCGATGCCGTGCTGGCTGAACGCCGCGCTGATGTCGTTTTGCACGCTCTCGATCGGGGTCTTACGGAGGGCGCCTGCGCCCGAATTGAGCAGGACCAAGACGCGTCGCACGGTGAAAGCCGCTTGCTCGGCCAATCGTTCGCGCGCGGCAGTTACCCGCATCTTTTCAGCATGAAATTCTTGGTCGCAGGCAGTCAAACGGTATGTTTGCAGGGCGAGGAGGAACGCCCGCTACATCCTCTCGTCGGCGCTGAAACGCGCATGGAGATCGAAGCTCGGAAGGAAGCCGAACGTCCTGTGCCGAACCAGAGGCTGGGCGGCATTGTGTTGAGCGTGCTTCAGCCAGCTCCGCACCGCGAAATCGAGCACCTTCGGCCCAAGCTTGCCGAGGTCCAAATAGTAGACGAGCCAGTAGAGCAGCTTTGTCATGCGCCATTAACTAGGGAGTGGCGCCGCTGGTTTCAAATGACCCAAGGATTTTCTGGAAGCGCTGCGGCCACGTCCCGGCCTCCATGCTCAAGATTTGAGCGCCTCGTTGAGATAGAGCTTGCGGAAGGCACGGGCCATGGGGCCTGGCAGCCCATCGCCGACCGGCACACCGTCGATCTCGACCACCGGTAGAACAAGGGCCGAGGCGGCGGTCAGGAACGCTTCGCGGGCCGCCAGCGACTCGCCCACGGTGAAAGGCGTTTCGGCAATGGTGAGCCCTTCCTCGCCCGCGAGCCTGAGCACGGCGCGCCGTGTCACACCGGGCAGGATGTGCGTCCCGAGCGGCTGGGTGCGCAAAACGCCCTTGGCATCGAGGATGAAGGCCGAGGACGACGTACCTTCCGTCACGAAGCCGTCCTCGACCATCCAGGCCTCGTAGGCGCCTTTGAGCTTGGCGGTCTGTTTGCCCATGGTCTGGGCGAGCATGGAGGTTGACTTGATGTCGCGCCGCTTCCAGCGGATATCGGGGATGGTGACGACCTTGACTCCGCTCGCCGCGTAGGGATTTTTGACTATTGGCTTGTTTTGCGTGAAGGCGACGACCGTCGGCTTTGCCGGTTCGGGATAGGCGAAGTCGCGCTCCGCGGAGCCCCGGCTGATCTGAAGATAGACCATTCCTTCGTCCACCCTATTGAGCCTCACCAGCTCTTCATGCAGCTCGCGCAAACCGGCATGGCTCATCGGCGGATCGAGAGAGATTTCACCTAGGGAGCGGTCGAGGCGGGCAAGGTGCGGCTCGAAGTCCACGAGGCGCCCCTCGATCACCGCCGTCACCTCGTAGACGGCGTCCCCGAACAGAAAGGCGCGGTCGAAGACCGAGACTTTCCCTTCTTCTTCCGGAAGGTAGGCCCCATTCACATAGACGATGCGGGTCATTGAGCGGAGAAGAGCCAGCACGTTGTTGCGATTTGCGTAGTCCCGGCGCGGGCCGAAGGCAAGACGGAGATTCGACGCTCGCTTTTCTTGCCAGACCCCTTAGGGCATACTTGGTCCGGGATGAGAATTCGGCCCAGCGGAAAGGGCCGGACAAAGGGGGGATGGAATGACTTCAGCAAGCCTGTTGATTGTTCTGATCGTGGGAACGGTGGTCGGTGCGCTCATCGGCTTGGCCGTAGGCAGCGGTTTCGAGCCTCTATACCTCGCAATCCTGTGCGGCTTTATCGGCACCGTCGTGGCGGCGATCGTCCGCAACGTCATCATGACGAGGTCCGGGAGCGGCCCTGACGAATCCCGCACGCCACTTCTGGTCATCATCTATTCGGCCGTGGCTTCCCTTGGCGGCAGCGCGCTGGCCTTGGACGTTGCTCAGCGCAGCGATTTCGAATCCTCGGTGTGGATCGGCACGTTGGCGGGGCTCTTCTCCTCGATTCTGCTCGGGATGCTGATGATCACCTATCATACCAATCCCGGCGAACCGCCGAAGCTCCGCTCACGGCACTGACCCCGGGCTGTTGCACGCCTTGACGCGCAAGCCGGCCTCCTCGATGAGGGTGAGGTCGTCATCGACTTCGGGGTTGGCGGTGGTCAGCAGCTTGTCGCCGTAGAAGATCGAATTGGCGCCGGCCACGAAGCAGAGCACCTGAGCCTCGCGGGACAGCGCCGACCGCCCCGCCGACAGTCGCACGTAGGACATCGGCATCAGGATGCGCGCGGTCGCAACCATTCGCACGAGATCGAAGGGATCGGCCGGCGGCCGCTCCCCGAGCGGCGTGCCGGGCACCGCCACCAGCGCATTGATGGGCACGCTTTCGGGATGCGGTTCCAGCGTGGCGAGAGTTTGCAGCAGCCCGGCGCGGTCCTGGATGCTTTCGCCCATGCCGATGATGCCGCCGCAGCAGACTTGGATGCCGGCGCTCCGGACGTTAGCAAGCGTATCCAGCCGGTCCTGATAGGTCCGCGTGGTGATGATCGTCCCGTAGAACTCCGCAGAAGTATCGAGATTGTGATTGTAAGCGGTGAGTCCGGCCTCGGCGAGCCGCCTGGCTTGCGGCTTGGTCAGCATGCCGAGCGTGACGCAGGCCTCCATGTCCAGGGCGCGTACGCCGCGCACCATGGCAAGCACGCTGTCGAAGGCGGCTCCGTCCTTCACCTCGCGCCAGGCGGCGCCCATACAGAAGCGCGTCGCGCCCGCGTCCTTGGCAAAGCGAGCCTTGGCTAGCACATCGCCCACGTCGAGCAACGCCTCCCGGGCGAGGCCGGTCGATTTGGAATAGTGGGCGGATTGCGGACAGTATTTGCAGTCCTCGGGGCAGGCTCCCGTCTTGATCGACAGCAGGCTCGCGAGCTGCACTTCCCCGTCGGCATGAAAGCGGCGGTGGATGTCGCGGGCCTGGTCGATGAGATCCAGCAGGGGCGCCGTCAGCAGGCCGACGATCTCGCAGGCGTTCCAGTCGTGGCGGATCTCCGGCGTTTCTCGGCGCTCGCGCGCGCTGTCCGCCCGCCGGGCCTTAGCATTGAGAGGATTCAAGCTTTCCAAGATGTCTGACACGGCTCGCGAGATGCGATTGCTGGAGGACGAGCCCTTCGCTAATACAGGATCATGGTGGCAAGCGAAAGCCGGTACCAGGCCATTCTCGATCGCGCCGGCAAGGATGGCTTGAGGCGCGACCTGATTTCGGTCGCAACGTGCAATGCGCGCACGCTCCGGGTCAGGAACGGGTCCTATGTCAACCTTGCAAGTAACGACTATCTTGCCTTGCGCTTTCACGAGGGCCTGATCGAGCGGGCCACCAACTGGGCGGCACGCTACGGGGCAGGCTCTGGCGCCTCGCGCCTCGTGACCGGCAATCTCGATCTCTTCGATGGCGTCGAAGCCAAAATCGCCGCGCTGAAGCAGAAGCCGGCCGCCTTGATCATGGCCTCCGGCTTCCAGGCCAACGCATCGGTACTTCAGACGTTGCTTGACCGTACCGTGCTCGGCGGCGAGCCGCTCGTCTTCGCCGACCGGATGAACCACGCAAGCATGCATTTCGGCTGCAAGGCGGCGGGTGTGCGACAGCTCCGCTATCGCCACGGCGACGCCGCTCATCTCGCCGAGCTTCTGAGTCCGTATCAATCGGATGACCGCCCCAAATTCATCCTGACCGAGAGCGTGTTCTCCATGGATGGCGATACGGCGCCGCTTCCGGAGATCGCGCGGCTCGCCCGCGCCAATCAGGCTTGCCTGATTGTCGACGACGCGCACGCGACCGGCATTCTGGGCGAGGGTGGCCGCGGTCTCTCGGCAGGGGCGGATATCGTCATCGGCACGTTTTCGAAGGCGCTCGGAAGCTTCGGTGCCTACGTGGCGGGCTCAGCGACGCTGCGGAACTATCTCATCAACCGTTGCGCTGGTTTGATCTACTCGACGGCGCTGCCGCCGCCTGTGCTTGGCGCCATGGACGCGGCGCTCGATCTCGTTCCGGGCCTTGAGGCGACGCGCGCGCATGTGGCGCGGCTTGCTGCGCGGCTGCGGGATGGGGCAAACGCGCTCGGCTACGACACCGGTGCCTCCAGCACGCAGATCGTGCCGCTGATCGTCGGCAGTCCCGGCGCGGCGTTCGCCTTGAGCGACAGACTGCGCGAGGCAGGTTTCTGGGCGACGCCCATCCGCCCGCCGACCGTGCCGAACAATACGGCGCGCGTCCGCCTCGCCTTCACCGCCGCCCACGAGGATGTCAATATCGACCGCCTCCTCGAAACGCTGGCTGCGGCGGCGCCGTCTCGCGCGGCAACGGCCGCCTCGCTCTGATCCATGCATTTCGTGCTCGTCCATGGCTGGGGGTTCCACGCTGGCATCTGGGCCGACTTCGTTCCCCATCTCAGCGGGGCCGAGATCACCTTTGTCGATCTAGGCTTCGTCGCGGGCGGGCCGAAAGGACAGTCCGAGTGGCCCGCTGACGCCATTGCCGTCGGACACTCGCTCGGCGCTTTGTGGTTGCTCCAAAATCACCCCAGCCGGTTCAAGGCCCTGGTCAGCATTCAGGGCTTCGACTGCTTCTGCTGCCATGTTCCGCCGTCGCGGGTATCGGCGCTGAAGCGCGGACTGGAACGCGATGCGGGCGCGACGATGCAAGCGTTCTGGCGCTCCTGCGGCGCGGCAGGCTTCACGTTGGCCGCGGCCGTGAATGTCGAGCGCCTCAACGAAGGGCTCGACTGGCTGATGCATTGGGACGCGCGACAAGCTAAAGGAGAGTTGGTCTGTCCGGTACAGGCGCTCGCCTCTCGCGACGATGCGATTGTCCCGGCGCCGATGAGCGAGGCGATTTGGGGCGATCCAGGCGTCGTTTGGTCGCCAGACGGCGGCCACGTTCTCCCGCTAAAATATCCGCGCTGGTGCGCCCGTAATGTCCTTGAATTCGCCCATGCTCTCCGGTCGTAGCGCCAGCGTTGCCGCAAGTTTCGGCGCCCGCGCCGAAACTTACGAGCAGCACGCTGGCCTTCAGCGCGCTGTCGCCGACAGGCTTGCGCGACTGTTGCCGGAGCTCGATTGTCCTCGTGTGCTGGAGCTCGGCTGCGGCACCGGCTTGTTCAGCCGCCATCTCGTCAAGCGTTACCCGGAAGGAAGCTTCGTGCTGACCGACGCGGCGCCGGCCATGATTGCCGAATGCCGCCGCAATCTCGCCGTGTTTCGCCCAGAGCGCGTAAGCTACGAGGTGATGGATGCGGGGGAGGCAGGGGGACATGCCGAACTCGACCTCATCGCCACGAGCATGACCCTGCATTGGCTTCCCGATCCTGACGCCAGTCTCGAACGCCTGCGCTGGCTTCTCGCGCCGAACGGTGTCCTGCTCTATGCGACGCTCGGACCCGAAAGCTTCACCGAGTGGCGCATGGTGCTCGACGGCGAATTCCTTCCGAGCGGCCTTTCGGACATTCCGGCGCTTCCCGGCGTCGTCGAGGAAGAGCATCTAAGTCCCGATAGGGACTCGCTTTCCTTCCTGCGCCGGATGAGGGCGGTCGGTGGCCTTACCCCGCGAGAAGGCTATCTGCCTTTGTCTCCGGGATCGCTTCGCCGCGCCATCGGCGCTACCAACCGCCGCTTCGGCGGACGCGTTACCTGGCACATCGTCTATGGCCGGCTCAGCACTCCTGACGCCGCTGCGTCGAGTCCCTCGACGAGCCCGGCATAAGCGCGTGAAAGCTCGCTTTCGGAGATACAGTATGGCGGCATCAGATAGAGGGTCGAGCCGAGCGGCCTGATATTGAGGCCGCGGCCGAGGTACCAGGCCCTCAAGGCGCGACTCTGGTCAGACTGATAGGCGCCACCGTCCTTCACGTCGAAGGCAACCATAGAGCCGAGCAGGCGTGGCCGGACGACGTCGGGGCGATCCGCAACGGCCGCAAGCAGCGTCCGATGCCGGGTGTTGATCGCCGCGATCCGTTCGAGCGTCTTCTCTTCCTCGAACAGGGCCAGCGAAGCGAGCGCCACGGCGCAGGCGAGTGGATTGCCGGTGAAGGAATGGCCGTGGGGAAGGGCGCGGCCGAAGCTGTCGCCGATGAATGCGTCGAACAAACCATCGCGCGCCACGGTCGCGGCCAGCGGCATGTAGCCTGCGGTCAGCCCCTTGGAGAGGCAGACGAGTTCCGGCACCACGCCAGCCTGCTCGAGCGCGAACAGCTTGCCCGTGCGGCCGAAGCCGGTCGCCACCTCATCAAAAATGACAATGACGCCCGACGCTTGTGCCATGTCTACGAGTCGCCTCAGAAAGCTTGGCCGGCACATGCGCATACCGGCGGAGCCTTGCAGCAAAGGCTCGATGATCATCGCCGCGATGGTGTTGCCGCGCTCAGCCAGCAGCGCACCGAACGCGGACAGCGCGCCCGCCTCGCGCTCCCCCACGGCCTTGTCGCCCTCGAAGGTACCCGGATAGGGCAGAACGCAGACCTTGCACATCAGGTCGCGGAACGGGCTGAACATCTGAGACCCGCGGCCGAGCGACATGGCGCCGAGCGTATCGCCGTGGTAGCCGCCGTCGAAGGCAAGTAGCATGCGCCTCTGCGGCTCGCCGCGATTGATCCAGGATTGATAGGCGATCTTGAGCGCTACCTCGACCGAGGTCGATCCGTCGTCGGAGAAGAACACGCGGTTGAGATCGCCGGGGAGCAATCCGGCAAGCGCGCTGGCGAGATTCACGGCCGGCTCGTGGGTGAAGCCTGCGAACATCACATGCTCGAAGGCCTCGGCCTGACGGGCGAGCGCCGCGTTGATCTTGGGATGCGAATGACCGTGGGTGCAGGTCCACCATGAGGAGATCAGATCGAGGATCTCTCTTCCTTCGCAATCGAACAGCGACGCTCCCTTAGCCCGCACGATGACAATGGGCTCCTCTTCGGTGCCGTGTTGCGTGAAGGGGTGCCAGACGTGACGCCGATCTTGCGCGATCACGTCTTTGGCGGCGCTACGCAGGGGCCCATCTCGGCTCGGATCGTCGTTCACAGCGCGACCTTCGCAAGTTTGGCGAGATCGACTTCGGCCTGAATCTCTTTCAGCGCGGCGCAGTTCACCGTTTCGAGCCAAGGGATCTCGGCGATCACCTCGACCTTGCCATAGCGTTCGATGGCCACACGGTTATGAGGCGTCTCCGGCCCGGTGATGACGACGCCGGCAAGGGGCAATCCGCGCCGTCGGATCGCCTCAATGGACAGAAGCGTATGATTGATAGTGCCGAGCGTCGAGCGGCTTGCGAGGATGACGGGGAGATTCAAATCCGTAGCCAGATCGATGACATAGGCGTCGTCCGTGAGGGGCACCATGAGCCCGCCCGCGCCCTCCACGATTAGATATCCACCGTGGGGCGGCGCCTCGAGCTTCTCCATGTCGATGACGATACCGGCACGCCGCGCCGCTTCGTGCGGCGCCAACGGCTCGGGCAGCACATAGGCCTCCGGCAGGATGCGGTCCGCGGTTACCTCGGCCAAGCGCCTGACCGTCGCTGAGTCCGTTTCGGGTTCGACGCCGGCCTGCACCGGCTTCCAGTAGAAGGCATCGAGTTGGGTCATGAGCCAGGCCGAAACCAGGGTCTTACCGACATTGGTGTCGGTTCCGCTCACAAAAAAGCCTTGCACGACGAACTGCCTCCGGATCACCCAGGCGGACGGCGCCGACTTTATCCGGCGGAGGGCGCGAGGCAAGAGGCTGGACGAGGGCGTTGTTTTCAGGCGACAAACCCTCACCCTGCTGAGGCGGAAAGAACATGTCGATGGATCCGCGGCTACATGATCTATTCGGGCATCGCCAGCCGCAAGCTCGCCAAGGCGAGTAAAATGTGGCCGACCACCGGAGGAACTGTGATTGCATCGGACGGGACCGAGCGTCGGTCCAATAGGCGCAAGAACCGAACGACGACCTACTATTTTACGCCGGAGGTCCGCTATAGCTACAAACTCGCCGGCCAGGCCTATGAATCGTCGGTAATCCGCTTCGCCGATCTTGTCGGGAATAGCCGGAGTCTCGCGCAGGGAGCTCGTTACGAAATACTCGGCCGGCGCATCGGTGGTGGTGCGTTACGACCCAGCCGATCCGAAGCGTGCAGCTCTGGAAACAGCGTCGGCCGGCTGGAGGCAGGTCTTGGGCGGGGGCTTCTTCATTGCTGTGCCGTTCTTCGTCGTGGGCTCATATTCGGGATCGGGACCGGATCTTCCGCCGGAGGTCCTTGAGCAACTCAACAAGCCAAATTAACCGCGCCCTGTGCCGATGCATTTTCTCGTCTGTGCCTTGCTCGTTGCTCTAGCCGCTTCGGCCCAAGCCGGAACCGCGACGGCCAAGACGCTTCATATGGCCTACGATTCGGACCCGGCTTCGCTCGATCCTCACGAGCAACTGTCGGGAGCCACGCTCCAGTTCTCCCATCTCGCATTCGATCCTCTGGTCAGGTTCCGCAACGACATGACAATCGAGCCGCGCCTGGCGAAGACGTGGGAGCAGATCGACGAGCGAACCACCCGCTTTCATCTGCGCGACGACGTGCGCTTCCATTCGGGACGCGAGCTGACGGCGCAGGATGTGGTTTGGACCTTCAACCGACTGAAGCAGAGCCCCGACTTCAAGGCGCTATTCGAGCCGTTCGAAGGCGCCCGGTCCATCGATGAGCGCAGGGTGGACCTCATCACCAAGGGCCCTTATCCACTGGTGCTCAATCTCGCCACTTACATCTTTCCCATGGACCGCGAGTTCTACAGTGGCACCGACGAGCGCGGCCAACCGAAGGATGCGATAGTGAAACACGGTTCATCCTTCGCCTCCACCCATGTGGGCGGCACCGGCCCCTTCATCGTGAGGGAACGCGAGCAAGGCGTCCGGCTCGAGCTCAAACGCTTCAAGGATTACTGGGACAAGGATTCTCCCGGCAACGTGGACGAGATCGTCTTCACGCCGATCAAGGAGCCGGCGACGCGAGTGGCGGCGCTGCTCGCGGGCGACGTGGATTTCATCGCGCCGGTACCCCCGACTGACCTGGCGCGCCTTCGCGATGCCTCCTGCTGCGCGCTGATCACGATGCCGAGCCCGCGAGTCATCACCTTCGAGCTGAACCAGAACCGCGTGGCGGCCTTCAAGGATCCGCGCGTCAGACTCGCTATCAACTATGCGGTCAACCGCGAAGGCCTCTCCAAGAAGATTATGCGTGGTTTCGCCACCCCGGCAGCGCAGTTGAGCCCGCCGGGCTATGCCGGCCACGATCCCGCGCTCGAGCCGCATTACGATCTTGAAAAGGCGAGAGCGCTGATGAAGGAGGCGGGCTACGCCGACGGCTTCTCGGCGACCATGATGGCACCGAACAACCGTTATATCGAGGATGCGCGCATTGCCGAGGCAGTCTCCGCCATGCTCGCCAAGATCAACATCAAGGTCGATCTCCAGACGATGCCCAAGGCGCAATATTGGCAGCGCTTCGATGAGCGGGCCGGCGACATCATGATGATCGGCTGGCAGTCCGATACGCAGGATTCGGCAAATTTCTACGAGTTCCTGGTCATGACGCCCGACGCGACGACGGGCTATGGCCAGTACAACGCCGGCAATTACTCGAACGCCATGGTGGACCGGCTGACGGTTGAAACCCAGACAATGACCGATCCGAAAACCCGAGCCGAGTCGTTAAGGGCGGTCGAACGCATACTTTATGACGACGCGGCACTCATGCCGTTGCACTGGCCGCATCTCTCCTGGGCGGCACGCAACAATGTAAGGCTTGAGCCTGTGCTGAATGTCATCGACATGCCGTATCTCGGTGACCTTGTGATTGATTAGAATCTGACGTGAAGGGAGGAATGACATGTGGAGAAAAATCCTGATCGCGCTCGCCGCGATCGTTCTCATCTTCGTCGTTATGGTTGCCATGCAGCCTTCGGAGTTCCACGTCGAAAAGACGGCGACCATTGACGCAGTGCCGGCGGCGGTCTTCGCCGAGGTGAACGACCTGAAAAAATGGGATGCCTGGTCGCCATGGGCGAAGCTCGATCCTGATGCGAAGGTAAGCTTCGAGGGGCCCTCCGTGGGCGAGGGCGCGACGATGGCCTGGGTGGGGAACGACAAGGTCGGCGCCGGTAAGATGACGGTGACCGAGAGCCGCCCCGACGACCTCGTCAAACTCAGGGTCGATTTCAAGGAACCCTTCGAAGGTAGCAGCATGTCGCAATTTGCCTTCAAGTCGTCGGGCAATCAGACAGCCGTCACTTGGACCATGACCGATGATCACAATTTCCTGGAGAAGGCTTTTTGTCTCGTGATGAACGGCAAGAAGATGATCGGCAACGACATGGACAAGGGCTTGGTCCAGATGAAATCGGTGGTGGAGCAGCAGAACAAAAGCTAGCCGCCCGCCGTAATGCACATTGGTCAGGCCCGTGCAGGTCAAGTATAGTTGCCTCCGCGTGACGCGCGCCTGCGCGCCACCGGCTGGGGACCATGGGGGCGGAACCGCATTCAGAATTGCCCGCTAGCGGGGATGAAGTGGGACTTCCTGAGGGCCGATGTATTGCCGAGGCCGCCGCCGCAGGCCAGGGCCGGCTTCGTCATGGCAAGCATCGGCGGGCTCACCGGCCTGATCTCGAGCATTCCTTCCCCTCTGCCCGACCTTCACCTCGGCGAGCCGGATCTCCTAATCAATGCAGAAAGGGTTCCGTTGCATGCGGGCATCTCGTTCGGCGCGGGCGTCGCCGCGATGTTGTGGCTCTGGATACAACGCGACTTCGCCAAATGCCTGCTGACCATGGCGTTGACGCTCATCGGCTGGCTCGCGGCCGTCAACACCGCAAACGACATTTTCTCCGCGACCGTGAGCTCGAATTTGTTCGGAACAGCATCGGGGGCCAAGGCAAGCCGCGAGGTCTTAGGATGGCTGCTCGCGGGGGTAGCCAGCGGTGCGGTCGGTGCGGGACTTACCGCCTTTGGCGCTGGTATTCCGGCTCAAGCCATCCGCCGTCCGCAAGCCTGGGGCCTGGTTGTTGCGGTCGGCGCCATGTTCGGTCTACTGCTCTATCCCGCCGTGGAGCAGGATGCAGTCGCACTCTTGTTCGTGCCCTGGCAGGCGGCCGTCGCAGGCGCCATCGCCTGTGGTTTGACCCGGGCCTAACGTTTCGATGAAAGCGTTCGTGCCGGGCCTCGCGTTCATCACGCGCCGCCTTTCCCAAGCCTTGCTCGTCATGCTGACGATCCTCGTTATCGCCTTCGCCGTGCGCACGGCGCTGGGCGATCCTTTACGGGAAATCATGGGAATGTCCGTGCCCGACAGCGAGCGGGAAAGGCTTCGCCACGAGTTGGGCCTCGACGCGCCCTGGCCGGTTCAGCTCGCACGCTACCTCGGCGGGGCGGCGACTGGTGATCTCGGCACCTCCCTCATCTATAAGCGGCCGACGGTCGAGGTCGTCCTCGCCAAGTTTCCGGCAAGCTTCGAGCTCGTGCTCGGCGCGAGTCTTATAGTGCTTGTACTCTGTTTGCCGGCGGGAATCTTCACTGCGGTTCGCCCCCGGTCGCGCAGCGCCCGGATGATTCTAGGGCTCAGCGTGCTCGGCATCTCGGTGCCGGTGTTTCTGACCGGCATTCTTCTCATCACAATCTTCTCGGTCTGGCTCGGCTGGCTTCCCGCCTTCGGCCGAGGCGAGACCGTCGATCTCGACGTCTGGCAAACCAGTTTCCTCACACTGGACGGATTGAAGCACCTCCTGCTTCCGGCGGTTACGCTGTCCTCCATCATGCTGCCGCTCTTCATCAGGCTGGTGCGCGGCGCCATGCTCGACGAGCTCGGCCACGACTACGTGCGGACCGCCCGATCCAAGGGCGCCACGCCTCTTCGCGTCTGGCTCGCGCATGCGCTGCGCAACGCGCTTCTGCCTCTCGTCGCCGTGGGCGGACTTCAGGTCGGCACGCTCATCGCCTACACGCTGCTCACCGAGACCGTCTTCCAATGGCCCGGCATGGGCTTCCTCTTCCTCGAGGCGGTGAGCCGTGCTGATGTGCCGCTTATCACCACCTACCTGGTCCTGGTGGGCCTTCTCTTCGTCATCACCAACACGCTGGTGGATCTCGTGAGTCTCGTGCTCGATCCGCGCATCAGCCTCGAAGGAAAGCGATGAGCGCGCGGCCGGCCAACAGGATTCCGCGCGCGATGTTTGGATTCGCCGCCGACAGACCTGGGGCCGCGCTTGCCACGGCCTTTCTCGCTGTCGCGGCCCTCGCGGTGCTTTGCGCGCCGCTGCTTGCGCCACAGGATCCATTCGATCTATCGAGCTTCGATCTGCTCGACGCCGAGTTGCCGCCCTGGTGGATCGAGGGCAACGACCCGCGCTTCCCGCTCGGCACCGACGCGCAAGGCCGCGATTTGTTCAGCGCCATACTCTACGGCACGCGCATCTCGCTGTTCGTGGGCATTCTTGCCGTCCTCATTCAGGCAGTGCTCGGGGTGTCATTGGGGCTTTGGGCCGGCTATGGCGGGGGCACCGTGGACGACGTCGTGACCCGGCTCGCCGACATTCAACTTTCCCTATCGACGCTGATGATGGCCATCATCGCCATGGCGTTGTTTCGCGCTGGCCTCGGCGGTGAGAGCTTGAGCCTGTTCGCGGTTCCTTTGCTCGTGGCGGTCATCGGCTTGGCCGAGTGGCCCATCTTCGCCCGAGCCGCCCGCGCCGCCACGCAAGTAGAGGCCGCGAAGGACTACGTGCGCGCCGCCCGGGCGCTGGGCTCAAGCGATTGCGTCATTGTGCGGCGCCACATCCTGCCCAATGTTCTGTCCCCGCTGATCGTGGTTGCCACGACTCAAGTGGCGGGCGCGGTCATGGTCGAGGCGGCGCTGTCCTTCCTGGGTCTCGGCATACCGGTCACGAAGCCTTCGCTCGGCACCCTGATACGCTCCGGCTATGACTTGATGTTCGCCGGAGTTTGGTGGGTGACTGTCCTGCCGGGTCTGGTCCTCGTCTCAGTGCTGATCGCCGTTAACGTGCTGGGCGATGCCTTGCGCGACGCTCTCGACCCGCACCTGAGCGGACGTGCCGAGGCTCGAATTAGCCGACCCTGATTTGGCTCTCACCCCTTGAAAATTAGGGCGGCACCGACCCATAAGGTATAGTGCGCCCAAGGCCTTGCGGGGCTTTGCCGGAACTCATGTCGATTGGACCCGTTCTGCGCGCGAACGGCCTGAAGGAGATTTCATGGATAGCTCGGGCCTGGTCAATCCGGAGCTCGTTTTCTCACTCCGCCGTGTCACCGAGAGCGCTGCGTGTGCGGCGTTCACCTGGATTGGTCGCGGCGATGCGGAGGATGGCGGCCGCGCCGCGCTCGATGCGATGCGCAGCGCCCTTACCGAGATCGATCTCGACGCGGTGGTGGTCATTGGCGAGGCGACGAAGGGCGAGGCGCCGCAGCCGCCCCGCGGCGAGCGCCTGGGACGGCCGGGTGCCGGCTTCAAGGCGGATATCGCCATGGATCCGGTTGAGGGCACGAGCTACCTCGTGCGCGGTCAGACCAACGCACTGGCGGTTCTCGCCGTGGCACCGCGCGGCACGATGATGAACCCCGGGCCGGCCTTTTATATGGAGAAGTTCGTCGCCAGCGCGCCTGCGCGCGGCAACATCGACCCGAGCTGGCCGACTGCCACCAAGCTCAAGGCGCTAGCCGACGCGCTCTCCAAGGACGTTTTCGATCTCACCGTCTTCGTCCTCGAGAAGCCGCGGCACCGCGAGCTCGTGGAGGCCATCCTCGCCACAGGCGCTCGGGTCGCGCTCTACCCCGCGGGCGACGTCGCCGGCGCGCTCATGGCGGCCATCCCCGGCTCCGGCATCGATGCCCTGATGGGAACGGGCGGCACGCCGGAAGGCGTCATGTCCGCATGCGCCATCAGGGCGATCGGCGGTGAATTCCTTGCCCGCCTCGATCCCCAGCTTCAGACCGAGGCCAAGGCGGTCAAGGAAGCCGGTATGGACACTTCGAAATGGTTCGATCGGGACGACATCATCACCTCGGACAAGGTGTTCTTCTGCGCGACCGGCATTACCACGGGCCTGCTGCTGGAAGGGGTCGAGCGCAGCAAGTCCCAATACAAGGTGCAAACCCTGATGATAACGGGGGCGACAGGCGAGCGGCAGGTTATGACGAGCTATGTGCCGGCCGAGCGCTTGGCGAGCGTGGCGGCTCGCGACGTCGCCTGACAAGCCGCGGGAGAGACGTGCCTAGGAGTGGTTATGTCGAAGCGTGTGGACCATCCGATCATCCTCGGAATTGTGGGTGATTCGGCTTCGGGCAAGACGACCTTGTCGGCTGGCGTCGCCCAGATTTTGGGCGCCGAGCACTGCACGGTCTTCTGCACCGACGATTACCATCGCTATAACCGCGACGAGCGCGCCACGAACGGCTCATCGGCACTCGATCCTCGGGCGAACTATGTCGACGTTCTCGAACAGCATCTGCGCCTGTTGCGCAATGGCGAGCCGATCCTGAAGCCGGTCTATTGCCACGAACATGGCACGCTGGAGCGCCCCATGTATGTCAAACCAAAGGAGTTCGTTATTGCCGAAGGCCTTCTCGGCTACACCACGCGAGCCATGCGCGATTGCTACGACGTGAAGATCTTTCTCGATCCAGAAGAGGATCTCAGGGTGAAGTGGAAGATCCACCGCGACACCACGAAGCGTGGCTACACGCTGGAGCAGGTTATCGCCTCCTTGGAGAGGCGAAAGGGGGATAGCCCGAATTTCATCCACCCCCAGCGGACCTTTGCCGACATCGTCATCCGCTTCCAGTCGCCCAAGGGTGCAAACGGCTCCGATACGCAACTCGATGTCCGGCACCTGTTGCGCCCGACGCTCCCCCATCCGGACTTCACGCCGCTGTTCGACGGGTCCAGCAACGCCGGCCTGAACCTGGAGTTGGCCCGAGATCGCGATGGAAAACCCGTCGATGTGCTTGAGATCAACGGCAATATCTCCGACAACAGGGCCGAGCGGATTGAGGATCTGTTGTGGAATCTCATCCCGGAGGCGGGCCATCTGCGCGATCAGGTCGGTCGCATCGATGCCGTCAACGGCACCGCCCGTAGGAGCCATCCGCTGGCGCTGACTCAGCTTCTCGTCGGCTACCACGCTGTGAAGGCGGCGATGGGGATCCGCGCCTACTAAAAGATTGGTGGAGGACAGATGGCCGAAGCCCTGATGCAGGATCAGGCTCGGCGGATTTTCACAAGCTAACACTTTGTCACGTCCGAGGCCCTAGAGACCTTGTAAGCCGGCCGTAACAGCCTTACACTACCTCACGTTACCTAACATTCAACTCACGATTTTTGGTTACCGGCTGTTACCTTTGGGGCTCAATTGCCGAAGAAGGCGCTCAACGATTTAGTTGTGAAGCGTCTCAAACCGCCCGCCAGTGGGCAGGTGGACGTGTTCGATTTGGGGTATCCCGGCTTCGCTCTCCGCGTGAGCTATGGCGGCGCCAAAGCCTGGACCTTCTTCTACCGACTGGGCAACCGGCAGCGCCGCCTTACGCTCGGGCATTACCCGGCAACGTCTTTATCCGAAGCCCGCGAGAAGTGGCGTCAGGCCAAGGAACACGTCGCCCGCGGGCGAGACCCATCGAAGCAGGACACCGCCGGCGACAATTTCGAGAGCGTTGCCCGTGAGTGGCTAAAGCGGGACCAGCAGCACAATCGCTCGTTCCTCGAGGTCGAGCGCATCGTCAACAAAGAGATGCTGCCGATTTGGGGGCACCGCTCGATTAGGGACGTTCGGCGGCACGACATTCTTGTGCTGATCGACGAGATTGCCGATCGAGGGTCAACTACGATAGCGAGGCGGGTTGCCGCCTACGTGCACCGTCTGTTTCGGTGGTCCCTTATTCGGGGCGTCATTGACTCAAATCCCGCCGCTGCTCTGCCCAAGCCTGGACGCGAGGTGAAGCGCAACCGGGTGCTCACCGACGACGAACTGAAGCTCGTTTGGTTGGGTGCCGAGCAGGCGGGCTGGCCCTATGGAACGGCGATCCAGCTGCTGATCCTGACAGGGGCTCGTCGCGCTGAAATCTCGGAGCTGCAGTGGCCCGAGGTCGACGGCGCGACTCTCAATCTCGACGGCGCCCGGACGAAAAACGGCGAGCCGCACAGGATCCCGCTTTCGAAAGTAGCCCAGCATCTTTTGGAGGAAGCCCCGCGCATCGCGGGAAGTCAGTATGTTTTCGGGCGCCCGCTGCGAGGCGGGGCGTGGGCCCAAGCCAAAGCTGATTTCCCCGTCAAGATTGCTGCGTGGCGCATCCATGACTTGAGGCGCACCGCAAGCAGCGGCATGAATGAGCTCGGCGTCGAGCCGCACATTGTCGAGGCCCTGCTCGGCCACAAGGTCCCCGGCATTGCCGCCACCTACAATTACGCCGAGCACAAGGCGGCGAAGCGTGCGGCGGCGGAGGCGTGGGGCGCACACGTCATGACGCTGCTCGGCAAGCGGGCACAAAATGTTGTGGCGCTGGGTCAACGCTAGAATGGCGCTGATCGACAAGCTTCCTTATCGAGACGGTATTGACATCTTCGAGTCTCGAATAGACGAGGGCGAGCCCCTCAACTGGGCGAAGCGTATCATCGGTCGCTGGTTACCGCAGGCTTCCGAGGAAGAACTTGAGCCCGCGCTCAGGAGGGTAGCGCTTTACTATTGGCTCGGCAGAACCATCAAGCCCCTTGGGCGCCAGGCCAGGAAACGTCCGGTCAACTGGGACGATCGGGGCATCATCTGGCTTCTAGGTTTTGTCTGGGAATTTTACGGGCGCGAATGCGGGACGGGGAACGATGCGCCTAGTCACTTTCAGGCTTTCGTGCACGAAGCAATCTTGATGATCGATCCCCAACGACCAGAGCATTCCCTTCCTGGTCGTCAGGCTTTCAGAACCACAAAAGACCGCAGGGCGCGCACCGCCGATTTATAACCACTTGGTCGCCCTGCCGGCGAGGCTGAGTCCAAACTAACTTGTTCGCGTGTCCTAACAGAAAGGAACGCGCGAAATGAGTGAACGCTTTCTGCCCTCTGCAGCGGTGCGCGCTCGCTACAGTGTGAGCGACATGAGTTTGTGGCGATGGCTGCGAGACGAAGCCCTCGCATTTCCCCAACCCATCCGCATCAACGGGCGTCGCTTCTGGCGGCTTGCCGATCTCGAGGAATGGGAGGCTTCGCGACAGTCTGCCAACGGAGGCGCCAATGCGAGCGCCGCCTAATGTGCAGAGAGCCGCACCCTGCCGTGACGCGGGGAACGGCTCTCCAAAGAATGTTCAAGCTGGGGGCCCGAACGGGACGGAAGATAATCCCGCCGGCCCCGCCCCGCAAGCCTGCCAGCAATGCGGCGCCGAACTCACGCTGAGCGGCCGCAAGCGATATTGCTCTGCTGCCTGCAGGGCTCACCGTGGATGAGTGGAACGATAGGGCTCGCGATAACGGCATCGGCACCAGACGCCGCGCGACCCTCATGGACCTCCGCAAAGCCTCAAGGACAAGAAGCTAATCCATGGCTATGCCGATCTCTGGTACGTCACTGGACGGTAAATGGCGTTACGTACGGGCGTTACATACGGGGTCTCTAATACGTACACCCGATACGCCAGGTACCCGTTACGTTACCGATACGCAGCCGATACGTACCGTAACGAACTCTACGGGAGAGAATGAAAACCGCTTGTTTCTCGTTGGCCTCGGCGGTGCTGCCCAACACTTCCCGGCCTCACTCAAAGATCCCCCTCCCTGATCTCGCACCAGTGCCACTGCCTTGGGTACCAAGGGGTAGCGGGTGACAATATTGTTAGGGGCAACACGGGGGCAACAAATGCTTGTTTCTCAGCCGTTTCTAAAGTCGCTCAGGCCGGTTCCGGCGGTCGAGTGAGGTCCGGGGGTGGGCACCCCCTTCGACCGCGTGGGGCGTTGAATTGGCCCTCTCTGAGGTCCGGCCCGACTAGTTATGTAAGCCAATTCCGAGGCCTAGGGAGCGTATGTCGACTGCTAGGCATTTCGGTACTTTTCGACCTTACATTTGGGACGTCGCGCAACATTATTTCGTGATTGCGCAAGAATATTGACAACTATCCTTAAATTGAGCAATTATTTTTCTATGGCTACTTCCACACAGGCATTGGCCTACGATTGGCCCGACGAGCATCGCGAATACTGGCATTCGCTGGCGGCGATGGCGCGGGCGACGGAGCAGCAGGCTCGGTTTGCTTATGGGCTCTCTACGGGCATGAGCCAGACGGCTGCGGCACGGTTTGCTGGCTACCGGGTGAGGCGCGCACGGCGGGTTATCATGCTGCGCGCTGCAAGGCGGTGGCTACGCTTCTGGCGCTGGCGGAGGGCGATGGTTGGTCGTCGCCTAATCAGTTTGTCACCGAGGAAGAAAAGGACAAGTTGCTCACCCAGCTCATGCGCAGCGGCGACCCTACGGCGCGACTTAGAGCGATCGAGCAGGCGGACAAGCGACGGGAGCGTGAGCTTGAACGCGAACGGCAAGCAGCCGAGGCGGAACTTTGCACAAGGTGATCCACGCGAGACTCTGAAAAAGATTGCTGCGTGCGCACCGCTCATCGCTGTGATGTTGGCTCGCCAGCACGGCATCCCACTCGACATGACACCAATGTCTATCGGGCACGCGCTGGCCGAGATTGAGGAAATGAGAACGGCAGTCATGCGTTACCACGCCAACGGTCAGGTTCGGCCCGAGGCTGAGGCGACCACCAACGGGCATTCCCTGAATGTCGCTGAGGCAACTAGCACGCCGTGATCGACATGGCGCCAATGCCCCGGTCTTACCGGGAGCGGAGAGCGCGGAGCCGATGCACAGGGGAAAATCCTAGCAAAGACTGGAGACGTGTTTGCGCACGTCAAGAAAGGATGCGCGATGAGCATTCTGGTCAAGCGTTCGGGCCTTCAGCAATTTGTGGCGCTGACGCTGCCCGATGGCCGCGCCGTCACCGACGTTCCCGGCGGCGAACTCGCTCGGGTTTTGCAGCAAGCGGGCGTCCCTGGCGTCTCTCCATCCTCGATACCGAAGGCCTTCCCGTCTTCCAGTTCGAAGAATGCGAGTGCCCGGCATGCATGGTGCGTCGGCGGCAGCGTGACAGCTACAAGACCGAAACCTACGCGCGGCTCGTTCGGCTGTACAGAAAGCGCGAAAGAGAATTTGCCGAGGCGGAGCGCGATGCTCTGCCTGCGGTGTACGAGCAGCGGGCGGAAAGCGCCGATCTGCTCGAACTCGGTAACAAGTTGGTGAGCCAATCCAAGATCACCTACCGCGCGCAGGCTCCAGACGAGCAGTAATGCTGCACCGCACGCGCCGATGCTGCACCGCATGAAGACGCTGCGAGGAGAGACTGATAAATACCTTGCATCGTCGGAAGTCTTCCCCCCAGGCACCCGATGACTGAGAGCTTTAGACTCCCGCCTGCCTGTGTGGAGTATCGAAATGCCCTTCCGACAATACACACCCTTCTTTGGGCCGGACGAGCTGAGGGCTCTCACGGCCGCCTTCGACGCTAAGTGGCAAGAGTTGGTAGCCTTGGGTCTTGAACTCGGTAGCGAAGAGCAAGCCGCGCTCATGAGGAGGAAACTGGCGCAACGCATCTTGGTATCGGCCACTGCCGGTCGCGTCAGAGATATCGAGACGCTTAAGGAGCAGGCTATGCGCAGCCTCGCTGGCGGCGCTCGCCAGGCGAGCGAAGAGACCTACGCTCCCGAAGCGGCTTAGAAGGAGTGAGGCGGCGTTCATCAGGGTCCTTCTTGGCAGGCTTGTGGAGCGGCGCGCAGCCCCCCGGAATTTCGCGCTTTGCAAGAATTTTGAGAGGGGCAGCTTGATGGAACCGCCCGGCGCCGCCATATGGCCTAAATACCCCT
Source organism: Methyloceanibacter sp. (assembly GCA_050728375.1). Lineage (GTDB taxonomy): Bacteria > Pseudomonadota > Alphaproteobacteria > Rhizobiales > Methyloligellaceae > Methyloceanibacter. The sequence continues at coordinate 23,697 of JBOHJE010000156.1, forward strand.
GTCCGATGGGTTAGGGGGGAGCGCCAGTAGTATCTCGTAGTTAGTCTCGCGTCGCGCTCTCGCTTCCTTTTCCCTGTTGTTCCAGCTTCTTTCGGCAGTCGGGCGCGCAGCTTGCATCGCAGCGCTGCGAGCTTAGACTCGTCGCATGGTCGACGAAGTGACTACGCGCGCTCTGTCGCAACTGATGGGCGTCTCCAAGCAAACGCTTTCGGAGCTATCGAAGCGCGACATCATCCAGAAGGGCACGAAGCGCGGCACTTGGCTCTTGCAGCCGAGCGTGAGCGGGTGCGTGAAGCATCTTCGTCAGGCGACAGCAGGACGCGGCGGAGAAGGTGCACAAGCGGCACGGGAGCGGCTGGCATCGGCGCAAGCGTCACTGAGCGAGGCGACGGCCAAACAGCTATCGGGCGAGCTTGTCGAGATCGCCGAGGCCGAGAAAGCCTGGACCGCCGCTTGCCGCACGGTCCGGGCGCGTGTTCTCGCCGTCGCGGACCGCATGCGCGCTCGCCGAGAGGCGCACTACCACGTTCCGGCGTGGCAAGCTGGTTTCCGGAAGCTCGCCCCGGCTGGATCACAAATCGCAGTTAGATCAGCTTGAGGCTGCATTCAAGGCAATCGACGTGCCTCTCTGCTTCGATCTTCCCCTTCCCAAAGCTGCCTAAGTGAAAAGGGCGCCGGCCGAAGCCGACAGTCTGGAGAACTGCACCGTCATCGGGAACTCGGTCTTTTTCTTCGAA
>JBOHJE010000157.1:0-6007 GCA_050728375.1 Methyloceanibacter sp.
CCTGATCATGACCACCAATGCCGGCGCGCAGGACCTCGCCAAGGCGGCGATCGGCTTCAATCGCTCGAAGCGCGAGGGCGACGACGAGGAGGCGATCAACCGGATGTTCTCGCCGGAGTTCCGCAACCGGCTGGATGCGATCATCGCTTTCGCCAATCTGTCGCCGGAGGTCATCTCCAAGGTGGTGGAGAAGTTCGTGTTTCAGCTCGAGGCGCAGCTCAGCGACCGCAACATCACGATCGAGCTCACGCCCGAGGCGAACGCGTGGTTGGCCGACCGCGGCTACGACGACAAGTTCGGCGCGCGGCCGCTTGCACGCGTGATCCAGGAGCACATCAAGAAACCGCTCGCCGAGGAGATCCTGTTCGGCGCGCTGAAGGACGGCGGCATCGTGCGCGTGGTGGTCGAGGAGAAGGAGGGCGAAAAGGTACTCGGCTTCGAGTACATCAAGTCCGATACGCCCATCAAGCCGCGCGACCCGGGGGATTCCGATCCTGAAGGTGGCGCCTCCGGCGGCGGGGCAAAGGGCACCGCCAAGGCCGGGGGCACCGCCAAGGCCGGCTCGGCCAAGCCGCGCGCAAAGCGTTCCCCTAAGCGAACGCGGGGCCGGCGACAGCGCAATGTCGGCACGAGTCTGGTGCCGAAGGTGCCGCTCGGCTCCCGGTAGGCCGCGGCTCAACCAGATAGCTTAGTCCGTATGTTCTCGGCTGTGGCCGCGAGCGCGGCCTGGTCTGCCATCTTTCCCCCCTCGGGACGCATCGGCATGCCCTCTTTGCGCGGAATGATGTGGACATGGAGGTGGAAGACGGTCTGGCCGGCCGCTGCGCCGTTGAACTGGGCGATCAACACCCCGTCGGCGCAGACCGCATCCCTGATCTTGGGCGCGAGCTTCTGCACGACCGCCATGAGCTTGTTCAGGGCGGCGGGTGAGACCTCGAACACGTCGCGCGCCTTCTCCTTGGTGACGACGAGCGCATGGCCTTCGGTGCGCGGCATGATGTCGAGGAAGGCAAGCGTGTCCTCGTCCTCGTAGAGCCTGTGGCAGGGTAGCTCGCCCCGCAGAACCTTGGCGAAGACATTGTTCTCATCGTAGGCCATGGAGTTCTATAACCGGAATCTCCATGCAAACAAATTCGTCATGGGACAAGCCTGGCCATGACAGGCTTTGAGGTACGAAAACCCTACATGCAGCGGTAGGGCGATTCCTCCTTAAGGAGGGCGATTTCGCGCGCAACCGCCTCGCGCTCGCGCTTGAGGAAGTCCGCGACGGCCCGCCGCAAGGCAGGGTCGGCGATGTAGTGGACGCTGTAGGTCTCGGCCGGCAGATAGCCGCGCGCGAGCTTGTGCGCGCCTTGCGCGCCCGCCTCGACGCGCGCAAGTCGGTGTTGCACGGCGAACTCGATGGCCTGGTAGTAGCAGACTTCGAAATGCAGGAAGTCGTGGAACTCCGGTCCGCCCCAATAGCGGCCATAGAGCGTGTCGGCGCCGATGAAGTTGAGCGCGCCGGCGATGTAGTTGGCGCCGCGCTTGGCGAGGATGAGCAGGATCTCGTCGGCTAGGCTCTGCCCGAGCAAGCTGAAGCACTCGCGCATCAGATAGGGTGAGCCCCATTTACGCGACCCGGTGTCCATGTAGAACTCGAAGAAAGCGTCCCAGTGGGCCTCGGTGAGATCGCGGCCGGTGATCCACTCGATCTCCACCCCGCCGCTCAGCGCCTCGCGCCGCTCGCGACGAATGATCTTGCGCTTGCGCGAGGTGAGGGTGGCAAGGAAATCGTCGAAGGTCCGGTAGCCCTCGTTCTGCCAGTGGAACTGCTGGTCGGTGCGCTGGAGGTAGCCGAGGCTGCCGGCAAGCTCCCACTCGGAGCGGGTGAGGAAGGTGATGTGCAGCGAGGAAACGCCAAGCTCGTTGGCAAGCGTCGTTCCCGCCTCGAGCAGGATGGCTTCGCGGCTGATCCGGTCGGCGCCCGCGCGCACCAGAAGGCGGCGTCCGGTAACAGGTGTGAAGGGGATAGAGGCCTGCAGCTTCGGGTAGTAGCTGCCGCCCGCGCGCATATAGGCATCGGCCCAGCCGTGATCGAAGATGTATTCGCCTTGCGAATGCGTCTTCAAATAGCAAGGCATGCAAGCCATCAGCCTGTCCCCGCTCTCGAACAGTAAGTGCTGCGGCTGCCAGCCGGTCGCGCGCGCGGCCGAGCCGCTGTCTTCCAAAGCGCCCAAAAACGCATGCGATATAAATGGATTAGGAGGACGGACGGCCTGCGATGCGAAGTCAGAACCGCCGGCGGCGCAGGCATCCCATTCGGCGGCAGGCACGTCGGCGATGCACGAAATGATGCGGACGACGACATCCGAAGCAGCGCCATTGTCGGCAGTCGGCTCGGTTGTATGTTGCTCGATGTCGCCCATCTCAGGGGACAAATCCTTCGAAGATCATGGCATCGGCGTAGCGCATTGCGCGTTCGCGTTGGCTTGCGGTCCGCACGGTCCACACGAGCAAGGGCAGCCCGAACAGATTGCGCGCGACAAGGGGCGCGGCGGCCGGCAGCGCTTCGATATCGTAAGCGATGAAGTGGGGCCTTGCGAAGGCGGATGTGAGCAGATGCCGCATGGCGAAGCGCCGGGCCGGCGGGATCCGCGACCTGTGACCCTTGTCGGCGAAACGGCCGGCGACGAGTCCGCGCGGAAGGTGAGGAGCGATCTCGCGAAACGCCGCTATCGAATGAGGATCGAACGACATCACCGCCACAGGCCCACCATAGGAGGCGAGCGCTCGCTCGATGTTGGTCTCGAGCTTGCCGTCGCCGGTCCAGGTGCTCTTCACCTCCAGCACTAGCGGGACGTAGCCGTTGACGAGGAATAGGAGGTCGGGAAGCGACAAGATTCGATCGCCGGTTCCGCGCAGTGGAATCTCGCGGAGCATCTCGATGTCGAGCGCGGAGACGGGGCCGCGTTCAGCGGTGAGGCGATCGAGCATGTGGTCATGGAATACCACGGGCATTTGCCCGGCGGCGCTTTGGAGATCGACCTCTATGGCGATGCTCGCGCCGATGGCGGCCTTGATCGCGGAGGCGCTGTTCTCGACGATGCCTCTCGAGCCGTCGTGCAAGCCCCGATGGGCGATCGGCCGTTTCAGCCAATAAAGCTCGGCCATGTCCTGTGGCCCCAGACTTCCCGGGGAGCTAGTTTATTGCAAAAATGGCGTCGATCTCGACCGCGGCGTTCAGGGGCAGGCTGGCACAGCCCACGACGATGCGGGTGTGCTGGCCTTTGTTGCCAAGAATCTCGACTAAAAGGTCCGAAGCGCCGTTGATCACCTTGGGATGGTCGGCGAAATCCGGCGTCGCATTCACATAGCCGTTGAGGCGGACAAGGCGCACGATGCGGTCCAGGTCGCCGAGCGCCGCCTTCGCCTGCGCGAGGATGTTCATGGCGCAGAGGCGGGCGGCCCTTTGCCCCGTCGGAGCGTCGACGTCGAAGCCGAGCTTGCCGGCCACCGCTACTTTGCCGCCCTCGAGGGGCAATTGGCCCGACACGAAGAGCTGGCCGCTGAGGTGAATGAAGGGGGCATAGCTGCCGATAGCGGTCTTCGCCTCTGGAAGCGTGAGGTCAAGCGCCTTCAACCGTGCTTCGATCTCGCCGGCCAATGCCACCTCCGAACGCCTGAAGCTCAAATCTCCGGCACCCGACCATTGAGCAAATCGACCCCTGCTGCAAGCGCCGCCAAGACCGGTGGGTTCGAGGCGCTCTTGTCGGACCAGCCGGTAGATGCGAAAGAATCGCCAGTCCCGGCAGCGTAACGGCGGGAAATGAGGGGCAGGCGAGGATTCCATGGACTCTACGGGCCACAGATTCGCGTTGGTAGTGCTGGCGAGCATGCTCCTTAGTGGCGTGTTGCACGGCCATGCCCAGGCGCTCGCGGCGAAGGAGCCGCTCGTACCGCATCGGGCCATTTATGAGATGACCCTCGATGACGCCCGCTCCGCCTCGGGGATCACCGGCGTCGATGGCCGCATGGTGTTCGAGTTCACCGGCTCCAATTGCGACGGTTACTCGCTCAACATGCGTATGGTGACCCAGCTTACCGACTCCCAGGGTCAGACCAACATGACGGACTTGCGTTCCTCGACCTGGGAGCAGGGGGACGGGCGAAAGTTCCGTTTCCAGTCAGCGCAATACCTGAACGACAAGCTCAGCGACGTCACCATGGGCAGGGCGGTTCGCGAAGCGCTCGACGACCCGGTCCAGGTCAAGCTCAGCCAGCCCGCGCGCGCCGAGCTCAATTTTTCCGGTGAAGTCTTCTTCCCGACCCAGCACAGCCTCGCTCTGATTGACAAGGCCGTCGCGGGGCAGACCCTGTTCCAGGCTAAGATCTACGATGGGTCGGAGAAGGGACGAAAGATCTACGAAACCACTGCCTTCATCGGCCACCTCGTCAAGCCGGGAACCGACGATGCGGCGCTCGAAACGCCGGCCAAGGAGAAAAAGCTCGGCGAGCTCGCCTCATGGCCCGTGTCGATCGGCTATTTCGATGCCAATGAAGGCGATCAGACGCCGAGCTATCAGATCGATTTTCGCCTTTATGAGAACGGCGTAAGCCGGGAGCTTCTGATCGACTACGGCGATTTCTCGATCCACGGCAGACTAAAGTCGCTCGAATATCTCACAACCAAAGAGTGCAAATAGCGGCCACGCGCGGCCCGCGAAGGCGCTCGACGACTTTCGGTGGCACCCAGGCGAAACCTCGGTACGGCCCGTTATCCGCTCCAAATCAGAGCCAGAAAACGACCTTTCTCCAGGGGTTTTTGCCTGTCCTCTAAAGAGTTTGGTTACACGTTTCCGGTGAAATTCACGACCACCGAATGGGAGCACTCAAAATGCTCTGGAGGGTCAGGTCGGCTCCGAGCGCCATGGCACATTACACTGAGATCGCCGATCATGGGCTCAGCGAATCGCCAGGGCCGAGGCTAATGACTAAGACCGTACTGATCGTCGAGGACAACGAGCTGAACATGAAGCTGTTCCGCGACCTCCTCGACGCGCACGGCTATAAGACGTTGCAGACGCGCAACGGCATGGAGGCGCTTTCGCTGGCGCGCGAGCACCGGCCCGACCTCATTCTGATGGACATCCAGCTTCCCGAGGTATCAGGGCTTGAGGTCACCAAATGGCTCAAGGAGGACGATCAACTTCGCCAGATTCCGGTGGTGGCGGTAACGGCCTTCGCCATGAAGGGCGACGAGGAACGCATTCGCGAGGGCGGTTGCGAGGCTTATATCTCGAAGCCGATCTCCGTGACGATGTTCCTGGAGACGATCAGGCAATTCATCGGCGAGGCGCGGTAGCGGGTCATGGCCGCACGTGTTCTCGTCGTCGATGACGTCGACGCCAATGTGAAGTTGCTCGAAGGATACCACCGGCCGGCTGGAGATCACGGCGAGCGTCGGCGTGGCGGCTCTCGAGTGCCCCGACGATACGCCGGAGCTCATTCTCCGGCGCGCTGATCAGGCGCCCTACTGTGCCAAGCGCGACGGCCGCAGTCGCGTGGTGTCGGACGTTGCCTAGCGGCAACCTATCGGCCATTTAACGGCTTCCGGCGAATCACTTGTGCCAGCCAAGCCTCCATATGCAGTCCGGTGGCGGTCTTCCGCCGTTGACCCGGTCCATGAAGGTTACACGTTAAGGCTTTACACTGATTTGAATTTTGTCATATTAAGCAAGACGGCAGGATTGATTTCTTTCCTCTGGCGATTGTTTTTATGGTTTGACTAAAGTTCCGACGAGCTTGGCGTGGGAGGCAAATAGGGGCGAGGGGGTTGTGCGGGAGTTTCAGCGCGCCTCCGTCTTCGTTTGCTTCCCTGCCCAGTGTTAACCCTGCGGAATGCTCAGGTCCGCCGCATCTCCTGGGTCCGTAGGGTTCGGCCGGCCGGAGGGCGGTTGAGTGGCCTCCTCGTTAGCGCCGCGTTTCGGCCGGCCACCTTATCACTCCCATGCGCACACGACGCCGT